>JANXAD010000024.1 GCA_025062245.1 Thermodesulfobacteriaceae bacterium | reverse complement strand
ATAAGCCCAGCTACTATGGATAGATTACTTAAAGAAGAGAGAGGCAGGCTGAGAAGTAGAAGTAAGACCAAACCAGGGAGCTTATTAAAGAGGGAGATTACGGTGTGAGAACCTTTAATGAATGGGATGAGAATAGAGTAGGTTTTTTGGAAGTTGATTTAGTTGCGCATACTACAAAGCATTGCAGAGGGGAATTTTTTTATACTTTATGTGCAGTGGATATAAGTAGTAGATGGACAGAGGTTTATATTTTAAGAAACAGAGCTTAGAGGTGGGTATTTGAAGCCATAGAGGATATGAGGAAGAGATTGCCCTTTTCTTTACTTGGAATTGATTCTGATAATGGCGGAGGGTTTATAAAGAATCACTTAAGAAGGTATGGTTTAGCTCAAAGGATAACCTTTACAAGAAGTAGACCCTATAAGAAGTGGTGAGGAGATATGTGGGATATATGAGATATGATAGTGAGGAGGAGTTTAAAGATTTTGAGGGAGCTGTATAGTATATTGAGGTTATATATAAATTTTTTTCAGCCTGTGGCGAAGCTTAAGGAGAAGGAGAGGGTTGGTGGGGGAAGGGCAAGATTAGAGAAAATAAGTTGACTATAAAGGGTTAACGGATGTGTTTATAGGGATAATTATCTTTAGAAAATTAAATGAGGCCATGAAAGAGATTTCCTTTAGAATTTTAAATGAGACATTACGCCTTGGTATTTAAAAGAATCTTTGATATATTTTTAAAATAAAAGTATTTAAAACTTGAAACTCTTTAAAAAAATTTTAACTTTTAAAAGATCCTAATATTTATTAGGAGGAAGAAAAAATGGCTATATGGCAATGTAGTTCTTGTGGCACAATTAAGGAAAGTAGGTGTAAACCTAAAAAATGTCCTCAATGTAATTCGGAAAATACTATGATTAAGAAGGAAGGGGTTACTACTAAGGAAGAAGCTTGCACCTCTAAAAGAACTTGCAAGAAGAGGAAAAGTTAAAGGGCCTTTCTTTATTAAAAATAGGCTTTTTAGTTTAAAAGTTTTTCATAAAGGTTTTGAAGTTTTTGAAAGGTTTCTTTCCAAGAAAAATTTTCCCTTACATAGGAACTTATCTTAAGTTTAAGAGCAGGGCTAAGACTTAAAGAAGATTTCCAAATGCTTTCATAAAAAGCTTCAAAACTTAAGTCCCTAACTAAAAATTCTTTAAAAGGTTGGGTTTCGAGTCCAAAATCTTTAGCAACCAGAATACAACCACAGGCTTGGGCTTCCAAAAAAGTTAGTCCAAAGGTTTCATTGACAGAAGCACTTACCAAAAGATCTGCTTGATTATAAAGCTTAGCTAACTCCAGTTCATCGGATAGATAACCCAAATATTTAGTATTAGCCCTTTTTTTAGTGAATTTTTCAATTTCCTTTCTTTTAGGTCCTTCCCCTACTATCCATACTTCAAATTTCTCAGAAGGAAGGGCCAGGAAAATTTTTATTAAAAAATCTAAATTTTTTTCTGGAGAAAGCCTTCCTACATATAAAACTTTCCAAGGTCTTTGAAATTCATTTGAATTTTTAAGTTCCTTTCTTAATTTAAAAGTCTCTGTATCTACTCCTAAGTTGATAGTAGTTACTTTACTTAAACCAAATTCTTTTAACCTTTCTTCCATTTTCTTAGAGGGAGTAATTACATAATCAGAGGGAGCTAAAAACTTGGAAATAAGTTTTCTTAAAAGCATTATTTTAATGTTTTTAGGAAGGGGAACTGGATAGAAAAAGGTTTCTAAATCGCTATGATAAAAAGTTAAAAGCTTATATTTTTTAGATTTTAAAAGGGGAATCAAAAAATAGGAACCTCCTACTTCAAGGATATCTGGTTTTTCCAGATTTAAAATTTCCTTAATTTTAGTTATATTCTTGAAACATCTGTAACCTCCTGTTTTGGGAATTAAAAAGGACGGAATTTCATATACTTTGGTATGGTATAGATAATATTCTTTAAAGTCTATTCCAGGTATAATAAGAAGGTGTTTATAAGGAAGTTGACTAAGGTACTTCGCCTTCTCTATGAGATATCGTTTTATACCTCCACTTTGGGGGTGAAAGTAAGTTGTGAGGTCTGCTATTTTCATGGTAAGGTGCCCCTATGGTTATAATTTGTTTCATATACTCTAGATAGGTTTTTCTAAAATCAAGGTTCATAGTAGTCTTTAAAGCCTCCTTTCCCATTTTTAGTCTTAATTCCCTATAATTGAGAAGTAGAGAAAGCTTTTCAACATAATCTTCAAGTGTATGAGCTATAAATCCATTAACTCCATCTCTTACATGTTCATGGGAAGCCCCTTGAGAACTAACTATTACAGGAAGACCACTTGCCATAGCCTCTAAAACCACTAACCCATAGGTTTCTGTTTCTGAAGGAAAAAGAAAGATATCTGAAGAGGCATAGGCTTGTGAAAGTTCTTCTCCCTGAAGATACCCTGTAAAATAGATATGGGGAACTTTTCTTTCTTCAAGAGTTTTTCGGTAAGGACCGTCTCCTACCAAAACAAAGGTCCTATCAGGAAAGTATGAAGCTATCTGAAAAAGAAGATCTAAATTTTTTTCTTTTGAGATTCTACCTACATAAAGAATAACTTCAGAATTTTCTTTAATTCCTAATTTATTTGACCAAAAATCATCTTTCCTATACTTAGGTGAAAATTTGTTCCTATCTATACCTCTTGGGAAGGTACTTATTTTATTGGGTAAACCTCCTTTTTCTATTAAAAGTTTGCGATAAAATTCTGAAGGAACAAAACAATGATTCACCGCAGTAGCTAAGTAGATCAAAATTTTCCAAGTAAAAGTTTCTAACTCCCCATCCAGAGTATAAATTTTTATATAAGAGGGAAGATCGGTGTGGATAGTGAAGGTAAGAGGAAATCCAAGAATCTTACCTGCTAAAAAGCCAGCTAATCCTAAGGGACCAGGGGTTGCTAAATGAATTCCTGTGAATTCCTCCTTCTCTAAAAATTCTATAAGTTCTATAAGATTAGGAACACCCATCTTAAGTTCATCATAAAAGGGAACTGAAAATTCAAAGATAGGAGTAAAATTAACCAGATTTTCTTGGGGCTTAAAGTCTTTTACCCTATCCTTAGAACATATAACAAATTTTATGGGTAGTCTCTCTTCAAAAGCTATTTTTTGCATAAGCTTAGTACTTAGAGCCACTCCATTGATATGATCATAGGTATCTGTTAAATAGGCCACTTTTACAGGTTTATACTTTCTAATACCCCAGATTTGAGCTAAAGCCTTAATTTTTCTCTGTTCTTTCATTTGAGCATATTTTAAAATAAGAGGAAGAAAATGAAGAAAAAGAGAAAATCCTGCCTCTTCAAAGGCTTCTAAACTAAGCTCTTCTAAAGCCCTTCTAAGGGTGAAAGTAGGTAAGTATTTAAGAAATTCTTTATTAGTTAAAAACAAATGATTTTCATCAGAAAAAATAAGATTCCTCAGGGATAAATCGGCAGTTTTAAAATCTTTCTCTTCCTCCTTTTTATTCCAGAAGAAATAAGATTTTCTTTTTATAAATTCTAAACCTATCTTGGAGATAGTATTTAATAATCTTTCTTCCCCTAAGGGTTCACTGTGAACCAAGGTTCTCCCTTCTAAAATACCTTTTAAAAATTCTTCTACCGAGGAGACACCTTCTACAGCAGTCCAAGTTCTACCTACATCTAAACCCCCATGATCATCTGAGCCTCCAGTAAAGGTTATAACTTCTCTTGTGCGTAGGGGTTCAATTTCATAATTTTCTGCCAAAAGATAAATCATTTCCCAACAATCATAAATTCTAGCAATATTTTCTTCAATATAACTTACCTCATTTCCTCTTGTTCCGTTTATAATTTCCCAATTATCAAAGAGTAAAACAAACTTTTCTACCAATCTCTTATGAATTATAGTATCCTCAACAGCGTAAAAGGGATGGGCAAGAGAATGAGGAATTTTATGAATCTTAAGATATTTTACAAAGTCATAAATATTTTCCCTAAGTTTTAATAATTCTTGATGTTGTATTTCAGTAAATCCATAGGCTAAGACATGGACTTTAGCCTTTTCTTCCGGGAAAAAAACCGTGTATTCACAGCCTAAAAAAACTTCAGGAAAATGGGCAATTTCTAAAACTCCCTCAATAGTGTCGTGATCGGTAATAGTGATATAATTCATTCCTCTTCTTTTTAAGGTATGATAAATTTCAAGAGGCTCTGAAAAACTTTCTGGGCAACCAATTAGGTGAGTAAACCATCCTGCTGGTTTATTTGAAGCTTTGGAATGAAGATGAAGATCAGCTTTGACTAAAAAGTTCTTCATAGGATATGAACCTCCTACAGTTTTTTATTTCAAATATAATTTCTTTCCAAAGACTAATTTTTTTAAAGTCTCTAAAATCTGCCATATGAATAGCAAGTCTTAGACAATCTTTATAGTGATATAAAGTTTTCAAAATGGAATTTAATTTTATACTCAGAGGTGAAAGCCATCTTCTATTACTAAAAGTTAAAACTGGGCTAAAAAAAGCTTTTTTCTCTTTCAAATCCTTTAGCTTACATCTATAAGCTACTCCCCTAAAACCCAAAGACCAAAGTACCTCCTCTAAATAGGGATTACTAATCCAGGCAGGAGGAACAAAATATTTAGAAGAAAAGCCTAAATTTTCTAAGAGTATTTTACCTTTTTTTACTTTCTTATGGGTTTCTTCCAAGGAAAGTCCTTCAAATTCTCCCTCTCCATCTGTCCAAAGCATTTGAACTAACTTTCTTTTACCAAGATGGGTAAAACCATGAAGGATAATCTCTCCGCCGAAATCTCTCAGAAGATTAACAAAACATTGATATTCTAAAAGAGAATAATTATTCCATAGGTTGGGAATAACCAAAAGGGAAATTTTTTTAAGATTTAGTTCTTCTAAAAAATTTAGAGCCTGTAAAAATTCTTTTTTGTACCAAGGACTTATATCGTGAAGCTCAAGGATAACTCTTTTCATCTAAAAGAAATTTTAAAATCTATTTGTTAAAGAGAGGTTAATTAAAGGTTAAAAAAAATTAAATTTTTAAACTTTAAGAGCTTTATGATGAGAAGATATTCTAAGTATTGAGAAGTTCTAACCCTTTTGAAGTATAAGCATGAAATAAAAAGGTATTTTCTAATTTTTTAAGGGAAATTTCATGTAATAAAAGGGCTTCTTTTAAGCTTTGGAGAGGTTTTCCTTTAACCGCAGGGATGCCCTCCCTATCCCCTATAATCATAGGTCCTATAAAGTAAAAAACTTCGTCAACCAATCCTTCGCTTATAAAGCTTCCTATAACTTCTGCTCCTCCTTCAACTAAAAGAGAGGTTATATTTTCTTGATAGCATCTTTCTATTAAAGCCTTAAGGTCTATTTTTTCTTCTTTCAAAGGGAGTTTCCAAACTTCAACTCCCCTTTTTTTAAAAACCTCTTCTTTTTCAAGTAGAAAGGTCTTTTCTCCACAAACCAAAATAGTTTTTTGGGTTTCATCTACCCTAAAAACTCTAAAATTAGGAGATAAGGTTAAATTGGTATCAAGAACTATTCTTAAAGGACTTTTTCCTTTTATCAGTCTGGTGGTTAACTCTGGGTCATCTTTTAAAACTGTATTTTTACCAACCAGTATAGCATCTACCATACTTCTTATTTTGTGAGCCTCTTTGCGAGCTTTAAAATCTGTAATCCACTTAGAGTCTCCAGTTGAAACGGCAATTTTTCCATCTATGCTTGAGGCTATTTTTACAATTATCCAAGGAGATTTTCTCAATATTCGACTTAAAAAAAAGCGAGTTAAAATTTTTACTTCCCTTTCAAGGACTCCGGACTTTACATCTATTCCATGTTTTTTAAGGGTTTCCAATCCTCCTCGAGCTAAGGGATTAGGATCCCTTAAACCACAGATTACTTTAGAAATTTCTGCTTCTAAAATCTTCTTAGTGCAAGGTGGAGTTTTGCCGTAATGATTACAAGGCTCAAGAGTAACATAAAGGATAGCACCTTTAGCCTTGTCTTTAGCCTTCTTTATAGCCTCAACCTCTGCATGAGAAAGACCATAACCCCTGTGATATCCCTTGGCTATAACCTTTAAAGTCTTTGGATCTACTAAAACAGCACCTACAGGAGGATTCGGAGAAGTTTTACCCAATCCTTTATACCCCTCTTTTAAAGCCAATTTCATAAAATATTCATCTGAATAGGGCTTCATAGGAAATAAGAAAACTACTTTTTCTTGGGTTTTAGAGAAGAAAGGTAAAGTTTGATTTCAAGATTTTTCCAATTAATTTCTTTAACCGGTTCCTTTTTATTTGAAGATTTACTTAGGTTTATCTTTTCAGCAATTTTGTTATAATATTGACTTTTTTCTAAATTTACGGGAACCCTTCTCATTTGATTAAGTTGTAAAATAAGGGAATTTAATTTTTTAACCTTTAGATAGGCTTCCTTTTCTTCAGTTTCTAAAAGTTCTTCTAATTTAGCAATTTCTTTTCTAAGTTCTACTTCCTTAGGTAGAAAACCAGCACCTTTAAGGATTTTGTAAACCGTTCTAACTTCTTCAGGCACAAAAGGGTCTTCTCTTAGGTCAAGAGGTTTCCCCTTTAACTCTAAATCATCAAATTCACCATTTTCTATGGCTTCTCTAATTCTTTCTTCTGCAATTCTTTGAAGAACTAAAAAGAGATCCAAACTTTAGCCACCCTTTCCTTTAAGTTGAGCTATCTTATATTCAACAAATTCAGAAAGGAGATTATTATCTTCTTTTAAAACCTTTTCGTAGGAGTCTAAAGCTAAAGAGTTTTGATTAAGTTCTTCTGCCAGTCTACCTATATCTATTAAAACCCAAGGTCTGGGAGAAAAAGTCTTTTCTAAAGATTTTTGGTATAATTTTAAAGCTTCTTCTTTCTTTCCCTGAGATTCAAGAATCTTAGCTTCTCCATAAATTAAAATTCCCTCTAACTTTTTAGGATATTCCTTTTTAAGTTCTCCTAAAATACGAGATAAATTGTTCCAATCCTTCTGATGATAATAAATTTCCCAAAGAAGAAGATAAGCTTGTAAGCCTGCTGAGGTTCCTCGGTGTTTTTTAGCTAAATCTTCCAAAGCTTGAAGGTTTTTTCTCTGGTATAAAAGTTGGGCCAATTCTAACCAGGCTTTCTCTTCTTTTTGTTTTTTATAATAATAAAAACCTGCTCCTATTATAATTAGCAGAGAAAAAAGAAAGACCCCCAAGAGAATGATTTTTAAGTTTTTACTTAAAAACTGATAGAGCCTTTCATGAAAACTTAGTAGTTTATCCTCCAAAAAAGTCCTCCCACTTAAAAATAAAGGGTTCTTTACCTTCTTTTAAAATTTTGTGGTCTACAACTTCGCCAATTACAATAATATGGTCTCCAGCTTCACACTCCCCCACTAACTTACACTCAAAATAGGCTATAGCATCTTCCAAAACAGGACATCCGTTAGCTGCAAATTTGTAAGCTACCGTTTCAAATTTATTTATCTGTCTTCCGGTTTTAAATCCAAAGTGTTTAGCTAAATCTATATGCTCCTTACTTAAAACATTAATGCAAAAATACTTTGAATTGGTAATAAGTTCGTAAGTATATCTTTGAGGAGCAATAGATACTGAAAGAAGGGTGGGTTTAAAAGATACTTGGGAAACCCAAGCAGCTGTCATTCCATTTATTTTATTTCCATCCCTACTGGTAACAATAAAGATTCCCTGAGGTATGTAGGTAGTTACCATTTTTTGAAGATTCATAGGACCTCCTCCTTTTAAAAGGATATTTTAAAAATCATACAATAAACTTCCTATTTTTCAAGGCTCTGTATGAATCTATAGGATTGGGGAATGCGTGTTGTTTATTATAAATTCTTCACCATATCATCCTAACGGTAGCTTATGATTTAAGTCATGGGACTCCTTTTCTCCGTTATACCATCTCAAATAATCCATCGATCTCTTGTTAAAAGCCTCCAAATCTTTAAAAAACTTCTCCTTCCTATAATCTATAAAACACTCCTCCAAGGTCCCTTTCTAACTTTCACCTAACTATTCCCTTTCTTAAATACCACTCCAATTCCTCTAAAAATTCACTCTCCGAGGGTTCATTTAACCTCTCTACTAAGATTATCATTGATTTGGTGATATAAGATGTTTTATGATAACAAGGAATTTCATGCTTTTAAAAATCTTACGGTGTTTTTACCTGAGGTTTTTGCCTCATATAAAGCCATATCTGCTCTTGATATAAGCTCATTAATATTTTCATTGCCATTATAAGCTGTAACACCTATACTTACAGTAATCTTTGATAAATTGTCAATTTTAAGTGCTTCAACTTGCCTACGGATTCTCTCAGCTATAAGTAAGGCATTATCTAAGTTGGTGTTGGGAAGTAAAATTAAAAACTCCTCTCCTCCCCATCGTGATGCCACATCAGTTGCCCTTATATTGTTTAAAAATATTTCTGCCAATTTTTTCAATACAACATCTCCCATCTCATGCCCATAATTGTCATTTATAGATTTAAAATTATCAATATCAATCATCAGAAGGCTAAAAGGCTCTCCATATCTATCTGCCTTATTTTTAGCATTTTTAAGCATCTCAAGTTGAAATCTTCTATTATATAAAGTAGTTAAAGCATCAGTAATTGAGAGAGTATAAAGTTCTTTTTCCATTCTTTTTCTATCTGTTATATCAGTGAATACTATAACAGCACCTATATGATCCCCGTGTATAAATAGAGGTCTACTTACTACATGTACATCTACTGAAGTTCCATCCTTTTTTCGGAAAACTTCGTCAGAACCATAGTGTCTACCCATAGAAATGGCCTTAAATAGAGGACAATCCTCAAGAGTACTTTCATGAACGTGAATTTTATAGTGGGCTACTGAACCAATTAATTCATTCTTCTTATACCCCAGTATCCTAAGGGTAGGTTCATTAACGAATTTAATGATTCCTCTTTTATCAATTACAATAAGCCCACTTCCCATACTTGAGGTAATTGCATCAAGCTCTTCTTGTTTTTGTCTAATCTTAAAGGTCTGTTTAGTATAAAGATAAGAAATAATTGAAAGTGCAAGAATTAGCAATGTGAATATAACTGAGTTTCTTTTAAATATTTCATTAATTAAATCGATCTCCTCTGAGCGGGTAATTGCCAGAAGAATAGCTGAAGGTTTATTTTTATCTAACTCTCTTAATTTTATGGCTGTTATAATATAGTGTTTACCATCGTAGCTTACTACAATAGAACCATCTGAACTATCTTCAAGCATCTTTAAAAATTCTCTATTTTCTCCCTGAGCATTTAAAACCTTTTGATATTCCTCTTCCATAGGTTGAGGTGAGTCAGGAAGTTCTCCTAAAGGATCCTCTAAGACCCAACCTTTAGCAAACTGAGCAGGTATATAATATTTGAAATACTCCGGAAGAAGTTTTGGCAATACATCCTCTTCCCTTATTATTAGTAAGAATTCCTTTTTTTGGTATATATTTTTCAATGCCTTTCTTAGAATTTCAAAGGGTCTTGAAATTTCTACACTACCAAGATGATTACCCTCTTTGTCTATTATAGGATAAACATATCTGTATCCAGTTATTACTCTTCCTGTTTCAAAACCTAGGTGGGGTTTTTTCAGTTTATTTGTCAAAACCACTGTAGGTCTATAGGGAGTTAGGTCATCTCCATAGGAAGTAGGAGCATGAAATCTTAAAAAAGAACGGTTGTTAGGTAGATGGAAGTGAAACTGCCTTACAATTTGATGATCTCTAAGATATTTATAATCATACCAAAGATGTTTAAAAAGTTCTGCCCTTGCAAGATTTTGTTCTCTCTCATCCTTGGAATTGGCTCTCTTTAAAATTTTTAAAGTTTTAGGATTCATTACATAGTGCATAAAGTATGATTGCATGGTTTCTGCATGAGCAGATGTAACGGCTTGCCAGACAGAGGTAATATCTTTGGTGGTTTCCTCAAGTTTTAGCTTAATCTCTCTGTTTTTTACTGACAAAATCAAATTTAATCCATAGATTAAAATGGCTGAGACAAATAGGATCATTAAAAACAAAGGATACCTGTAGATAAAATTTAAAACTATATTAAAACTTAGGTTTAAACTTTTCATATTTTTTTATAATATTAAAACTTTCTTCTCTTCCCTTGGTTAATCCATATTTACCAATAAATTCGTCTTTTTTGTCCAAGGGATTAAATGAAAGCAAAGCTTCTTGTATTTTTTTAATATTAGGTTCTGAAACCACCAAGGGATTTATTGCCACTGAGAGGCTTGGTCCCATTTTTATTACCTTCAAAATTTTTATCGCAAATCCTTTATATTGCTCAGCTATGTCTTTTCTGAGTGAACCTATCTCAAATTCCTCCCTTATTACTGCCTCTGCAATTTCATTATGAGTGTTAAAATATTTTATTTTCATTTTATTAATACTTTTACCAGCTTGAGAAAGCATTATGTTGGCTGCAAAATAACCACAAGTGCTTAGTTTTTGCCCTACTGCAACGGGACCTTTAACTTCTTTGAGACTATTGGGTCCTTTGGCATGTGTTATTAAGGCACAACTAAGATCGATAGAACCATCCCTTTCTTTAAAGTGGGCTATTATCTTCACCCTTGGAAATTCCTTCTTAAGTTCGTAATAAAGAAGAGGACTTATAGTAATAAGATGAACGTTTCCTTTTTTAAACTCCTCCATGAGTTTCCTGTAATCTTCAATATAAAGTAACTCAATTTTTAAATTCGTCGTATCCTCTAAATGTTTAATAAGATATTTGTAATGAGAAATTAAAATATTTTTTTCATGAATTGGAAGTGGTGCAAAACGAATAGTTTCTGCAAAAGCAGCATTGATATAAATCAGAAGATAGATGAGAATAACAATAAGAGAATACAACTTTCCTCCTAAGTTTGAAGCGACATTTTTCTATAAAAATTTTTTAAAAATTATAATTATAAAAAAACCTTTGCAAAATTCAATTGTTTACCTAAATTTGCTGATAGGAGAATGTTAACAACCTAAAAGTTTTTTTTAAATGTTATATAATATCACTTAGCATAAAGGACTTTAGAGTTGAGATCTTGATGCCAAAGCCTGGCTCAAAAGGAGGATACAAACTCTAACCATACATAGAGCCAATACTATTTATGCTCGTAGAAGGGAAGCAGAAAAGGGATGGCATAAAAAGGGTCAGCAGCTTTACTCTAAGGTGAAAGTTTAGAAAAAGGGAGACCTAAGTTTAACAAGTATCTTTCTCAGGTATTTTACCTTGCCTAAGGAAACTTTGTTTGAGCCTATAAAGAGTTAAATCGCTAAAGATACTCCTCTTGCTTACTTAGTAAATCTCCTTTATACTTCCTTTTATGTCTGAACCAAAGCCCTATGACCTCTCCCAACTTATTCTCGTCCCTGAAGAACAGGTTTCTCTCTCTAAAGAAAAGCACCTTCTTCCAGATATCATCGTCCAAGTCCCCCTCCTTGGAAAACCTCTTCACCTCTACATTTTACTTGAACACAAGTCCTATCAAGATGTCTCAGTTTATACTCAAATCCTAAACTATATCTCTGCTCTCTTTGAGAAGGCCCTCAGAAAAGGCTCAAAACCTATTCCAGTGCTTCCCTTTATTTTTTTATCATGGCCAAAGGACTTGGCTTTACCCCGTTGAGTTTGTAAAGCTTCTTGAGATACCTTCTGAGATTAGGTCTTACTTCTTGACTTGGTGAGACTTAACCGAGAGGAGCTTTTGAAAAGGGTTGAACTTTATAGTGTGGTGTATGTTTATCTTTATCTTCTTAGAAGTCTTGATAGACCGCTGGAGGAGTTATTAAGGGGGGTGGTAAGATTTGTTGAGGTGGTGGGGAAGTTAAGTGAGAGGGAGAGATGGTATATGGAGTTATTTTTGTTGATAGTATCTAAGGAGAAGGAGCTTGACGAGGAGGAGGTGTGGATTAAATTAAGGGAGGTAGGGGGTAAGAGGATGGAGTTTGAATTGAAGACCTATTCAGAGAGAAAATACGAGCAGGGATTACAGGAGGGGATACAGCAGGGATTATTAAGAGAGGCTTAAGAGATGGTGCTTGAGGTGGTGAAAGTGAAGCTTGGGAGAGTGCCTGAAGTATTAAAGAGGCAGATTAAAACAGAACAAGATAGAGAAAAACTAAGAAGACTTCTTAGAGCATTAGTAATTTCTTCAGATCCTGAAAAAACCCTTTTTAATTTTGGCTATAGTTTAGATTAGTACAATTTTTAATATTATGAGACCTTTGAAAAATTCGTTCTAATTCAACTATCTAAGCTTCTTTCTTTGCTATCTTATATCTACCCCCATCATTTAACCTCTACACCATCATCTCAAATCCCTTAATCCTTATACTTATATGTCAATATCTCATAAACAAGTTTTAACTAAAGGCGGGGCAGTATAATAGGTTTTATTTGAATTATAGTCTAAAATTAAAAAAACAGAAAATATAGTATACAAAAACACTCAAAAAATTATAGGAAGATGAAGGATTTTGAAGAGGGGGTGAGGAAGTGTGTCTATACGACAAATATGGTAGAGAACATAAATAATAGGTTAGAGCTTTTGAAAATGAAGGAAGATAGAGATGTTTTCAGTTTATGATGAGAGCAGAGGTTGCGATATATGTGACCTTAAGGAGGATAGAGAGGACGAAGTGGAAGGCTCCTTTTGGCAGATGGTTAAGTCAAATTTTTTAAACAGACACAATTTTCTTGACAGGTCATCCCCACCACCTCTTGAGAAATAATTAAGTGACATTAAAATTTATAGTGTTAAATGAGCGAACAGCCTATTACCAAAAAACCTGTATTGTTTCAGACTTTAACAGGTCTTTTTATAGGTTTAGTTTGTTTTAATCCTCTTTACGAAACTTTAAAATTTGTTTTAGAAAAAAAAGATTTTTTTGAGGTGGAATGGCCTGCTTTAGTTAGTTTTGAAGAAAAGGGATTAATTCCCATCCTTTTAGGACTTCCTTACTTTACCATACAAAGAACCCAAATAATTTGGTATACCCTTCAGATTCCTGAACCACTTCTTAATCATTATCAAACCTTTATTCCTCATATCTTAAAGACTACCCCTTTAAATACTTCCCTATCTGAGATATCCTCTTCTAAAAAGGAGAAAAAAGAAAAAAGGGTGCCTAAAATAGTTCCCTTTCCCCTTAAAAAGAATGAGCCTGACACTAAATAAAGATTCTGTATTAATTGCTCCTTCCTTACTTTCTGCAGATTTTTCAAAATTAGGAGAAGAAGTTAGGGCTGTAGAAGAAGCTGGAGCAGATTTGCTACACTTAGATATAATGGATGGAGTTTTTGTTCCTAACATTACTTTTGGTCCTTTGGTTATTTCTGCTCTTCGTCCTTTAACTAAACTTCCCTTTGATGTTCATCTGATGATAGTTAATCCAGAAAGATATCTTAGGGAGTTTGCTGAAGCTGGAGCAGATTTAATATGCGTACATGCTGAGGCTTCTATTCATCTTCATCGCACTATATGGAAAATTAAAGAATTAGGTAAAAGAGCAGGGGTTTCCTTAAATCCCCATACTCCTTTAACAGTTTTAGAATATATCTTAGAAGATTTAGACTTCGTCTTAATAATGACTGTTAATCCTGGATTTGGAGGACAGAAATTCATTGATAATTGTCTTTACAAAATAAAAAATTTAAAAAAAATTATTGAAGAAAAAAATCTATCAGTATTAATTGAAGTAGATGGTGGTATAAACGAAAAAAATGCAAAATTAGTAATTGAAGCAGGAGCTAATATTTTAGTAGCTGGTTCAGCTATTTTTAGTAAAAAAGATTATAAAATTGCTATTTCAAGTTTAAAATTTTCCAACTAAGTTTTATAGTTTCTATACCATCATTTAAAAAACTATAAATAAATAAAATAAAAAGTGAAAAGTAAATTTTTTTATAGAAAATTAGTTCTAAACTTAATAAAATTATTAATAAATAAACAAAAATAGACTCCTCTTGAACCCATTTAGGAGACACTCTGGCTAAACCTTTTTTAAAAAAATAGAAATTTATACATAAAATTGGAATCCAAAAAAATGAATTAGTAAATGGAAATATAAAAACTAAAGATAGAGGATAAATTAAAGAAGGTAATTTTTCAAAAAATAAGTTCATTTGATCTCTAAATTTTAAAATCTTTTTAAAAACTCTATAAAAATATGGTATACCTGTTAAGTAAGATATAAATACTAAAATCCACAACAAATAATCAACTAAATAAAAATATTTTGAAAAATAAAGATTTAATAATATAACTATTCCAGCAAATATCATTAAGAAAAAGGTTTTTAATTTAGATAGATTAATCACTTTAGTTTCTTCAAAAAACCAACTTCTTAAATAGGATATAAAAATTTCTCTTAAAATTATCAAAGAAATAGGTAAAAATGAAAGATAACCTAAATAGGTTAAAGTTAAATAGACTGTAGTTATAAAAATTTTATCAGCTACAGGATCTAAAAAAGTTCCTAAAGGAGTAATCTTTTTATGTCTTCTAGCTAAAACTCCATCTAAGTAATCCGTAAATCCTAAAAGAGAACCTAATCCTATGGCAGCTAACTTTGCATAGTAGGTTTCCAAAAATAATAAAGCACAAGGTAAAGGTAATAAAAAAATTCGTAAAATAGTAAGTTTATTAGGATTTAACATAAGGATAATTAAAGTTTTCAATCTCTTTTAAAAATTCCTTTAACCTCTGGTAAGTCTCTATATCCATAGTTTGATCTTTATAAAGATAAATTTCTAAAATTTCTATAATTTTTTTACTTTTTTCTCTTAAAAAGGGGTCTTTAATTTTTTCTAAAAATTCTTCAAGTCCCTCCTCCTCTTTTTTATGATATCCAAATTTTTTTAAAGTTTTTAAAAATTTTATTAAAATTTTCCTCTCTAAGGGTAAGAAAAATTGAAAAGTTTTGTGCTTAAAATTAAGGTAGCTTAAGTAAATTATAACTATAAAAAATAATACTAAGAATATTTTTAAAAGGAGAGTTTTGTTGAAAGTTTGAATAGAGATAGTTTTAATATCCTCTTTAGTAAAGTAGTCCTTAAAGGTTTTCAAAATTTTTACTTGTAATTGAAGATTATAGTCTAAAATAAATTTATGATAGTAATAGTTAATCAGATCTAAAACAAAGATTATTTTTTCCTTAAAAAAGGAAGGTTGAGTAAGTATTATTCCAGAAGGAGTAGGATCGTATCTTTTCCACCTACCATTTAGATAAACCTCTACCCAAGTATGAGCATTTTTTTCTCTAACCAAGTAATATTTACCCCATTCATTATACTCACCTCCTTTATATCCAGCAACTAATCTAGCAGGTATTCCATTAATTCTAAGAAGAACTGCCATAGCAGAAGCAAAATATTCACAGTTACCATATTTATATTTTAAAAGGAAATCTTCTAAAGGATAAGTTGAAATGGGTAAGTTTTTAAGAGAGTATTTGAAACCACTTTCTTTAAAGAACTTTAAGATATTTTTAACAGTTTCTTCTTCACTTTTTCCCTTTAAATTCTTAGCCAATTCTTCAACTTCTCTCCTTAATTGAGGAAGCTGTAAAAAATTTTTTTTATTTATTTTTTCTTCACCAATATCACTTATTACAGAATAAACATAATAACGAACAGGATAAGTCTTAGTTTCTAATATCTTTATGCTCAAATCTGAATCTTTATCATATTGGAAGTTTCCTGAAATAATTATTGGTTTATCTAAGGTTAATAAATAATTTTCTTGAGGGAGATTTAAATAAATAGTTTGTTTAATTTTAGTATTATTAAAGAAGTGAGGTAAAGTATGAAAATTTAAGGTGTTTTCTTTACTTTTAGTCCAACTTTTTCCGTCAAAATAATCTAAAGTAATTCCTCTCCAGTAAAGATATTCAAAATCTATTTTTTCCATTTCAACTCTTAATACGATAGAGTTACTTTCTTGAATTTTAGAAAAAATTCCAATAGTAACTTGATCAGAAAATCCAGTTTTAGCTTCTCTTTCTTCTATATTTAAGTTAAATAAAGGAGATGATAAACGAGGTAAAAATATAAAGAAGATTGAACTTAAAAATAAAGAAAAAAATGGTATAAAATTTATATAAAAAATTTTTAATAATTTTTTAGAAGGTATAATAAAATTTTGGTCTTCTAAAATATATAAACAAAGAAAGAGAGAAGTATTTAATAAAAATAATATACCAATTAAAAGTAAAAAAAAGAAAATATTTGTATAAAAATAACTACATCCTGCTAAAATTAAAAAACATAAAAGATATATTTCTAAATAATCTCTTACTTTTTTATCTTCTAAAAGTTTTAAAGATAAAAGAAAAGTTAAAGTTTTTAAACTATTTTCTAATAAGTTGGAAAGATTAGTAGTAAATAAAAAAATAAGTATAAAAACTATACCCATAATATTAATAAAAAGTCTAGGACAAAACTTTTGATGTTTTTCAAAAAATAAAGAGATAAAAAAAAGAAAAATAATAATTGAAAAATAAAATTTATCTATAGCTTTAAAAGTTAATAAAATACATATTAAAGAGATTAAATAAGTAAAAAATAATAAAAGGTTTTTAAGTTTAATTTCTTTCATAAAGAGCTAATTCTTTAAGCATATTAAATTTATGTAAATGGCTAACTTGGGGAGAAAAAAATTTACCATTTATTTTCAAGCCTGTGGGAATACCTTTTTTAAGGTTTTCAAGAATTAGGTAAGTAATACAGGAGATCTTTTTTTCTAAGTCTTGAACTTTAAACTGTTCAAAGTTTATTAAAACAGGATTTATCACTTCTTGAGAAAAGGACTTAATCTTTATAGTCTCCTCAAATCTGGCTGTATGTTTCCAACTTATATATTTTTTAGGTACAGCTGGAAGATAATCCTTTATTTCTTTAAACTCTCCACTACCCTCTCCGGATAGATAGGGTTTTTCACTTCTATAGGGATGAATAAATTCTTCAGAAAAATCAGTACAATTCATAGGTTTAGGAAAGACCAAAAATTTTTCCTTAATTTTTAAGTATTTTTTTAAGACAAAAAAATTGAAAGGAAAGTTAGAAAAAATAACCACCCTTTCTAAATAATTATATCCCCGTTCTAAAGGAAGAATGGAAAGAATTTTTTCTGAGTTTTTTTCTAATAAAAAGAAAGTAGTAGAGTAAGAGGAAGAATCTTTAGAACCTTTTATTTGAAATTCAAGTTTAACTAAAAAGGAAGGAATAATTTTTTTATGATTTATTAGAGTAATTTTTATTAAAGTAGGTAATTGAGCATAACATTCTTCAGGAAAAGAGAAAGAGATTTGTAACCATCGCAGATTTAGTTTGGCAAACCACCCAGAAAGTAGCATAAAACTTAGTAAAAAAGAAACTAATACAAAGAGAAGATTGTTTCCGGTATTTATAGCAGAAATACCTAAAAGAATAGTTAAAAATATATATAAAAAGCCAATCTTTGTTATTTTTAACTGCATTTTAAGCTTAAATAGGAACTTTTGTACTCTCTATAATTTCCCTTACTATTTCTTTACTTAAGGATTTATACTCTTCTTTAAAAATTAAGCGATGAGGAAGGGAATAAGGAGCGATTTCCTTTAGATCCTCTGGAATTACAAAATCTCTTTTATAAAAGTAAGCCCTAGCTTTAGCAGCTAAGAGTAAACTTAGAGCTCCTCTGGTAGAAAGACCTGCTAATAGATAGGCACTTTTTCTTGTCTTTTCTATGAGATCTAATAGATAATCTAAAATTTTTTCAGACACATAGATTTGATTTTTAACTTCTCTTTGCATATTAAGAATTTCTTCTTCGGAGAGAATAGATTCTAAGGATATGATTTCTTCTTTTAAACTTCCTATTTTTAAAATTTCCTTTTCTACTTCTCTGGGAGGGTATCCTATGGAAATTTTAAGTAAGAATCTGTCTAATTGAGCCTCTGGAAGAGGATAGGTACCATAATATTCTATGGGATTTTGGGTAGCGATTACAAAAAAAGGTTCAGGAAGAGGATAGGTTTGTCCATCCACAGTGACTTGACCTTCTTCCATAGGTTCAAGTAGGGCACTTTGAGTTTTTGGAGGGGTGCGATTAATTTCGTCTATTAGAACGATATGATTAAAGATGGGTCCTTTATGAAATTCAAATTTCCCAGTAGATCTATTATAGATCGATGTTCCCGTAATGTCTGAGGGAAGTAAATCTGAGGTTCCCTGAATTCTTCCAAAACTTAATCCTAAAACCTTAGCTAAACTTAAAGCTAAGGTAGTTTTACCTATACCCGGTAAATCTTCAATTAAAAGATGTCCTTTGGCTAAAAGGCAAAGGATACAAAGTTCTATAGCTTTTTCCTTTCCCTGTAAAAATTGAGTTAAAACTTTAAAAGCCCTTTCTAAATTCATAAGAAGTATTATAATATTAAAATATCCTATATGGAAAGTCAATCTGAAAAGGTTCTTCTTTTTGGTCCAGTTTTTTCACGCAGACTTGGAAGGTCTTTAGGTCTGGAATTGGTTCCTAAAAAGGTTTGTACTATGGATTGTCTTTACTGTGAAGTAGGTAAAACTAACTATCTAACTACCGAAAGACAACCATACTATCCTTGGGATTTAATAGAGGAAGCTATTTTTAAAGCTAAGGAATCCCAAGAAATTTTTGATGTTTTAACTTTTACAGGAAGTGGAGAACCAACTTTAAACCTTTATTTCTCTAAAGCTATATATTTAGCTAAAAAGCACCTTTCCAAACCTATAGCTGTTTTAACTAATAGTAGTTTAATAAATATTTCCGAAGTTAAAGAAGCCTTAGCTGGTGTAGATTTGGTTTTGGCCTCCTTAGATGCAGGAAAAGTTGAAACCTTTAAAAAGGTTAACCAACCCCATCCTTCTCTTAAACTTTCAGAAATAGTTAAAGGATTAAAGGATCTACGAAAAATTATGAAGGGAGAACTCTGGTTAGAGGTACTTTTAGTAAAAAATATAAATGATAAGGTTGAAGAACTTAGAGCTTTAAAGGAGTTAATAGAGGAAATTTCTCCCCACAAAATTCAACTTAATACTGTTGTAAGACCACCTTCCTATGAAGAGGCTAAAGCCCTTACTTTAGAAGAACTTCATGAGGTAGCTCTTTTTTTAGGAGAAAAAGCTGAGGTCATTTTTCCTAAAAGATCCTTAAAAGAAAGGGAAACTAAAGGAGAATTGGAAAAAAAACTTATAAACTACCTTGCCAGAAGACCGGCTACTTTAAAAGAATTGTCTATGGCTTTAGGTAAGGGAGAAAGTTTTCTTGAAAAAATTATTAAAAATCTTCTAAAAGAACGAAAAATTTTTGAAAAGGAATATAAGAATCAGATTTTTTATTACTCTTAGCTTGGGTATAAATTTTTTATAAGGAAAGAGGAACGAACCTTAAAATAGATGAAAAAGTGAAGTCTTAAAAGATTAACTAAGAGGGAGGTTATGATAGGAATAATAGATTATTTAGCGGGAAATTTAACCAGTGTAGCCAGAGCTCTTAACTATCTTGGTTATTCGTGTTTTATTTCCTCTAAACCTGAAGAGCTTAAAAAAGCTGAAAAGATTATTTTTCCAGGGGTAGGAGCAGCAAGAAGTGCTATGGAAAGTCTTAAAAAATTTGGGTTAGATGAATTTATAAAAGAAATTTTTAAAAAGGGTATTCCTATTTTAGGAATTTGCCTTGGAACCCAAATTATTTTTGAAGAAAGTGAAGAAGATGGTGGAACCAAAACTCTTAATTTACTTAAAGGCAAGGTTAAACGTTTTCCCGATCCTTTCATTTATAAAAATGAAAGACTTAAAGTTCCCCATATGGGATGGAATAAAATAAATTGGGTTAAAAAACATTTAGTTTTTTCAAAGTTAGACCCAGATTTTGAATATTATTTTGTTCATAGCTACTATGTAGTTCCTGAAAATCAAGAGTTAATATGTGGAATTACTTTTTACGGAGTAGATTTTGTTTCTGCTATAGCCTATGAAAATTTAATAGCAGTTCAATTTCATCCAGAAAAAAGTGGAAAGCCAGGACTTCAGATTTTAAGACAATTTTGTGACTGGAAACTTTAGGCTTTCATTTTTTTAAAATAGGGGTCAAAACAGTAATAAGTTGTTTTCCTTCTAATTTAGGAGGAGTTTCAATTTGAGCCTTTTCTTTAACAGCTTCAAAGATAGGTTGTAAAACCCTTTCTGCTAATTCGGGATGCAGAATTTCTCTTCCCTTAAAAACTACTCGAATTTTAACCTTATTTTTATCTTCTAAGAAGCGCAAAATATGTTTTATTTTTACTTCCAAGTCATGTTTTTCGGTTTTAGGACTTAATTTGATTTCTTTAACTTCAATTTGAATTTGCCTTTTTTTAGCTTCCTTAGCTTTTTTAGCCTCTTGATAGAGAAATTCTCCAAAGTCCATAATTTTACAAACCGGCGGAGTTACATGGGGAGCAATCTCTACCAAGTCTAATCCATATTGATCGGCTATGTTAAGAGCTTCATTCAGAGGAACTATTCCTATTTGTTTACCATCGGGTCCTATGAGCCGAACTTCTTTAGCCTTAATTTTTTCGTTAACTCGATATTTTTCTCTTATATCCTTTTGCATATCTACCCCTTGGCTATAAATTGAAACTTAAAATAGAGCTTAAAAAGGGATTAAAGACTTTCATCAGATAGATAGGGTTTATTTTCCTTTTTTAGTTGAGAAAGAAAATCTTCTAATTTTAAAGAGTTTAAAACTTCTCCTTTTCTGGTTCTAACACTGATAGTATTTTGAATTTCCTCTTTATCTCCTACGATTACCATATAGGGGACTTTTTCCTGTTGAGCTATTTTAATTTTGTAATTCAGTTTTTCGTTTCTAAAATCGGTTTCTACTCTAAATCCCTCTTTTTTAAATTTTTCAGCCACTTTTTCTCCATAGGGGATATTTCGGTCTGTAAGACTTAAAATTTTAAGTTGTATGGGGGCTAACCAAAAGGGAAAGGCACCAGCATAATTTTCAATAAGGACTCCTAAAAAGCGCTCTAAGGAACCCAATAAAGCTCTGTGGATCATGATAGGGCGATAAAATTGGTTGTCCTCTCCCACATACACTAAATTAAATCTTTGAGGAATGTTAAAATCTACTTGAATAGTAGAACATTGCCAAAATCTTCCCAAGACATCCTTTATTTTTAAATCTATTTTTGGTCCGTAAAAAACCCCCTCTCCTGGATCAATTTCGTAGTTTAAGTTTTTATTTTCTAAAGCTTTTTTAAGGGCCAATTCTGCCCTATCCCAAATTTCAGGGGAACCTACAAATTTTTCGGGTCGAGTGGAGATAAAAATTTTATATTCATTAAAACCAAAGAGTTTCAAAAAGTAAATCACCAAATCTAAGACTCTGGTTAATTCTTCTTCTAATTGATCTTCCCTACAAAAGATATGGGCATCGTCTTGGGTAAAACCTCTTACTCTTAAGAGTCCGTGTAATACTCCACTTCTTTCAAAGCGGTAAACTGTGCCAAGTTCACAGAATCTTAAAGGGAGTTCTCTATAACTTCTTCTTTTTTGATTATAAACATAAATATGAAAAGGACAATTCATCGGCTTTAGTTGATAGGCTTTACTTTCCAATTCCATAGAAGGAAACATATTTTCTATATAGAAATCTAAATGGCCAGAGATTTTCCAAAGGTCTCTTAAGGCAATGTGTGGAGTATAGACCAATTGATAACCTCTTTGAAGATGAACCTCTTTCCAGAAATCTTCTATAAGTTTTCTAATTAAGGCTCCTTTAGGAAGCCAAACAACCAAACCTGGCCCAATATCCTCTTCTATAGTAAAAAGTTCTAATTCTTTACCTAATTTTCTATGATCCCTTTTCTTAATTTCTTCCAATCTTTTTAGGTAATTTTTAAGTTCTTCTTCTGAGAAAAATGCTGTTCCATAAATTCTCCAGAGCATAGGATTGTTTTCCTTTCCTCTCCAATAGGCTCCTGAAACAGAAAGAAGTTTAAAAGCCTTTACTTGTCCAGTAGACAAAAGGTGAGGTCCTTTACAGAGGTCTACAAAATCTCCTTGAGAATAAATGGTAACCTTTTCCTCCGGAAGTTCTTTGATAAGTTCAAGTTTAAAATCCTCTCCTAAATTTTTGAAAAGTTCTAAAGCTTCTTCTTTAGAAATTTCTTTTCTTTCCAAAGGTAAATTTCTTTCCACAATTTTTTTCATTCTTTTTTCTATATTGATTAAATCTTCCTCCTTAAAGGGTTGTTCATAGTAAATATCATAGTAAAAACCATCTTCTATAGCTGGTCCGATTCCTAATTTGGCTGAGGGAAATAACTCTTTTACGGCTTGGGCTAAAATATGAGAAGCTGTGTGTCTTAAATATTCTAAGGAGTTTAAATCGGAAGAAAAAATAGGTTCTAATTCCACTTCTTTTTCTGAGGAAGAATTAAAGGTGTAATGCCAATCAATGAGTTCTTCTTGATATTTAAACCCTACAGGTATTTCTTTTTTTAATTTTTTAATTTCTGGAAGAATGGATTTTAGAGAGGTTGGAGAATTAAGATAAAACTCCCCAAGGTTTTTAATTTTAAATTTCAAAAGTTAACTCTATCTCCTGTAATGAAGAATAGGATAGTAGGCGCGGGCGGGATCGAACCGCCGACCTCTTGCGCGTCAAGCAAGCGCTCTCCCACTGAGCTACGCGCCTTAAACTTTATATCTTTTCAAAAAATACCTTAATTTTTATTTATGTCAAGGTCTTGTATAAGTCCATATGATTTGGGACTGTTTGTTTTTATTAAATTCTTCATCATACTATCTTAAAGGTGACTTATTATTTAAGTCATGGGGCACCTCTCTCCATGATACCCTATCAAATCATACCTCAATTCCCTGTTAAAAGCCTCTAAAATCCCTTAAAAACCTCTCCTTCCTATACCATATAAAATCTTCCTCTAAGCTTCCTTTTAACTTTTCACCTAACTTTCCCCTTGGAATACTTTTTTAATTAAGTGGCCTATTTATCGTGAAACTCTATAACCTTAAGCCTAAGGAGAACCCCTGCTTTGAAAATAAGCTTCTTTTATAAAGTTTAGCCTTTCTAACCTTTTAGCCTCTTTGATAAGATTAGGTGTGAGATAGAGAAAATGTATTGCTTCCCATTTTTTGGACACTTTGAAGGTTAAGGTAAAATTAGCTAAAGCACCTAATAACTCTCTGGTAGCTTTCGTAAAGAAAATAGCCTTCTCAAAACAAACTCTAAACAAGTGGAAACAAAAAGAGATCCTCTCTTGTGTCTTTAACTTTTTGTTAGAGTCTCCCAAAGGACTTTAAAAACCTAAAAAGTCTTTAAGAAAAAAAGAGGGGGGCAAGAGGGTCTTAAGAATATAGGTAAGGATATAGTGAAGCATTTGGAGTGGATATTTGAGGAGTATGAAGTTTTATAGGTAATAAAGAGGGATAGGTTGATAAGTAAATGGGCACCTAAGAGAGTTTTCATAGGGTTTTAAGGAGGAAATGTTTGGAGAGAATGGATAAAGGGTGCAAAAAAATCCCACAATCTTAACATTTTAAGTATTCAAATTTTGGGGGCTTCTCACTAACTCACTAATCCTTTAAAAGGAACTTAAATAAGCTATAGCTTTATTTAAATCCTCCTCTTTTCCTATTAAAAAAAGCATATCCCCCTCCTTTAGAACTTCCTCTGGAGAAGGATTGACTATGAATTCAGAACTTCTTTTTATAGCTATAATAGTTGCTCCTGTTTGACTTCGAAGGGCTATCTCTTTAATAGATTTATCTATAAGAGAGGTTTTATGAGAGATTAAAAAAGTCTGAGTATGGATTTCTTTTAAAAACTCCAAACCTTCCAAAGAATCTAATTTTAAATCTTCTATAGTTCTAAAAGCTTTGTAGTGCTTACTTCTAACCTTTTCCAAAAGTTCATAAATGACATTTTTAGGAACTTCATATTTTTCAAGAACTTTGGCAAAGATCTCTATAGAAACTTCAAATTCTTCAGGAATTACCTCATTGGCACCTAATTTTAAAAGTTCCTCAATCTCTGCTACAAATTTACTTCGGGCAATAATATATAGAGCAGGATTTTCTCTTCTTGCTATAGATACTATCTTACGAGTGGCTATATGGTCTCCCATAGAAATAACTAAAATTTTTGCAGTTTTTATCCCTATTTTAATAAGAATTTCTAAATTTGTAGCATCACCAAAGTAAATAGGTTCTCCTCTACTTTTATATTTTTTTACTGTAATAGGATTTAATTCCAGAATAACATAAGGGATATTTAAGGTCTTTAGTCCGTAAACTATGTTTTTTCCTGCCACTCCGTAGCCAATCACTATGGTATGGTTTTTTAAATGGGTCTCCTTTTTTTCTTTACCTAATTTTTTGTACCTCTGATAAAGTTTAGGGGAAAAGAAAGATAATAAAAGGTCAGCCATTTTATGACTCCCTTCTATCCATAGGGGAGTGATAAATAAAGAGATTACTGAAGAACCGATGAAAATTTGATAAAAATCATCATTTATAAGACCTAATTTACGGCCCTCTAAAGCTAAAACAAAGGAAAATTCTCCTATTTGTAAAAGATAAAAGGTTGTTAAAAGAGAAATTCTTAAATTTTGATCTATTAGATAACTTGCAGTAAGTATTCCTGAAAATTTTATGAACAAAAGCCAAGCCAGGACTAAAAAGGTAAGCCAAAAATTATCTAAAAAGTATTGAGGTTTTAGGAGCAACCCCACCGAGATAAAAAAGATGGCCATTAAGAGGTCTTTAAAGGGTTTAATTTCAGCTATGCTTTGATAAGCATATTCAGATTCTGAAATAACCATACCAGCTAAAAAAGCTCCCAAAGCTAAGGATAAGCCTAAGGTATGAGAAAAAAGAGCTGTTCCTAGGGCTAAGCTCAATATAGACATTAGGAAAAGTTCTCTAATTTTGGTTTTAGCGATTTGGTGAAATAAAAAGGGAACTAAATAATAGGAACCCAAAAATAAGAGAATTACAATACTTAAGGATTTTATTATAGAAAATAGGATGGTTTCCAGTTTTCCTTCCAAGCCTGCTAAAATAGGAAGAATAAGCATAATAAAAACTACGGTTATATCTTGAAAAATAAGAATTCCAAAAGAGGATCTCCCGTAAGTGGTGTTAAGTTCTCCCCGGTCCATAAGGAGTTTCAGAACTAAGGCTGTGCTACTCATGGCAACTAAAGTGCCATAAAAAATTCCCTTCGGTAGGGATTCCTTTAAAAATAGTATAGAAAGTCCTAAGGTTATAATAACTGTGAAAAGAACTTGAAAAAAACCCTTTAAAAGAACCTCTTTTCTGTAAGCAATAAGTTTCTTTATAGAAAATTCTATTCCTATAGTAAACATTAGAAAAACTACACCTATTTCTGCCAAGGTTTCTATAAGATGAACATCTTTTAGTAGACCTACCCCTGAGGGTCCTATTAAAACTCCAGCCAGTAAAAAACCTACCACAGAGGGGATTCTGAGTTTGGTAGTTAGAAAAACTACAGGGAGGCAAACTATAAAAATAATTAAAAAACTTTTTAAAATTTCTATTAAATTAGATATCATAGATATTAAAGCATAAACAAAGTAAAAGACTTTGGCAATATTGGGCTAAAGTCTATTTTAGGAGAAAATTTTTTATGATAGAAGAGCTTAAGGCTTTACAGAAAAAGATTTCGCAAAAAATTAGGCTTATCCCCCTACTTCAAACTCCTAAATATATAGCTGGGATAGATGTAGGTTATTTTTCAGGAAAAAATTTAGCTCAGGCAGTAATTGTAGTTATGAACTTTCCAGAATTTAAAATAATTGAAATCCAGAAAAAGGTTTCCCCCCTTTCCTTTCCTTATGTTCCTGGTTTTTTAGCCTTTAGAGAACTTCCGATTATTTTAGAGGCTTTCCAAAATTTGAAAACTAAGCCGGATCTCCTAATTATAGATGGACAAGGTATAGCCCATCCAAGAAGAGCAGGAATTGCGGTTCACTTAGGAGTGGAAATTGGCCTTCCTACTATCGGGTGTGCTAAAAAGCCTCTCTTAAAATTAAGTTACGATTTAGCTCAAAAAAGAGGAGCTAAGTTTCCTATTTACTTTCAGGAGGAAATAGTGGGATATGTAGTAAGGACCCAATCTAAGGTTAAACCTGTTTTTGTATCTCCTGGCCATCTCATTACTGTGGATGAAGCTGTGGAGTGGGTTTTAAAAACCGCTGTAAAATTTCGTTTACCTGAACCCTTAAGATGGGCTCACATTCTTTCTAAACAGAAGGTTTAATTAAATTTACCCAATAAATTCTGTGTTTTTTATAAAAATTATTTATTTGACTCCTTGGGATTTAAAGGATTAAAATAATGCCCAAACTGTATTTAAGGAGTTCAGGGTGTTTAAGAACAAAAAGTGCAAGAGTGTAGGCACCTTTGGAGTCTAACTTAGAGGGGGAAGTAGTT
>JANXAD010000023.1 GCA_025062245.1 Thermodesulfobacteriaceae bacterium | reverse complement strand
AGATGTCAAGAAATTTATTTAGTTGGAATTGAGTTTAGCAAAAAAGACAAAAATATTTCTACCTTTAATTGGGAAAAGTATAAAGGCTAATTGGAGTAACCTATTTTGTGAAAATGAGGAAAATTTTATTTTTAAAAAGGGTATCCCTTTTTAGCATGATCAGAAAAGGAAATATCTTTTTTCTAACTCTAAAATTTTGAAGACAACTCAAATATGCCTTTGCTAAAGGGAACTCATATTCTTAAGTTCAAAGTAGAAGAAAAAAGGAGAAAATTCTAAGTAACTCTTTACCATTACCACCTCCTATAGCCATTGCTAAGCCTCCTATTTTACTTAGTTTATCCTCCCAAAATTATCTATCTTAATCCTAATACTTGCTTTAAAATAGATGCTACGTCAATCCTAAGAGGCTTTATGAATTGAGTTAGCGCTGAAGTAACAAATAAAATTTCATTTAGAATTTTAAATAGGCCTTACGGAGGATGTATAATAGGTTTAAATTTTAAATTTAGCCAGAATAGGTGCATGGTCAGAAGGTTTTTTAAGAGCTCTAAATTGCCTATCTATCCAAACCTCTTCCAATCGGGCTATTAAAGAGGAAGTAATAAGAATATGGTCTAATCTCATACCTAAATTTTTTTCAAAAGCTGAAAATTGATAATCCCACCAAGTAAAAAGACCTCTCTTTTCAGGATATCTTACTCTTAAAGCATCTTTAAGTCCAAATTCTAATAAATTTAGAAAAACTTTTCTTTCCTTTTCTGTAAAACAGATAGAACCCTCTAATAAGGTAGGCTCATAAACATCTATTTCTGAGGGGGCCACATTAAAGTCTCCTGAAAGAATTAAAGGGGTATCCTTAGAAAAATAGGTTTCTAAGTATTCTTTCAACTGCCACAAAAATTGTAGTTTATAAAAATAATAATCTGAATTCACAGGACTTCCATTAGGAATATAACAAGAAAAAAACCATAGCTCTGAAAGTTCAGAAAAGGAAAGTTTAATTCCCAAGATTCTTTCTTTAGCATCGGGAAAATCTCCTCTTTCCTCTAAACCTTCAAAGCCTTTCTTAACTTCTTTAGCTTTCAACTTAGAAATAATAGCTACTCCATTTTTCCCCTTACCCCCTTGATGATAAACCTCATAGCCAAGTTTTTCAAAAACTCCATAGGGAAAATTTTCAGTTTTTACCTTAGTTTCTTGGATAGCTAAAAGGTCTAAAGAATACTTTTCTAATAAAGATATTACTTGATCTAATCTTACTTTAATAGAATTTACATTCCAGCTTCCTATTATCATAAGCTCCTTAGAGCTCGGTTTTAATTTTTCTGGTTTTTAAAGGATGGGTTTCAGGTAAAAAAAATAGAGCCACTAAAAAAGCTAAAGCTGAGAGTAGAGCTAAATAAATTCCTGGAAAAAGTAAAAGGTTCCTTTTTTCCACAAAATATGTGGCTAACATAGGAGCTGTTCCTCCAAAGAGAGCTAAAGAGAGATTATAAAGAACTGAAAGAGAAGTAGCTCTGATTCTTACTGGAAAAAGTTCAGCTAAAGTAACAGGAAGAATACTCATGAAAAAAGCTGAAATAAGTCCAAAAAGAAGATGGCAGATCAATATTCCCCAAAAATTAGTCTTTACCATTACATAATTTAAAGGAAAGGAAAACAGAGCATACATTAGTAAAGAAAATAAAAAAAAGGGTTTTCTACCGTATTTATCTGAAAGCAAAGCTACTAATAAAATAGTTACATCTAAAATAAGCATGGCTAAGGTATTAGAAAGTAAAGCCAAATCGGAAGATACTTTTAAATATCTGAAAAAGTAGGTGGGAAGATAAACAAAAAGAGTAAAAAAAGCTACCCCCTGAATCATAGAGAGAGTGAGAGTCACAACTACATAAAAGGGATGTTCTTTTAGGGCTATAAGCAGAGGAAATCCCCTTTGGGGAGACAGGGTTTCTCTTACGAAAGCTGGGGTTTCATAGGTATGTTTCCTTATGTAATAACCCACTAAGGCTAAAAAAATAGTGGGCAAATAAGCCAATCTCCATCCATATTCTTTAACATTTAAAGGACTCAAAAGGGAATGAATAAGGGTTGCTGAAAGAGAGCCTAACATGATGCCAAAAATAGCTCCAAAAAGATTGATACTAGTCCAAAAAGCCCTCTTTTCAGGAGGACTATGTTCCAGTAAAAAAGTAATAGAAGTGGTATATTCTCCTCCGGCAGAAATTCCTTGAAAAATTCTAAAAATACTTAACAAAAGGGGAGCTACTATTCCCAGGGTTGCATAAGTAGGAAGAAACATAATTAAAAAGGAAGGAACAGCCATAAGAATTATAGAGAAAAGAAGAGCTGGTTTCCTTCCCTTTTTATCTCCTATATAACCCAAAATCAGAGAACCCAAAGGTCTGGCAAAAAATCCCACTGCAAAGGCTGAAAAACTTAAAATTAAAGATACCGTAGGATCACCTTTGGGAAAAAAAAGCTCGGCAAAAATATTAGCAAAATAACCATAAATAACAAAGTCATACCACTCTAAAACATTTCCTACAAAGCCTGTAAAAAAAAGAATTTTACTCTTTGACATGGGGTTTAAGATCTAAAATAGGGGTTCCATCAAACATATCTAAACCTTTAACCCTAATTACATTTTCCCTAACTTCAAGCACTTTCAAAACAGATAATCCAATAGGATTAGGCCTGATAGGGGAACAGGTGCTAAATACTCCCTTTTCTTCTCCAAGATGAGGCGGCTTTTGAATGAGATGTTCTGAAGTAAAGGGAGGAGCTTGATGAAAATGAAAAATTACTACTATTTCATCTCCCGGTTTTAGATCTCTTAATCCCTCTTGATACTCAGGGTTTATAACTAATTCCCCTTCCACTTGAGAAATGGTCCAGTGCCTCGGAATAACACTTTCTTTAGTTCTTACATACCCTATAGGTTTAAAAACGATTTCTTTCATTTATTTTTTTAATCCTTAATCTCCTTAGGTGGAAAGCCTGAGAGAGCTTGAGATAGATCGGCAGCTTTTTCAGGAGGCATGGCACTTAAAATACTGGCTACTTGATCACTTTTTAACTGACTTAAAATTTTAACCGCCATTTCTCTATCCATATTCATTAAGGACTGAGCTGCCTTAGAGGGCTTCATCTCTGAATAAGCCTTAACCAGAAGTTTCATCCTTTCATCTTGTATAGCCTCAATTTTTTTCAATTTTTCATCTAAAGTAGCCTCCAATTCTTTTAAAACTGTCAACTGTTCTTGAAGACGAGCTTCTAAAAGTTTTAAATTTCTTTCCCTACTTTCTAACTCTAACCATTTTTGAGCCCACCTTTCCTTTTCCAAAGCTAACCCCTGAGTAATTTCAGGTGGACAAACCTTCAAAACTCCCTGAGATTCTTGAGCTTTAATTAGATTATCCTTAGAAAAAAGCCATCCCAAAATAAAAATTAATTTAATTATAAAAATAGTTAATAAAATAAAAAATAAGTTTTTTAAGCGAAAAAGTTTTAAATTAAATATTTTCCTTTTCACGATGGGTTCTAAGTAAAAGCACTAATTCATTCATCTCATTAAGAAATCTTCTTTCTTCTTCCCTTTCCCACAAACCTTCTATTTTATCTCTTAAGATTTCTACTAACCTTCTTTCCCGATATCTTCCCTTTAAAACCTCAAATAAATGCTCCCTTTCCCTTTCTTTATGAATTAGTTCTACTTCTATTTTGTCTTTTATTTCTCTCAAGTTCTGAAGTTCTGTAAAGTAATTAACTATTTCTTCTCCCCTAAAAACTCTTTTTTTATTTATCCTTTGGTAGCCCTCTACAATCTCTTCGTTAACTTCTTCTCTCCTTTTCTTCAATTCCTCTATAGCTTGCTGACAAAGAGAAAATTCTTGTTTAGCTAAATTTTCATATAAATTTTTATACCACACCAAGAGGTTTAATAATTTAATTTTTCTTTTCATTCTAAACTTACCTTTATTTATTTAAGATTTTTTTTAAGAGAGCTAAGGACTCTTCTAAAGTATATCTTTCCTCAATTTTTTGTCTTAAAAAGCCCTTTAAAGGTCCTATTAACTCTAAAGCTCTATCAATTTCTGGATTAGAACCTCTTACATAGGCTCCTATATTAATTAAATCTTCAGCTCTTTTATAGGTAGCTAAGATTTGAACTACCTCTGAAGCTAAGGAAAGGTGTTCTTCTTTTACAATATCTTTCATAACTCTACTTATGCTAAGGAGAATATCTATAGCGGGATAATGTCCTTCATGAGCCAATTCACGAGAAAGAACAATATGTCCATCTGCTATACTTCTAACTGAGTCAGCAATAGGTTCATTAAAATCATCTCCCTCTACTAAAACTGTATATATACCTGTAATATCACCTCCCTTGAGTTTAGGTCCTGCTCTTTCCAAAAGGCGAGGTAGCATAGCAAATACTGAGGGAGTATAGCCTCTGGCTGTAGGAGGTTCACCACAGGCAAGTCCTATTTCTCTTCCTGCCATACAAAAACGGGTAAGAGAATCCATAAGTAAAAGCACTTTATATCCCTGATCTCTAAAGTATTCTGCCAGAGAGGTAGCATAGTAAGCAGCTCTAACCCTTAAAGAAGGGGCCTTATCAGAGGTTGCTACTACTACTACCGACTTTTTCAATCCCTCCTCTTGTAAGTCCCTTTCAATAAATTCTCTCACTTCTCTTCCTCTCTCTCCCACCAGAGCAATAATGTTAATATCTGCAGAGGTATAACGGGCTATCATACCCAAAAGGGTGCTTTTTCCCACCCCTGAACCTGACATTATAGCTACCCTTTGCCCTCTTCCAATGGTAAGCAAAGCATTAAGGGCTTTTATGCCTACATCTAAAATTTCTTTAATTCTATCTCTTTCTAAAGGTTTTAAAGGTTCTCCGTAAATAGGATAAAAATCCTTTGGTTTAGGTTTCCTTTTCTGATCTAAGGCTTCTCCTAAGGCATCTACCACTCTTCCTAAAAAATCCTCCCCTACTGGGGCATAGGAAGGTCCAAGAGGATAAACCTTACATCCTATTTCTAAACCCCGAATTTCAGAAAGAGAGGTTAAAATAAGAGTATTATCTTTAAACCCTACTACTTCAGCTAAAACTTCTCTGTCCTCGTTTTTAATTTTACATAAATCCCCTATCCTAAGAAGGGGGCCTGTACTTTCAATAGTAAGACCTAAAACTTTACTAACATATCCATAAATTTCAAAAGGAAATAAAAACTCAATTTTTTTATGATATTTATCTAAGGGGTTAACTTTCATCTTTTTCCAAGGTTTCTAAAATTCTTTCCCACCTCTTTTCTAAGGTAGCATCAATTATACCTATAGAAGTTTCTATAAAAACCCCTCCCTTAGAAATACCTTCCTCTGGGACAAGGTTAATTTTTTGAGAAGGAGAAAAGATTTGAGATAAAAGGTCCTTTAAAAATGGCCATTCTTCTGGATTAACCTTTATTACAATTTCCACACCCTCTGCTAAGTAAGTTAAGGCCTCTTTGATTACCTGTAAGGTAACTTCTGAATTTTGACTAACCTCTTTAAGAACTATTTTTTGGGCCACCTTTAAAGCTAAGCTTAAAACTTCTTTATCTAAGTTAATAACCAATTGATTAGCTTCATTTTCTAAATTTCTTAAAAAATTTACTATTTCTTGAATTTTAGTTTTATATTCTGCTTGAAGTTTCTCTTCCAGAAGATCGTACTTTTCCTTAGCTTCTTTTTCACCTTTTAAGAGGCCCTCCTTATAGCCCTCTCTAAGTCCCTCCTCATAACCTTCTTTAAATCCCCTTTCTCTCCCTTTTTCATACCCCTTGGTATAACCTAATTTATAACTCCTTTTCAAAATTTCCCTTTCAACTTTTTCTTCTTTTTTAACCTCCACTTTACTTTCAGGAACTTTTTCTGAAAAGATGGCTTTAAAAACCTCTTCCTCTACTGGAGACAAATCCGGGACTAAAACTTTAACTCTATTTTCGTCTTTTAAAATTTTAGACAAATTCTTCTTCTCCTCTACTTAAAATAATCTTTCCTTCTGCTTCTAATTTTTTAGCTATTCTGATAATATTTTGTTGAGCCTTTTCTACTTCAGAAACTCTTACAGGACCCATCATTTCCAGCTCTTCCTTTAGCAATTCAGAGGCTCTCTTACTCATATTTCTAAAAAACTTCTCCTTTATTTCTACCGAGGCACCTTTTAAGGCTAATTTTAAGTCATCGGTAGAGATCTCTTTAAGAAGAGCTTGAATAGCAAAGTCATCCACTTTAAGAAAATCTTCAAAGGTAAAGAGATACTTTCTGATTTCTTCTGCTAAGGTGGGATTTTCATCTTCAATTTCGGTAAGTAATTCATCTTCTAATTCTCTTCCAGCATGAGCTAAAATTTCAGCTGCCTTTTCAGGTCCCCCTATCTTTTTTCCCAAAACTCCTCCTATATTTTTAAGTTCTTCTTCTAAAGCATCACTTATTTCTTTCACAATTTCTGGATCTACCTTACTTAAAAGAGCAATTCTTAAAAGAACCTCTCCTCTTATTTTTTCAGGAAGAAGTTGTAGAACCTGCCCTGAAAGTTCTGAATCTAAGTTAACTAAAATAATAGCAATAGTTTGTGGATGTTCATTAGCTAACAAACTGGCAATAGTTTTCGGATCAAGTTTTTTTAACTTTTTGAAGGTTTCTGGTCCTATTTCCTTTTTAATTTCCTCATAGAGTTCTTTACCTCTTTCTCCATAAGCAGAAATTAAACTCTTTTTTAGAAATTCATCCGGGGAAAGAGTTAAATCTCCTAAGAGGTCCTTAGCCTCTATATTGGCTTCCTCTAAAACCTTTCTTATTGCCTCTGCAGGAATGTAATCGATTTTAGCCATCTCTATTCCTATTCTTTTTATATCCTCTTCATCTAAATATTTATAAACTTGAGAGGTAAACTCTTCTCCCATTAACATAAGAAAAATAGCTGCTTTTTGAGGTCCGGTCAATTTTTCAGGATTAATCTTAGCCATTTTTAACTCGCTTCAGATAAAGCTTTTTTTCTTTCCTCTAAGGTTTCTTCTAAAAGCCATTTTTTTACTAAAATAGCTGCTCTTTCGGGCTGACTTTGAATAATTCCTAAGGCTACCTCATGGGGCAAAGGAACTTCTTCTACTCTTTCTTCCACTACCGGTTTAACTTCAGGAGGAAGCTCTTCCTTAGGAGGAGGAAGGGGCTTAACTAAAAGAGTTTTCATAAGAGGTCTTACAATAAAAATAAAAACTAATAAAATAATTATTAAGACTAAAAGAGGTTTATAAAGCTGTACTAAGTAATCCATAATTCCTGGTTTTTTAACCGGTGGTTTAGTAAAGGTTTTAGCTTCTACCTTTACTTCATCGCCTCGATCAGGATTGTAGCCAATAGCACCTTTAACCAAATTTTCAACCCAAGTAATCTTAGCAGTATCATTTTCAGTAAGTACTTCCTTATCAACTACTACTCCTACACTTATTTTTTTAATACTTCCAGGTAAAATTTCAAGAGTTCTTAATTTCTTACTTAATTCATAATTTCTGACGGCTCTTTTTTTAGTAATTATTTCTCCTTGAGTTTGATTAGTTGGGGTAGCTTCAAATTTTTCAGCTAAGGCTCCTTTAACTCCTGCTACCCCTCCTTCTTGAGGCAAAGTAGTCTGCCTTTTTTCTTCCTCTAAATCTTCAGATACTACCACAGAACCCTCAGGATCATAGGTTTCTTCCGTAATGTTTTCCTTATCAAAGGAAACTTCCACAGAAACTTGAGCTATAGCCCTACCCTGCCCTAAGGCTCCAGACAAAAGTTCTTCAACTTTAGACTTATAATATTCTTCTAATTTTCTCTTATAACTTAATTGCTTTTGAATTTTATTAACTTCTTCTTCCTCTAAAGCCAAATCTAAACTTTTACCAGTGGTAGCATCAACAATTTTAATATTTTCCGGTTTTAAATTAGGAACTGCTCCGCTTACTAAATTTAGAATGCCTTTTACTTGATTAGGATTAAGATAAAATCCCGGTTTCATTTCAATCAAAACTGAGGCTTTAGGAGGTTTTTCTTCTTCAATAAAAATACTTTCCTTAGGCATAGCTAAGTGAACTCTTACCGATTTTACCCCCTCTATTCCCATAATAGTCCGAGCAAGTTCTCCCTCTAAAGCCCTTTGATAGGTTACCTTTTCTTGAAAATCTGTAAGTCCTATTTTTTCCTTATCAAAAAGTTCAAAACCAGGACCCGGCCCACCTATCAAACCTTTACTGGCAATTTCCATCCTTAACTCAGGAACTCTTTCTTGATGCACATAAATACTTCCATCTGCTTCAACCTTATAGGGAACCTTTTGTTGTTTGAGATATTCTACAATATTCCCAGTGGTGCGTTCATCTAAGCCTCTATAAAGTAGTCCCCAAGTGGGTCTGGTTGCCAACCAAACTCCCAAAATTAATAAAGCTGTAAGTCCTAAGCTTCCCCCCAAAATAAAAAATTTCTGCTTAGTAGTTAGCTTTCCCCAAAATTCTCTAAGCTGAGTAAAAAGAAGTCTAAAATCAGGAAGTTTCATCTTTTTTTCTCAAAAATTAAATTTGCATCCTCATAATCTCTTGATAGGCTTCTAAAATTTTATTTCTAATTCTTAATAGAAGTTTAAAATTGGTATCTGCTTTGGAAATCCTCATAGCCACCTCAGAAAGATCTACATCTTCCCCTTTAGCTAAACTCTCTATAGCTTTTAAAGCTAACTTTTCGCTCTCATCTACTTCCTTAATCTTCTGAAATAAAAATTCTTTGAAACTTAAGGATTCTTTATTTTGAGAGATAGAAGTTTTGGAAGGAAGGCTTAAATTTAAACCCTTACTATAGGGATTAATTTTCATTTCAATTTCCTCCTAAGTTTTTATTTACTCAATAAATCTAAGGTTCTTAAAACCATACTTTTAGTAGTGGAAAGTACATTTAAATTGGCCTCATAGGCTCTTCCTGCTGAAAGAAGCTCTACCATTTCAGTAACCAGATCAACATTGGGATATTTAACTATTCCTCTTTCATCTGCTTCAGGATGCCCAGGATCATAAACCTCTCTAAAGGGACTGGGGTCATCAATTATTTTCTCTACTTGCACCAGCTTTATTTCAGGATTTTCCTTAGATAAAGGAACGGCTTTCAAAACTACATTTTTAGCTTTATAAGGACCTCCTTCTAAGGTTCTGGTAACATGAGCATTAGCAATATTGGTAGCTGAGACACTAAGTCTTACTCTTTGAGCTAAAAGACCACTTCCTGCAATTTGTGAGACTTTAAGAAGATTCATAGGTTATCGTCCTCCTTCCGTAATTATTTCTTTTAATCTTTCTAATTCCTTAGAAAGGGCTTGAAGGGTAGCTTCATAAAGAAGTTGATTTTCCGTAAGACTTACCATTTCTTCTTCAAGATTTACATTATTAGGAGTTCCTAAGGTAAAAGGTTCTATCTCCTTTTTCCAATCTACGGGAGTTATAGGTTTGGTAACAAAGTGCTTATCCCTGGTAGTTTTTAAAACCTTCTCTTTAACTTCAGTAAAATATTTTTTAAAAATTTTTTCAAAAGGTAAATCCTTTCTTCTATAACCTGGAGTATCTACATTAGCAATATTAGAAGATAACAACTGGTGCCTGTAAGATCTAAGTTTTAAGGCGATATTAACTAAGCTTAGGGTCTTTTCCAGCAAACCCCACATACCTTTAAACTCCCCTTAAATTTTCAAAATTCCCTGTTCTTGATAAAGCTTTAACTTATTTCTTAAAGTTCTTACAGTAATACCTAAAAGTTCGGCCGCTTTACTCTTATTTCCTTTACTAACTTCTAAAGCTTTCAAAATAGCCTCCTTCTCTAATTCAAAAAGGGGCTTTAACTTAAAATCTTCTATTTTTAATTTATCAACTTCTGTGCCAGCTTTAAAAGTAGAAGCTAAAGGATCTGTCAAATTTTCTACTTCTATCCATTCACCTTTAGCAGTAATGACGGCCCTTTCTATCATATTCTTTAATTCTCTGACATTTCCTGGGAAGGAGTAACTTTTTAAAAACTGCCAAGCTGAAGGACTAAAGTTTTTTATCTCCTTTTTATAAAGCTGGGAAAAATTTTCCAAAAAATACTTAGAGAGAAATTCAAGGTCTTCCTTTCTTTCTCTTAATGGCGGAATTTTGACAGTAATCACATTGATTCGGTAATAAAGGTCTCTTCTAAAATTTCCTTCTAAAACTTCTTTTTCTATGTCCTTATTAGTAGTAGAAACAATTCTTACATCCACTTTTACAGGGTGATATCCTCCTAACTTATCAACTTCTCCTTCTTGTAAAACTCTGAGAAGCTTACTTTGAAGTTGGGGACGCATTTCGGTAATTTCATCTAAGAGCAAAGTTCCTCCATCAGCCAATTCAATTTTTCCTTTCTTTCTAAAATTAGCTCCTGAGAAGGCACCCTTTTCATAACCAAAAAGTTCTGATTCAAGCAAAGTTTCAGGAAGGGCTGCACAATTTATAGCCACATAGGGCCCTTTCTTACGGGGACTTTTAAAATGAATAAACTTAGAAAGGAGCTCTTTTCCGGTTCCTGACTCTCCCACTAATAAAACAGGAACCTTACTTTGGGCTACCTCTTCTAACATCTTTAAAATTTTAATCATTTTAGGATCTTGAGTAAGAAAAACCTCCTCCTCCCAAAAAATCCTTTTTTCCTCTAAAACATATAAAATTGCCTTTTCCAAAATTTCCATAGGAGTTGATAAAAGCTTAAAATCATAGGCTCCCCTTTTAATAAACTCTATAGCCCTTTCTAACTCTGCTTTTTCAGCCAAAAAAATTAAATGAAAAAAACCTAACTTTAAAAATTCATCTACCAGTTCTGGCTTAAAAGTTTCTTCATAGCTTAACTCAAAGACCACTACATCTATCAATTTATGACTCAAAATCTCTTTACTAAATTCCTTTTTAGAAAACCAATGAACTTCTAAATTTCTCTCCTTTAAGGTATCCCTTAAAAATTTCACTTCTAAACTATCTCCTATTAAAAAAACCTTTCCCTTCATTTCTTTAAAAACTTATTTTTCGGGATTTTTCTACCAATTCCTGCCACTTATTATAGCTTTTAGCTAACTCACCTTCTAATCCAAGATTTTCAGCTAAATCCTTCCACAAGCTTAAAGCCTTCTCTATCTTTCCTTCCCTTTCTAAGAAATAAGCTTCTATCCATTTTAAGTGAACATTTTCTGGATACTTCTCCTTAGCTTTTTCTAAAACCTTAGGAAATAATTTTGGTTTATTTTCTAAAGTTTCTGACAAAAGAACTATAAAATTTTCAGGTTGCAAGGGAAAATAGGGATTTTGTAAGTATTCTAAGGCTTTTTCATAATTTTTAAGAATTATACATCTATGCCAAATACTTACTAAAGCCTTCCTTTTTAGCTCCAATTTTAAAGAGGAGTTAATTAGCTTAGAAAGAAACCGTTCGGCAGAAGGCAAATTATTTTCCAACTCATAAAAAAACTTTAAATAGGTATAAAGTGGATCTTCTTTAAATAGGGAGAAATACCTTTTTTCTATTAAACGGAGAAGGTCTTTAAAAATTTCTTCCTCACCGGTCTCCTTAGCTAAAAAAGCTAACTTAAAATATAAAAAAGGTTCTAAATCTTTACTTATTCCCTGTTCCCAGGCTTTAATGTAAGTATAGGAGGCCGAATTTAAAACCCCATAATTCCAAAAAATCTCTCCTATGGAATAGTAAACCTCTCCACATTTACTCCTTTCTATATATTCCTTATTTAGCTTTTCCAAATTAAAGACTTCTATTAGTTCACTTTTAACTATTTTGGAGTTGAGAAATTGAGAAAAGTTTTTGCAGTAGGTTTGTAAGACTTCGGGCAAAAATTTACTTTCTCCATACTTATTTATAAATTCTACTGCAGAAAGATAGGCTTTCTCGGGTTCCTTCTCTTCGGTAAAAACTCTGGTTTCTACCAAATGAGCTTCTTCTGCTATTTCTTCTTCAGAATATTTACTTTTTATTTGGGAGATATAAAAAAGTAAATCCCTAACAGTTTGTGAAGGAAGAAGTTTTTTGATAGGGGCTCTTTCATAGACAATTTGATAAAGTCTAAATTTGGAAAATAGGGCAGATTTAGTTAAGTCCCATTCGGTAATTAGGAGTTCATAAAACCTTTTAGCCTGATCTCTTTTTCCGATTTTAAAGTAACCTTCTGCTAATTTAAAAAAGAGTTCCTCTCCTTCTAAGTATTTTCCAGAAAGGTTTAAATAATAGGAAATTTCCTTTTCTGCTCTTTCTAACTGATTTTTTTGAATAAGATAAAGGGCTCTTAGTTTATAAATTTCAAGTCCAGATTTGGTCCAAAGTTTTATTTCCTCAGGAGACCATTTTTCCCAAGGATATTTTTTAAGAAATTTTTCAAATACCGCTATTTCAGATTTTAGGTCTTCTTCACAGTAAGACTCTAAAAACTTGGAAATTTTTCCTTGAGCTTCCGAAAATTTCTCTAAAACCAAAAGGGCTTTTATAGATAGGGATTCTGCCAAACAGGCTTCCCGAGTGCCCCTTTTAACCGTAACTACTTTATTAGCCAAAATTAAAGTTTTATCTGGTTCCCCAGTTTTCAGAAAACTCTCAGCTAAAATTAAATTTTCTTCAGCTCTCAATATAAAATAGGGAGAAAGTTTTTTAGCTAAATTTTTTACTCTCTCATAATTTCCCTTTTGATAGGAAGCTAAAATTTCTTCTAAAATTCTTTCGTTTTTCCTCTGAAGATCTTCTAATTCTAAGGTAGTTCTGTTAGCTAAGGGAAAACTTAAAAGAAGGGATTTGGTAAATAAAAAAAATCCAGCTCCCAAAATTAAGAGAACACCTAAATAAAAACAACCAATTTTACCAAGTTCCTTAAGCTTTTTTTCCATACCATTTATAGTTTTAGATTTTCAAAAATTATGCTAATCCGTATTTTTTTAATCTTTCTATAAAGGTAGTCCTGTTTAATTTGAGAAGCTTAGCTGCCTTGGTTTTAACTCCTTGAGAAAATTCTAAAGCTTTTTTTAAATAGTATATTTCTATTTCTCTCAAAACTTCATTTAAATCTATTCCCTCTTCATCAAATTCTTTTAAAGGAAAGTTAGTAAAATAAAATTTTTCATTTACCTCTTTTGTCTCTTTTGGTTCTACTTTCTTTTCTAAAATAAAAGAGGGAAGGTCTTCTAAGGTAATTTCCCTTCCATCCGTTAAAATTACCAACCTTTCCACCAAATTTTGTAACTCTCTTATATTACCTGGCCAATGATAATTTAACCAAACCTTCCATACCTCAGAGGAAATAACCTTTTCCTCTAAGCCTTCTCTTTCACAAAACTTTTTTAAAAAAAATTGGGTTAAAAGCTTTAAATCTTCCTTTCTTTCTCTTAAAGGGGGAATCTCTATAGGTATGACATTCAGTCTAAAATACAAATCCTCTCTAAATCTACCTTCCTTTACTTCCCTTTCTAAGTTTTTATTGGTAGCAGAAAGAATTCTTACATCTACCTTAATAGGAACCTCTCCTCCCAATCTTTCTACCTGTTTTTCTTGAAGAACTCTGAGAAGCTTAGCTTGAAGTTTAGGGCTTAATTCACCAACTTCGTCTAAGAATAGGGTTCCTTTATGGGCTATTTCAAATTTGCCAGGTTTATTTTTAATAGCTCCAGTAAAAGCTCCCTTTTCGTAACCAAAAAGTTCTGCTTCTAAAAGTTCTTCAGGGATAGCCGCACAATTGACTGCAACGAAAGGTCCCTTTCTTTCACTGCAAAAGTGAATATATTTAGCCAAAACCTCCTTTCCGGTTCCAGATTCTCCAAGAATAAGCACATGACTTGAACTTTTAGCCACTCTTTTAGCCAGTTCATAAACTTTTTGCATTTTAACATTACGAGTCTCAAGAAGATACTCCATATAAAAAATTATTTTATCATAAAATTGACAAGAATGTCAATTTTTTGACTTAAATTTTTTATTTCATAGCAGCTCCAGCAACTGTGCCAAGAATAGTTATAGGAACCTGTTCTTCCATCCCTTGAGCTGCTCTATTTACACTTCTTAAAGTCTTTTTAGCTTCTATGTAAAGGGAATCATCATTAACTAACTTTCCCAAAGTGCCTTCTCCTCTTTCAATTTTCTTAACTATTTTATCTAAGGAGGAAGCAGTAGTTCTTAAATCCTTAGAAAGGGTTTTCAAGTCCTTATAAATTTCATCACTACTTATTAATTTTCCAAGAGTTCCTTCTCCTTTTTCTAACTTCTTGGAGACACTTTCCAAATTAGCCATAGTCCTTTTAAGAGTTTTATAAACCTCTTCATCTTTTACTAACTTTCCAAGGGTTCCTTCTCCTTTTTCTATTTGTTGAGCTACCACTTTTAAACTCTTAGCTGTCTCAGAAAGGTCTTGATAGAGTTTATCATCCGCTACTAGCTTTCCTAAGGTACCCTGTCCTTTTTCTATTTTTTGAGCTATGGTCTTGAAACTTTCTGAAGCCTCTCTTATGTTCGCAACTAAAAGCTTAAGATTTTCCTTTCCCTCTTTAGTCCCTAAAATTTCTTTAAGTCCTTCGATGGTGGGGCCTAAACCAGCTAAAATTTCATCTACTGAAACAGGACTCTCAGTATAAGCAATAGTTCCTCCTTCAGGAAGGTAGTTTTGAGAAACTCCAGGTTTAAGTTCTACAAATTTGTCTCCTAAAACTCCAAAGGTCCTAACTGCAGCTCGAACATCTTCTTGAATTTTATATTTTTTATAAATAAGCAACTCCACCTTAGCTTTTCCCTCTGAAGTTAAATCTATACCACCCACCTTTCCTATTAAAACTCCAGCCATTTCTACCTTGGCTCCTTTGGTTAGACCAGAAACGTTTTCAAAGATCGCATAAAGCTTATAGGCATCCTTAGGAGCAAAAGCCTCTTGAGCAAGTTTGACAGTTAAATAAAAAATAGCTAAAATTCCTAAAAATACAAAAATACCCACCTTTATTTCAGTGCTACCTTTCATTTTTCTTTCACCTCCAATTTTTTTCAGTTTCTTTTAAAACTTTTCAAATTTTTCCCCAGCTGTTCCACAGATAGGACATCTTTCAGGAAAACTATCTACTACGGTGTGTCCACAGAGAGGACATACATAAATATTAGTTTTTATCTCTAAATCTTTCCCAAGTTTTACTAACTCGTGAGCTTGGCTAAAAAGGGCTGAGTGAAGTTTTTCAGCCTCTATGGCATAATAGAAAGACCGGGAAGCAGCTTTTTCCCCTTGTAAATCTGCCACAGCTTTGTAGGCTTCATACATTTCAGCTACTTCAAAGTTTTCACCCTCTATAGCTACTTTCAAATTATTTAAGGTATTTTCTTCTCCAGCTAAAATTTTTAAGTGACTTTCTGCGTGAACCTTTTCAGCATAGGCTACGGCTCTAAAAAGGCGAGCTACATTTTTATAACCCTCCTTTTCAGCCTTTTCTGCAAAAATAAGATACTTCATATGAGCTTGACTTTCTCCTGCAAAGGAAGCTTTCAAATTTTCCTTAGTCATCTCCCTCATCTTTTTACCCTCCTTACTTTTTTTTATATTAAAGCACTTTTTATAAATTTTTGAACAAAGGGATCGGAAGACTCTTTAATCTCTTCAGGAGTTCCCTCTTTTAAGATAATTCCCTGATGTAAAAAGGCTATGTAATCTGCAAATTTAAAGGCTAAAGTAACATCATGGCTTATGATAACACAGGTAAGATGATACCTTTCCTTAAGTCCTTTAATCAAGTCTAAAATAGTTATTTGTAAAATAGGATCAAGACCTGTGGTGGGCTCGTCAAAAAGCACCACTTGAGGTTGAAGAGCTAAGGTTCTGGCTAAGGCAGCTCTCTTTTTCATCCCCCCTGAAAGTTCAGAGGGATATTTGTCTTTAAATTCTAAAAGCTCAACCGCAGAAAGAAGCTCTCTTACCTTTTCTGCTATCTCTTTTTTAGAAAGTTTAAAATGTTCTATTAAGGGAAAGGCTACATTTTCACCTACCGTCATAGAATCAAAAAGAGCTCCTTCTTGAAAAAGAAAGCCTATTTTTCTTCTAACCTTTTGTAATTCTCTTTCTGAAAGTTTGGTTAGGTCCTTTCCTTCAAACCAAATTTCTCCACTATCAGGTTTAATTAAACCTACTATGTGTTTAATAAGAACGCTTTTTCCCGTTCCACTTTGTCCCATAATAAAGGTAATTTTGTCTGCGGGAATAGTAAGATTAACCCCCTTTAAAACTTCAAGTCCGTTAAAACTTTTTCTAAGCCCCTTTATTTCTATCATAAGATTTAGAAGAAAATAGTAGTTAATATGTAATCAGAAATTAGTATCCCAACTGAAGAAATAACTACAGCTTCAGTGGTGGCTCTTCCTACACCTTCTGCTCCACCTGAAGCGTTATATCCTTTATATCCGCAGACGGTAACTAAGAAAGCTCCAAAAAAGATGGATTTTAAAATTCCACTTAAAATATCTATGAGTTCTACCATATCTTCCATTCTGGCTAACAAAATTCCAGGATCAATGTTTAAAAGAAAAACTGCCACTCCATAACCTCCTGCAATACCAATTATATCTGCCATTCCCGTAAGTAGAGGAACTACTATTACTGAAGCCCAGAGTCTTGGAACCATAAGATACTGAATAGGATTTACAGCCATTATTTTCAAAGCATCAATCTGTTCAGTTATTCTCATACTTCCGATTTCAGCAGTGATAGCAGAACCTGCTCGAGCAACTACCATTATAGCTGTTAAAACTGGCCCAAGTTCTCTGGTTAAAGTTAAAGCTACCACTCCTCCCAGAACACTTTGTCCTCCAAATTTGGCTAAGGCATGATTAACCTGATAAGCTGTAACCATCCCAGAAAAAAGGGCTGTAAGACTCACTACTAACCAAGACTTTACCCCTATAAATTCCATTTGCTTGATAAAAAGCTTTATTCTATAAGGAGGGGAAAAGGTATAAAAAAGGGTTTTAAAAAAGAAGAGGAAAATCCCACCAGAATCGTAAATGAACTTGAGAAAAGCCCGTCCTAAGAGGGCAAAAAAGTTCATTCGGTAATGGCTCCCTTAGCTCCAGATTTTACTAAGTGGTGATATTTTTTCAAGATACCTCTAAGATTTTTTTCTAAAATTTTCCAATTCTCCTTTCTTTTTCGGAGAATTTCTTCGGAAACTTTAATTTCCAATTTTCTATGGGGGATGTCAATTTCAATAGGATCTCCTTCTTCTACTAAGGCAATAGGTCCTCCTTCGGCTGCCTCTGGTGAAACATGTCCTATGCAAGCACCTTGGGTTCCTCCACTAAATCTTCCGTCCGTAATTAGAGCTACTGAGTCACCCAATCCCATTCCTATGATAGCTGAGGTAGGAGAAAGCATTTCTCTCATTCCTGGTCCTCCCTTAGGACCCTCATATCTTATTACCACCACATCTCCAGGTCTTATCTTACCTAAGAGTATAGCTTCATAGGCTTCTTCTTCAGAATTAAAAACCCTTGCAGGCCCAGTATGCACTAACATTTTAGGAACTACAGCACTTGTTTTTACCACCGCTCCTTCAGGAGCTAAACTTCCATAAAGAATAGCTATACCACCCTCTTCTCGGTAAGGATTCTCTATAGGTCTTATAATTTCATAATTTAATACTTTACCATTTTTGATCATTTCGCCTAAGGTCCTTCCGGAAACAGTTATAGTATCTTCATAAATTAGTCCCTTCTTAGAAAGTTCTTTCATTACTGCAGGAATACCCCCTGCAAAGTGTAGATCGACCACACTATGAGGACCGGCAGGAATTAGGTTAGCAAGAACGGGAGTTTTTTTAGAAAGTTCATCAAAAACTTTGAGGGAAAGTTCTACTTCAGCTTCCTTAGCTATAGCCATGAGATGAAGCACCGTATTAGTGGAGCATCCTAAGGCCATATCTACTACTATGGCATTTTCAAAGGCTTTCTTAGTTAAAATTTTTCTGGGAGTTATTTCTTTTTCCCAAAGTTCTATAATTTTTTTTCCCGTTTCTTTAGCTAATCTTATTCGATCTGAAAAGACAGCTGGAATAGTTCCATTTCCGGGAAGAGCCATACCTAAGGCTTCAGACAAACAGTTCATAGAGTTAGCAGTAAACATACCAGCGCAGGAACCACAAGTTGGACAGGCACAATTTTCTAATTCTTGAAGTTCTTTTTCACTCATTTCACCCTTTCGAACTTTACCTATAGCTTCAAAGGTAGAAATAAGATGAACCTTTTGTTCTTGATATAAACCTGTAAGCATGGGACCACCTGCTATCAAAATAGCAGGGATATCAAGACGGGCTGCAGCCATGAGCATTCCTGGGGTAATTTTGTCACAACTGGTTACCAAAACCAATCCGTCAAAGGCATGAGCTTGAGCCATAATTTCTACAGAATCTGCAATAAGGTCTCTACTGGGAAGAGAATATTTCATTCCTTCATGATTCATAGCTATACCATCACAAACTCCTATAACTCCAAATTCTACAGGCACTCCCCCTGCTTCCCTTACTCCAGCTTTTACAGCTTCAGTGATTTGTCTTAAATGGAGGTGTCCAGGGACAATTTCATTAAAGGAGTTGGCAATACCTATGAGAGGGCGTTTTAATTCCTCTTCTGTAAAACCAAGGGCTTTTAAAAGGGACCGGTGAGGAGCCCTTTCCAATCCCTTCTTAATTCTCTCACTTCTCATCCTTTACCTCAAATAAAAATAGTTTAAAATTAAAAAACTATTCTAATAAAAATAAAGCTTGCTGTCAAGAAAAAATGTATTAAATTTTAAAATAAAATTATTTAAGGGAGGACTTTTAAAATGAAAGAATTAGTAGAAAAAGCCTTAGCTAAGGTAAGACCCATGCTTCAAGCTGATGGAGGGGATGTTGAATTAGTTGAAGTTACCGAAGATGGAATAGTAAAGGTTAGGCTAAAAGGAGCTTGTGGGTGCTGTCCTATGTCTATGATTACTTTAAAGGCAGGTATTGAAAGATATTTAAAAAGAGAAATTCCTGAAATAGTAGAAGTTGTAGCTGTATAATTTTTCTTAAAAACCTAAGAAGGTTGGTTCAAATGGCAAGAATTACAGTAGAAGATTGTCTAAAAAAAATCCCCAGTAGATTTAAACTTATTACCTTAGCTGTAGAAAGAGTTAAACAGCTAAGAGAAGGTAGTCTACCTCTTATAGAATGTGATAACAAAGAAATTGTAACTGTTTTGAGAGAAATTGCTGCAGATTTGGTTAATTTTGAAAATATAAAAGACTTAGGCAAAAAGGAAAAGACAGTTTCTTCCTACGAAATTTCTGAAATTCTAAAAGAAAAAATTTTGAAATAAAAACATGAATTATAAGGATTATTATGAAATCTTAGGTGTTCCGAGAAATGCCACTCAAGAGGAAATAAAGAGAGCCTATCGTCGTTTAGCCTTAAAATATCATCCTGATCGAAATCCAGGGGATAAGAGAGCTGAGGAAAAATTTAAGGAAATTTCAGAAGCCTATGAGGTTCTCTCAGATCCCTATAAGCGAGCTATTTATGATAATCAAGGATATGTAGGGCTTAGATCTTCTGGTTACAAAGGTTTTGAAGATATTACGGATATTTTTAGAACCTTTTCCGACTTATTTGAGGAATTTTTTGGTTTTCCCTTTGGAGAAAGAGAAGAAAGAAGACCTCAACCAGGAGCAGACCTTTCTCATGATTTAGAAATTGACTTTGAAGACCTCTTCAATGAAAAAAAGGTAAAAATTGAAATAGAAAAATATGAGCCCTGTGAATTTTGTTCAGGAATGGGATATGACCTTGAAAAGGGTGTCAAATTATGTGAAAGTTGTAAAGGTAAAGGAAAGGTTTCTTATTCCGAGGGATTTTTCAGAATTACTTATACCTGTCCAGATTGTCGAGGAAACGGGACCCTTTATATAGCTAAGTGTAGGGACTGTAATGGATCAGGAAGGGTTTGGAAAAACAAAGAATTAGAGGTCACTCTTCCTCCAGGAATAGAAGATGGTTCTATTTTTAGAATTCAAGGGGAAGGAGAAAGTGGCTTATTTGGAGGAAGACCTGGAGACCTTTATCTTAGAATTAAAATTCGTCCTCACAAATACTTTTATCGTGAAAAAAATCAAGTCATAGGACACTTAAAAATTAATTTTATCTCAGCCATTTTAGGAGACGAAATTGAAATTCCCTATTTTGGTAAGACTTTAAAAGTAAAAATACCCCCTGGCACCCAACCTGGAGATGAAATCCTTATTAAGGAGGAAGGACTTCCAGATCCTAAAACCCATAAAAGGGGGGATCTAATTTTAAAAATTCAAATAGAACTTCCTAAAAAATTAAGTAAAGAGGGAGAAGAACTTTTAAAGAAATTAGCTCAAGTAGAGGGAATTGAAAATTCTGAGAAAGTTTTAGAGAAAAATTTTTCCTCCTATTCTTATAAAAACTCTAAGAAAAAAAAAGAAAGTTTTTGGGAAAAAATAATTTTCGGTAAAAAATAAAAAATGTCCCCCTTTTCCCATCTTAAAGAGAATGGTAGTTTGCAGATGGTTAATATTTCTTCTAAAGCCTTCACTGAAAGAAAGGCTATAGCTAAGGCTGAAGTAATCTTTCCTTCTGAAATTTATCCTCAAATTCTTTCTCAAGATGTTCCTAAGGGAGATTTTCTTAGCTGTGCCAAGATAGCTGGTATATTGGCAGCTAAAAAAACTTCAGAACTTATTCCTCTTTGTCATCCCTTACCTATTTCTCATGTAGAAATATCTTTTAAGTTTATTCCAGAAAACTTTAGTCTTGAAATAACTTCAGAAGTCACTACAGTAGCTCAAACAGGAGTGGAAATGGAAGCCCTAACTTCGGTCTCTATCGCAGCTCTTACCATTTATGATATGTGTAAGTCCCTTCATAAAGGAATAAAAATTGATAAAATAAGACTGGTCTATAAAAGGGGAGGTAAAAGCGGAGAAAAGGGAGGTTTTATGGAAAGGGAAAAACTTGAATTTTTCAAAAACTTGCTTTTAGAAAGAAAGGAACAAATTATTAAAGAAGCTTTAGAAACTAAAAAAGAATTGATTGAAGGAACAGAGCCCATGCCTGATGTAGTAGACTTGGCTTCTCGAGAAAGTAATCTCACCTTTGAATTGAGATTAAGAGATAGAGAAAGAAAACTTTTAAGAAAGATAGAAAAGGCTTTACAAAAAATAGAAGAAGGAACCTATGGAATTTGTGAAGTTTGTGGAGCAGAAATTGACGAAAAAAGACTAATAGCCCGTCCTGAAGCTACTTTGTGTATAGAATGTAAAAAGGCTCAGGAGAGAATGGAAAAAATCCGAGGGGAATAGCGTCTTAAGAAGAAGTGAAATTTTTAGAAGTTCTTTCGGCTCACCAAAACAATCTTAAAAATTTTGACTTAAAAATTCCCTTTTATCATTTAATTGTCGTTACAGGCCTTTCTGGCGCTGGAAAATCAAGTTTAGTCTTTGATACCCTCTATGCTGAAGGACAAAGAAGATATTTAGAAACCTTTTCTTCCTATGTAAGACAATATCTGGAAAAACTTCCTAAACCTAAAGCTTCAGCTATTTTGAACATTCCTCCCGCCTTAGCCTTTCCTCAAGGAAATTATGTAAGGACTTCTCGTTCAACAGTGGCTACCCTTACAGAAATAAGTCATTTCACTAAAATGCTTTATTATTGGCTAAGTTTTCCCAAGTGTCCCTATTGTCATCAAATAATTAAGGTGAAAGACCCACATGCCATAGCTAAAGAAATCTTAGAACAATTTAAAAATCTTTACGTTTATCTTTTAGTGCCCCAAAAGATAAAGAAAGAGTTTAAATATTTAAAAGAAGGCCTTTTGGCTACAGGTTTTAGTAGAGTTTTTATAGATGGTAAGGTTTGTGAATTAGAAGAATTGGAAACTCCAGAAGCCGAAGAAATTGATCTACTCCTTCACAGACTAAAAATCACGGAAGAAGAATTTCCCAATTTGGTATCCAGCATTGAATTGGCTTTTAAAATAGGTTCCTACCTTAAGATAAGAACTCTCTATGGAGAGGAATTATGGTATTCTAAACTTTCAGAGTGTCCTAAGTGTAACTTTAAGGTCCCACCTAAAACTACCCATCTTTTTTCCTTTAATACTTCCCAAGGAGCTTGTCCTAAGTGTAAAGGTTTCGGAAACCTTTTAGTAGTTGATCTTAATTCTTTGGTAAAATTTCCAGAGAAGTCTCTTAGAAAAGGAGCTATCCCTATTTTAGATTATCCGATGATGTTTGAAGTTAAAATGGATCTTTTTGAATTCTTAAAATCTAAAGGTTTAGATCCTGAAATACCCTTTTATGCTTTACCTGAGGAAATAAAAAATAAGATTTTTTATGGAGAGGGAAAATGGTATGGACTAAAAGAAGTTGTGGACTGGCTTGAAACTCATAAATATAAACCTCACTTAAGAATTCTTCTTTCTAAATTAAGAAGAGAAGAGGTTTGTGAAGTTTGTAAAGGCACCCGCTTTAATCCTCAGGCTTTGCTTTTTTACCTAAATGGACTTAACATAGGGGATTTTTATTTTTTAGAGGTAAAATCTGCTAAAGAATGGATAGAAGAATTTTTAAAATCTAATCCTTCAGAAGTAGGATTACGCTTAGGTAAGGAAATTGAGAAAAGACTTTCCTATTTGGAGGAAGTAGGACTTTCTTATCTTACTCTAAATAGAGCTGCTAAAACTCTTTCTGGAGGGGAAGCCAGCAGATGTCTTCTTACACGCGCCCTTTCTTCTAACTTGGTTGAAACTCTTTATCTCATAGACGAACCTACTGCAGGTCTTCACCCCACAGATACTCAAAAAATTTTAAAGTTTATGAAAAGGCTTGTTTCTCAAAATAATACCGTAGTAGTGGTGGAACATGACCCAGAAGTTATAGTCTCTGCAGATTTTCTAATTGATTTGGGACCAAAGGGGGGAGAGAAAGGGGGTTATCTTCTTTTTGCGGGTCCACCTAAGGAAATTTTTAATTTAAACACCCCTACAGCTGAAGCTTTGAAAAAAGTCTCTACTTCCAGAAAACCTTTCTTGTCCTCCTCTCCAAAAAATTTCTTTTTAACCTTCTCGAATTTAAAAAAACATAACCTTAAAAATATCGAGGTCAAAATACCCCTTTCTAAGATAACCTGTATAGTAGGAGTTTCTGGTTCGGGAAAATCTACTCTTTTAGAAGAAATTAATTCCTATGTTTCTGAAAGAAACTCCCTTTTAGAGGAAGTATCTCAAGTTTTTTTTATTACTCAGGAACCTTTGGCTCGTTCACCGAGGTCTATAGTAGTAACTTATATGGAAATCTATTCCTATATTAAAAAACTTTTAGCCAGCACTCCCACAGCTAAAAAATATGGATATTCAGAAAACTTTTTTTCCTTTAACTCAGAGATGGCCCAGTGTCCTGAATGTAAGGGATTAGGAGTAGAAGTAGTAGAGATGCAATTTTTATCAGATTTGGTATTTCCTTGTGAAATTTGTAAAGGCACCCGCTTTAGAGAAGAAGTTTTAGAAGTAAAATGGAAAGAGAAAAATATCGCGGAAATACTTGAATTAACTGTAGATGAGGCTTATGAGTTTTTCGGTAATCATCTTCAACTTAAAACTTCTTTAGATCTCCTAAAAAAACTTGGTTTAGGCTATCTCAAGTTAGGACAACCTCTTTCTACCCTTTCCGGAGGAGAAGCTCAAAGACTAAAAATAGCAGGAGTTTTAAATTCTATAAAAATTAAAAAAGCCTTAATTCTTTTAGACGAACCTACCGTAGGACTCCATCTAAAGGACATTCAAAATCTTCTTTCAGCTTTAAACTTTTTAAAAAAAGAAGGACATACCATCATAATAGTAGAACACCATCCTGAGGTGCTATTATCAGCAGACTGGATTATAGAACTTGGACCCGAAGGAGGAGATAAAGGTGGATATTTACTTTTTCAAGGAACCTTAGAGGAATTTATAAGAAGTTCCTCTACCGTTACCTCTAATTATTTAAAATCCTATCTAAAGGGCTTAAATTTAAAGGAATTGGTTAAAGAAAACCCCTATTCCTATGAAGAACCTTTTATAAAGTTTAGAGGCTTAAGACAACATAACCTTAAAAACCTTCACTTGGACCTTCCCAGGGAAAAATTTATAGTTATTACTGGAGTTTCTGGTTCTGGGAAGTCAACTTTAGCCTTTGATGTACTCTTTAGCGAAGGACAGAGAAGATTTTTAGAAACCCTTCCAGCCTATTTAAGGCAGTTCATAAAAATCTATAAAGAAGTTGACCATGACCTAATCTCAGGATTACCTCCTACGGTAGCTTTAGAACAACGCTCAGGAGAACTTTCTCCTCGTTCAACTGTGGGCACTCTTACCGAAATTTTACCTTACCTTAGACTTCTTTACTCTAAAATAAGTAAATCCTTTTGCCCTCAATGTGGTAGAGAACTTAAGCCTTCTTCAGAAGAGGAACTCTTAGACTTAGCCTTAAAAATTCTATCTAAGGAAGTATCTCCCCATACTTCCCTAACTTTTTTAGCCCCTTTGGTCAGACACCGCAAGGGTATCTATAGAAATCTTTTTGAAAAACTTTTAAGAGAGGGAATACACCGGGTAAGAATTGACAAAAGTTTTTACAAAATTCCTCCCTTACCTATACTTTCCCGCTTTAAAGAACACACTGTTGAAGCGGTCTTAGGAGAAAGTTATTTAGCTAAAAAGGATAGCTTTGAAGAACTTTTTTTGAAAACCTTAAAGGAAGGTAAAGGAGAAGTTATAATTTTAGGAGAAGAAAGGGAATATCTTTTTAGCAAAAAAAGAGCTTGTGTAAGATGTGGCATAAGTCTTCCAGAGCCAGATCCTTTACTTTTTGCCTTTAATTCTAAGATTGGAGCCTGTCCAAGTTGTCAAGGCTTAGGAAAATTAGAGGAAAAACTTTGTTCCTCCTGTAAGGGCTTTCGCTACAGAAAGGAAGTCTTTTTTTACAAAATTAACGGTCTTTCTTTGCCAGACCTCTGTAATTTGAGTTTAGAAGATACCAAAAAATTTTTGGAAAGCCTTAAACTTGAAGGAAGAGAAAAACTTTTGGGAGAAGGTTTAATTTCTGAAATTCTTTCTCGTCTTGATTGTTTGATAAGTTTAGGAGTAGGATATTTAACTCTTTCAAGATCTGCAGATACCCTTTCTGCAGGAGAAGCTAAAAGAGTTAGAATCTCTGCTGAAATTGGAAGTAATCTCACAGGAGTGGCCTATATTTTAGATGAACCTACCATTGGTCTTCATCCTAAGGATAATGCTAAACTTATAGAAGTTCTGAAAAATTTAAAAGCCAAGGGAAATACGGTAGTGGTAGTAGAACACGATGAAGAAACTATTTTAGCCAGTGACTTTGTAGTAGATTTGGGTCCAGGAGGAGGAAAAAGAGGAGGAGAGGTAGTTTTTGCAGGTCCTACTTCAGAACTTTTTAACTGTGAAACTTCAGAAACAGCTAAAGTTCTTAAAGACCAAAGCAGAAAACGAATAGAAAGCTTAAGAAGGTCTCTTAAAGAATTTCTAACCCTTAGAGGAGTTCAGGTCAGAAATTTAAAAAACTTAACCCTTTCCATTCCCCTTCAAGCTTTAACAGCCGTAGTAGGGGTTTCAGGCTCTGGAAAGTCTACCTTAGTTTGTGAAGTTTTATACGAAAATCTAAAAAATGAGAGGGGTCTTCTTTTAGGAGTGGAAGCTATAGAGGGGCGAGAAAAAATTAAGAGAGTCTATTTGGTTGACCACTCACCCATAGGAAATACTCCACGCTCAACCCCAGCCACTTATATAAATGTTTGGACAGAGATAAGGTCTGCCTTTGCTAATACCCTTTTAGCTAAAGAAAGGGGGTATAAAGAAGGAAGATTTTCCTTTAACACTTCAGAAGGGCAGTGTCCCTACTGTAAAGGCCAGGGTTTTATAAAGTTAGAAATTAAGTTTTTACCTGAAGTTTTTCAAGTCTGTGAATATTGTCTGGGTAAAAGATATAATCCTGAAACCTTAGAGGTAAATCTAAGAGGCAAAAATGTAGCTGAAGTTTTAGAGATGGATTTTTTATCGGCTAAGGATTTTTTCGAATTCTATGAGTTTATTCAAAGGAAACTAAAGGTAGTTTGCGATATAGGGCTTGACTATCTTAGTTTAGGACAACCCAGTCCTACCCTCTCTGGAGGAGAAGCTCAAAGGATAAAGTTAGCTAAGGAATTCGTTAAAGCTTCTCAAACTCCTACCCTCTTTCTTTTAGACGAACCCACTACGGGACTTCACATAAAAGATGTAGAAAAACTGGTTAAAGTTTTACAGGGTTTAATAGAAAAAGGACATACGGTAGTCGTTATTGAACATAATGTGGAACTTATAAAACATGCAGATTGGATTATAGAACTTGGTCCAGAAGGAGGAGAGAAAGGTGGCTATCTACTTTTCCAAGGGCCCATAGATGAATTTCTAAAGGTGAAAACTCCTACCTCAGAAGTCTTTATAAGATATCTTACTTCTTAAAATCAAAATTTTACACCCTTCAAATCCAAGGGAATACTTAAATTTTATAAAAAGTCTCTGAGGATGCCTATAAAGATTTTTCGAGTTTCTTTAAAATAACTTTACCCTTGGAAGTTATTCTTAATCTATAAACTTTTTGTTGAATTTCGTCCCAAGAGAGTTCTAACAGTCCGTAAATAGACAATCTTTCTATTTCTTCACTTTTCTTTAGATATAAGTCCTCTGCTTCTTTTCCAGAAATTTGTCCACTTTGATTAAGTTTTTCTAATATATTAATTTCTTCTCCCTTTGGTAAGTAGAAAAGAGGGGGCATAAAAACCACTTTATTAAATTCTTCATTCATGTAGTAAATATTGGCATTAACTAAGAAACCAGCGAGTGCAGAAACAATAACGTGAGCTTTAAGGCCACCTGTAGGATTAAAGTAAATCTCATATCCCTCATCTATTTTTCTACGGGAAATAGTAATAAGTCTATCAAGTAGTTCAGAAATACCTTTCTTAAATTCATCTACAGCAAATTTATCGTCATAAAACTTGGCTTCCCAAAAGTAGCCACTAACCTCAAAGGGCGTATAAATGATGTATCCTCTATCTTTTAGGAAACTCTCTAAAACTCTTCGACAAAGTTCATTAGAGTGTGTTCTTGTTCCAAAAAGATATACTTCTATCTTTGAAGGATCCTTTCCAGCTACGACTCTTAAAAAGGTGTTTAACTCAGCAGAGGTTTTAAAAGGGTCTTCACTAACCATAGTCTTAAGTTTGGCAATAATACCTTGATCATCAAGGCAACTTTTCCAAAAATCTTCTTCAATAATCTTTTTTTCGGGAATGATTTTTCTATGCATAGCGTTAGTTAATATGGAAACTCCAGTGCTTATAATATGAAACTCTTTATTCATCGTTCTTTATCCCCCCTCCCTTCTTACTAAGTAAAAAATAATCC
>JANXAD010000022.1 GCA_025062245.1 Thermodesulfobacteriaceae bacterium | reverse complement strand
TTAAGTCTCACCAAGTCAAGAAGTAACACTCTATAGTTTAGAAAATAAGACCTAATCTCAGAAGGTATCTCAAAAAGCTTCACAAACTCAACAGGATAGAGCCAAGGCCTTTCTCCGTGATAAAAAATAAAAGGAAGCACTGGAATAGGTTTTGAGCCTTCTTTGAGGGCCTTCTCAAAAAGAGAAGAAATATAGTTTAGGATTTGAGCATAAACCGAGACATCCTGATAGGACTTGTGTTCAAGAAGAATGTAGAGGTGAAGAGGTTTTCCGAGGAGTGGAACTTGGACGATAATGTCAGGAAGAAGGCGCTTTTCTTTGGAGAGAGAAACCTGTTCTTCGGGGACAAGAACAAGTTGGGAGAGGTCTAAGTGAAAGAGAATCTCCTTGGGTAAGAACTCTTTAAGGAAGGCTTTAAGGTTCTCAGGATCCTTAAGTATAGCCTTAGCATAAAGGTCATAAGGCTTTGGTTCAGCCATAAAAGGAAGTATAAAGGAGATTTACTAAATAAACAAGAGGGAGGTCTTTTCTGACTCAGACCTCTTTATAGGCTCAAACAAAGTTTCCTTGGCAAGGCATAAATACCCGAGAGAGATACTTGTCAAACCTAAGTCCTCTTTCTTAATCTCTCTAAGCTCTTTTACCTTAAGGTAAAGCTTCTGACTTTTTTCTTTATAGGGCTTAAGTTAGTAGGGGAGCTTATTCATTAGGGCGGGTTTTCTCACGAAAGCCTCCTCTTTCACTTATCTTAACTAACTACCTATTTAGTTAAAGGGGGTTCTATAACAAAAAATAAACTCTCCCTCCTTAATTAAATTAAAAATTCTACATAAAGTCAGGAACTTACACAAAAGACAAGGGCCTTAGATAAAAAACCCTTTTTACCTAAGGGGACCTCTGCCTCTTAAAAAATTCAAAGCTCTAAAAAACAGAATTACAGAAAAAACAAAAGAGGGTATCTCAAGATTTAGGGTTGGGGAAGGAAGTGACAAGGGAGTAGCAAGGGTTTTAGTTTTAAAAATTTTTTGTAAAATAAGTTTTATAAACTGTAAAAAACTAAGAAATCTTTTAGGGAGTATTAATTGAGAAAATATTTACTTCCCTCTATTTTTTTATTAGTATGTATGGCTTCAGGCTTTGGAATCTTTTATTACTCCTATTATCAAGAAAGGGGACTTTTATTTACTTTCATCGGGGCTTTTCTGGGTTTAGCCTTAGGTATTATAATTCTTCTTTTAGAAGAAAAAATTAGAAAAATACCCTTTTTGCAAGTTTTAGGAGGTTCCTTAGGTCTTATTTTAGGTCTGGGATTGGCTAAACTTTTATCCTCCTTTTTTGAAATCTTCACCCAGGGAGTTTGGCAGGTATTCCTATATCTAATGAGTATGTTGGGTTTAGGATACTTAGGTATGGTTTTAGGAGGAGAAAAAATTAAAGAAATTAAAATAGGAGATTTTATTGAAAAATTTAGCGAAAAGTTAGCTAAAATCTACACTCCCATTTCTACTGTTTCTAAAAAGTTAAGTAGTAAAAAAGAAATTTCTAAAATAATTGATACCAGTGCTATAATTGATGGAAGAATTATAGAGATTTGTAAAACTGGCTGGTTAGAAGGAATAATCATAATTCCTAAAATAGTTTTAGATGAAATTCAGTATTTAGCAGATAGCTCTGATCCCTCTAAAAGAAGTAAAGGGAGAAGGGCTTTGGAACTTTTAAATGAACTCAAAAATGTTGAAAAGGTAGAACTTAGAATTGTAGACCAGAATTATAAGGAACTTTCTAATACCGATGAAAAACTTATCAAAATTTGTAAAGAGTTAAATGCTAAACTTATCACTACCGATTACAATTTAAACAAACTTTCTCAACTTCAAGGGGTAGAGGTTCTTAATATAAATGAACTTTTCTTAGCTTTAAGACCACCTATTTTCCCCGGAGAAAGTTTAAAAATTCAAATTATTAAAGAAGGAAAGGAAAGAAATCAGGGAGTGGGTTATTTAGAGGATGGCACCATGGTGGTAGTTGAGGGGGGTAAATCTTTTGTGGGAAAGGAACTAGAGGTGGTAGTTTCCCATCTTCTTCACTCACCCACTGGAAGGATAGTTTTTGCAAACATTAAAGAATTTAAAAGGGAAGGTGTGCTATAAAAATTTATGCCCCAAATTATTTTTCTTCCTGAAGAAATAAAGTCTAAAATTGCAGCTGGTGAAATTATAGAAAGGCCAGCTTCAGTAGTTAAAGAACTTATAGAAAATGCCTTAGATGCTAAAGCTACTTTTATAAAGATAGAAGTTAAAGGAGGCGGACTTAAAGAAATATCTGTCTATGATGACGGAGAGGGGATGGAAGCTGAAGATTTAAGAATTTGCTATAAACCTCATACCACCAGTAAAATTAAAAAACTTTCAGATTTATTTAGAATTACTACCCTGGGCTTTAGAGGGGAAGCTCTTTCAAGTATTGCTCAGGTATCTAAACTAACCATAGTGAGTAAGAAAGCTGAAGAACTTTTAGCTTACGAAATACAAGTTGAATATGGAAAGGAAAACTTTTTTAAACCCTCAGTTTTATCTAAAGGCACCTTAGTGAAAGTAAAGGACCTTTTTGGGAATCTTCCTGCCAGAAAAGCCTTTATTAAAAACCCCAAAACTGAAAATCTCAAAACCTTAGAAATCATTAAAGGACTCTCTCTCACCAAACCAGAAATTAAATGGGAAGTATTTTTAGAAGATAGAAAGGTTTTAAGTTGGGAGGGAGGCACCCTTAAAACCCTCTTAACCAAAATTACTGGAATAGAGGAAGAACCTTTTAGAGAAGTTTACCAAGAGATCCCCCCATACGAAATTCATCTTATTTTAACTTCCACCTCTAAAACCTTTTCTCATACCAGATTTTTATACACTCTTGTAAATGGGCGCCTTATAAAAGATGAACGATTTCAAAAAATGCTTTTTTCAATTTTTAAGGTATTTTATGGGAATTTAGGCTTTCCTGCAGGAATAATAAAGGTAAAAGTTCCACCCCATTTGATAGATGTAAATGTTCACCCTGCTAAGTGGGAAGTAAGATTTAAAGACGAAAAAAAAATCTATCAAGCCCTTGAAACCTCTGTAGAAGAACTCTTTTTATCTAAAAAGAAATATTTCTATTCTTCCTCTGTTAGAAAAGAAAACCTTCAAATCAAAGAAGATTTAAGCTTAGATACTAATTTTTCAACTTTTCGCAGCTTTTACAGAGAAAAACCCTTAGAGAGCCTTTTTTATTCTCCGGTTAAGACCTACCTTTTTAAATACCTAGGTCAATTTTTAGATACCTATCTTTTAGTGGAACATGAAAAGGAACTTTATCTTATAGACCAGCATGCCCTTTCGGAAAGGATCCTTTTTGAAGAGTTAAAAGAAAAACTTTTAAAAACTCCTTCTCAGGAATTTTTAATCCCTCTTTTATTAAAACTTTCAGAAAGAGCTTTAGAAACTTTAGAAGAAAAACGAAGTTATTTGGAGGAGATGGGATTTGAAATAGATATTTTAGATGGAAAAGGGGCTATCTTAAGAAAAGCTCCTGCCATCTTTAAGGAAGATATTGGAGAGGTTTTAGAAAAACTTTTAGAGGAAAATTTTTTTAATCCTCAGGACTTAAACTCTGAGATTTTAAAAAGGTATGCCTGTTTGCTTGCTCGTAAAAAGGGAGACCATTTATCTGAAGAGGAAATTAATTTTTTATTAGAAAAATTTTTTAAATTAAAAGCAGAAACCTGTCCCCATGGAAGACCTCTTTATTTTAAAATTTCTGCTTCTGAAATAGAGTCTAAGCTCAGAAGGAGATGAAATCCTCTTCTAAACCTAAGCTTTTAGCTGTAGTTGGTCCTACAGGTTCTGGAAAATCTGAACTGGCTCTTTTTTTAGCTGAAAATCTCTCAGGTGAAATAGTAAATTTTGACTCTCTTCAAGTTTATCAAGAACTTAATATAGGAACAGCCAAACCCTCAAAAGAAGACATGGAAAGGGTTCCTCATCATCTCTATGACTTTTTAAAATTGGAAGAAGAAATTAATGCAGCTAAATTTATTCAGATGGCAGATAAAGTTATAAAAGAAATTGTAGAAAGAGATAAAGTTCCTATATTGGTAGGAGGAACAGGGCTTTATTTGAGGGCTTTAGAATATGGACTTTTTACCTTAGAAATTCCTCTTGAAATAAGAGAAAGGGTAAAAAAAAGGTGTGAAGAAAATTTAAAAGAGGCTTATGAAGAGTTAAAGAAACTTGATCCTTGCTATGCTCAAAAAATTTCTTCTAAGGATAAAGTTCGCATAAGTAGAGCTTTAGAGGTAATTTACACTACTTCTAAACCCTTTTCCTCTTTCCATGATGAAAATCCCTTTTTTAAAAAGGAAAAAAGATATGAAATTTTAAAAATAGGTCTTAAACTTCCTCGCAAAAAACTTTACGAAAAAATCAATAACCGGGTAATTAAAATGATAAAAGATGGTTGGATTGAGGAGGTAAGGGCTCTTCTGGATAAGGGCTATTCTCCCCTTTTAAAACCTCTTAAAGCTATAGGTTATAAACACCTTATTTCTTACCTTAAGGGAGAAATCTCCTTAGAGAGAGCTATATCCCTCATTCAAAGGGATACTAGACATTATGCTAAACGTCAGATAACTTGGTTTAAAAAAGAACTTGATCTTATTTGGTTTTCTCCAGAGGAAAAGGAAAAAATTTTACTTTTGGTTAAAAGTTGGTTAGAGAATTAGGTTTTCTTTTTTAGATAAATTTGTAAAGCTGAAATAGCAGAAGGCGTAACTCCTGGAATTCTTAAGGCTTGCCCTATGGAAGTGGGTCTTATTTTACTAAATTTTTCTCTAACTTCATTAGAAAGCCCAGGAATTTCATAATAATTTATGTTCTCAGGGATTTTTAAGTTTTCAAGTTTTTTAAACTTTTCAATTTCTCTTTGTTGTTTCTCAATGTAGCCACTATATTTTATATCTACCTCTACTTCCTCTAAAACCTCTTCTGGAAATTCTTGTAATTCTAAGATAAATTCTGAAAGAGCTTTAATTTCAACTTCCGGTCTTTTAAGAAGCTCATAAAGTTTAGTGCTTTCTTTTAGAGGAGTTGAGCCTATTCTTTGTAAGTAACCATTTATTAAATCCGGGGCAATCTTAGTGTTTTTTAAAAATTCTTTAGCCTTTTGAATTTTTTCCCTTTTTTCCAAATACAAGCTCCATCTTTCATCATCTACCAAGCCGATTTTTCTTCCTAACTCAGTTAACCTTAAGTCTGCATTATTTTCTCTCAAAAGAAGCCTATATTCAGCTCTGGAAGTAAAGATTCGGTAGGGTTCATCGGTCCCTTTAGTTACCAAGTCGTCAATAAGGACTCCTAGGTAAGCTTGGGACCTATCGATAACAATTTGTTCTTGATCCTTAGCATAAAGGGTAGCATTAATACCAGCTATAAGTCCTTGGGCTGCTGCTTCCTCATATCCAGTGGTTCCATTTATCTGACCAGCTAAAAATAACCCTCTTATAAGTTTAGTCTCTAAGGTATGTTTAAGTTGGGTAGGTTGAACAAAATCGTGTTCTATTCCGTAGCCCGGTTTCAAAATAACTACCCTTTCAAGTCCTGGAATAGTTTTAATAAATTCCCATTGCACCTCTACAGGAAGACTATTTCCGGTTCCACCAGCATAGATCTCTATAGTATCCAAACCTTCAGGTTCTAAGAAGATTTGATGTCTAACTTTTTCTGGAAATCTTACTACCTTATCTTCAATAGAAGGACAATATCTTACTCCCCTTCCCTTTATTTTTCCTCCATAAAGAGCTGATCTATGTAAAGAATTTCTTATAATTTCGTGAGTTTTTTCTGTGGTGTAGGTAATAAAACAGGGTATCTGGGGTAAGGGAGGCCTTTTTCCTTTATTTTTAAAAGAAAAGAGAGGAGGAGGTATATCTCCCCATAAAATTTCCAATTTACTATAATCTATGGTTCTTCCATCCAGCCTCGGTCCGGTTCCGGTCTTAAATCTTCCCATTTCAAAACCAAGTTCTTTTAAATTCTCCGCTAAGCTGTTTGAGGGAGGATCTCCAAGTCTTCCTGCAGGAAATTGATTAAATCCTATATGAACCAGTCCGTGAAGAAAAGTTCCAGGAGCTATAACCACCGCTTTAGCTCCAAATTGTTCCCCAGCTTTAGTTTCAACTCCTATAACTCTTTTATCCTTAACCAAAAGACGAGTCACTGAAGACTGCTTAACATAAAGATTAGGAGTTCTTTCCACTACTCTTTTCATTCTTTCTTGATAACGATATCTATCCGCTTGAGCTCGAGTTGCTCTTACAGCTGGACCCTTTCTGGTATTAAGTTTTCTAAATTGAATTCCGGTCTCATCAATAGCTAAAGCCATTTCTCCGCCCAAGGCATCTATTTCTTTAACCAAATGCCCCTTTCCGATTCCACCAATAGAGGGATTACAACTCATAGCCCCTATTTTTTCTAAGTTAAGAGTCAAAAGAAGAGTTTTACACCCTAATCTACTTGAAGCTAAGGAAGCTTCAATTCCTGCATGCCCTGCCCCAATAACTATTACATCAAAACTTTCTAAAAACCTCATATCCGCTTTATAATATATACTTTTTCTTAATTTTTACCAGCATAAACCCTTAAGGAAATCTACCCAAGGGCCATTTTAATTCGTTTCATAGGTTAGAAAATGTTTTTTAAGGTAAACGCATAAGGTCCTCTTTCTTTATCTCACCTTATCTTATCAAAGAGGCTAAAAGGTTAGAAAAACTCTATAAAAGAAGTCTTCTGCCAAGAAGAGGTTTTCCTTAGGCTTAAAGTTATAGAGTTAGAGAGAATCTTAGAGGAGGATTTTATAGAGTATAGGAAGGAGAAGTTTTTTAGGGATTTTAGAGGCCTTCAACAGGGAATTGATGGATTATTTGATATGGTATAATGGATAAAGGGAGTCCATGACTTAAATAATAAGTCATTGTTAAGATGGTATAGTGAATAATTTATTAAAAAAAATAACACGCAGTCCCAAATTTTATGGTCTCATATAAGGTCTTTTCTTTTTAAAAAATTTCTTTTAAAATTAAAAACTAAAACTGGAGGTTTGAAATCCTTATGAGTGAAAAGGTAGTTTTTATCTATGTAACTTTTCCTTCTGAAGAGGAAGCTAAAAAAATTGGAAAAATTTTATTAGAAGAACGACTCTGTGCTTGTATAAATTTATATTCTCAAGTGAAATCCTTTTATTGGTGGGAAGGAAAAATAGAAGAAGCTACTGAAAGTATCCTGATTGTTAAAACCAGAAAAGCCTTAGCTAAAAAGGTAGAAGAAACTATTTTAAAGTATCATTCCTATACTGTGCCCTGTATCATGGTTTTTTCTGCAGAAGAAGGTTTTAAACCTTTTATAGAATGGATTTATAGAGAAACCAAGGAGGACCTTTAAAATTGGACTTAGAAAAGCTCATCAGAGAAGTAGCTGAAGAAATTAATAAAAATAAGGAAGTGGTTGCCTTTACAGGAGCAGGTATTTCTGTTGAAAGTGGAATTCCAGCTTTTAGAGGTTCCCAAGGTCTTTGGGAAAAATATGATCCAGAAGAATATGCCTATATCTCAGTTTTTTTAAGAAACCCTGCTAAAGTTTGGAAAATGTTAAGAGATATGTTTTCTATTGCTTTACAAGCCAAGCCTAATACTGCCCATTTAGTGTTGGCAGAAATGGAAAAAAAAGGATACTTAAAAGCCATTATTACTCAAAATGTAGATGGTCTTCATCAAGAAGCAGGAAGTCAGAAAGTTATAGAACTTCATGGGAATGGAAGATTTTTGGTTTGCCTTTCTTGCCATAATAGAGTTCCCTTTTTAAGAGAACATTTGGAAATAGAACCCTATCCAGTTTGTCAAACTTGCCAAAAAGCTTTAAAACCTGATGTAGTCTTTTTTGGAGAACCTTTACCTGAGGAAGCTTTAAATTCTGCCTATGCCTTAGCTAAATCTTGTAAAATTTTTTTAATCGTTGGGACCTCTGGAGTAGTATATCCAGCTGCTCAAATTCCCTATTATGCCAAATCTAAAGGAGCAACCATTGTAGAGGTAAATCTTTGGGAAAGTTCTTATACTTATAAGTTAACAGACTTTTTCCTTAAGGGAAAGGCTGGAGAAATTTTTGATAAACTCTCAAAATATCTATTTTAAAGTTTTTAAGTTCCAGCTTCCCAAGAGCTTAGATACCTTTCCTGTTCCAAAGTTAAAGTATCTATTTTTATTCCCATAGCAGAAAGTTTAAGTTCAGCTACCTTGCGGTCAATCTCTAAAGGAACAGGATAGACCTTTTTTTCCAAATTTTGATAATTTTTAACTAAATATTCACAACAGAGGGCTTGATTAGCAAAACTCATGTCCATAACTCCTGAAGGATGCCCCTCTGCTGAGGCAAGATTAACTAATCTTCCCTGAGAAAGAAGATAAATCCTTTTTCCATTAATTAGAGTATACTCTTCTACTTCCTTTCTTATAGGTCTTACTTGGGTTGAGATACTTCTTAAAGCCTCTAAGTCTATTTCTACATCGAAGTGTCCTGAATTAGCTAAAATGGCTCCATCCTTCATTTTAAGGAAGTGCTCCTTTTTAATTACTCCTTTATTTCCTGTTACTGTGCAGAAAAAGTCTCCTATTACTGAGGCTTCATCCATGGGCATAACTAAATAACCTTCCATAACTGCTTCTAAAGCTTTAAGAGGATCCACTTCGGTAATTACTACCCTTGCTCCCATACCCTTAGCTCTCATAGCCAAACCTTTCCCACACCATCCAAAACCTGCTACTACAAAAACAGAACCTGCTAAAAGCCTATTAGTAGCTCTCATAATACCATCTATAGTGGACTGACCAGTTCCATAACGGTTATCAAAAAGATGCTTAGTTAAGGCATCATTTACTGCAATAATAGGATACTTAAGAACTCCTTCCTTAGCCATAGCCTTAAGTCTTATCACTCCTGTGGTAGTCTCCTCCGTTCCTCCCCATACCTTTTCCACCTGTTTTGGTCTTTCTTTATGTAAAGTGGTTACTAAGTCAGCTCCGTCATCAATAGTAATATGAGGATTATGATCTAAAACTGCTTTAATATGAGCATAATAAGTATCTCTATCCTCCCCTCTTATAGCAAAAACAGGAACTTCAAAGTATTTAACTATGGCGGCAGCTACTTCGTCTTTAGTTGAAAGAGGATTAGAAGCACAGAGAAAAACCTCTGCTCCTCCTTCTTTGAGAGTTCGGGCTAAGTTGGCAGTTTCGGTAGTAATGTGAAGACACCCTCCTATTTTAACTCCCTTAAGGGGTTTTTCTTGAGAAAAAAATTCTCTAATTTTTCTTAAAACCGGCATATCCCTTTCTGCCCATTCAATAAGTTTAAGTCCCTCCTCAGCTAAAGAAATATCCCTGATGTGGAAATCCATTTTAAAAAACCTCCCCTTTTATTTGTCAAAACCTGCTAATTCTTTAATTTTTTCAACCCTATCCAATTTTTCCCAAGTAAAATCTTCGTCATCCCTTCCAAAGTGTCCATAACAGGCTGTTTTTCTGTAAATAGGTCTTCTAAGATTTAAATATTCAATCATATGTTTAGGTCTAAAGTTAAAAAGTTGATTTATAAGGCTTAAAATCTTTTCTACTGGAATATTTTCAGTTCCATAGGTATTTACATTTATGGCTAAGGGATCAGGAAGGCCTATGGCATAGGCTACTTGCACTTCAAGTTCTCTGGCTACTCCTGCTGCCACTAAATTTTTAGCCACATATCTGGCATAATAGGAAGGTGTACGATCAACTTTGGTAGGGTCTTTTCCAGAAAAGGCTCCTCCACCATGATGACCCCTTCCACCATAGGTGTCCACTATAATTTTTCTACCAGTCATCCCACAGTCTGCCAAAGGTCCTCCGATAACAAATCGTCCGGTAGTATTAACCAAAATTTTAGTTTCAGGGGTTAAATGTTCAGGAGCAATTACCTTTTTAACTACCTCTTCTATAATAGCTTCCCTTAGTTCTTTATAATTCACTGCAGGGTCATGTTGAGCAGCAATGACTACTGTATGAACACTAATAGGGCGTCTATTTTCATATTTTACAGTTACTTGGGTTTTCCCGTCTGGTCTTAAAAAAGGCAAAATACCCTTTTTTCTAACTGTAGCCAATCTCATGGCTAACTTATGGGCATACCAAATGGGCATAGGCATAAAATCTGGGGTTTCATCACAGGCATATCCAAACATTAGTCCTTGATCTCCTGCTCCTATTTCTCCATCTGGCCTTTCTATTCCTATAGCTATGTCAGGACTTTGCCTATCAATACTGATTAAAACTGCACAGGTTTGATAATCAAATCCTAAGTCTGAATGATTATAACCTATCTCTTTAACCACTCCTCTGGCTACCGTAGGATAATCTATTCGAGCCTCAGTAGTTATTTCTCCAGCAATTAAAATCATCCCAGTATTTACCAAAGTTTCACAGGCTACTCGAGCATAAGGGTCTTTCTCTAAAATAGCATCTAAGATGGCATCAGAAATTTGATCTGCTACTTTATCAGGGTGCCCCTCCGTTACAGATTCAGAAGTAAAAAGAAAATTTTTAGTGAGCATAAAAACCTCCTCCTTTTACCTTTTAAACAGAGAATAAATTTAACAGTCAATTTTAAAAATTCAAATCCTTAATTAAGTTAAGAACTTTTTATTCTAAAATCGCTTTCCTTAAAGATTTCAGCTGTAAAAATATAAATTTTTGAGTCTGGATCTTGATAACAATTAGGTTCGAGTCCAGCTTTTAAACATACCTGTTTTAAAAAGGTTTCCCTATCCCATCCAAACTCTAAGGGAACTTGCGGAAGTAAAACCCCCCGATTAAATCCTTTAACTAAGTAAACTCCGTGTTTCCCAATTTCAATCTCCTCTATAGACCCCTTTTTAAGAGGAGAAAGAACAGAAATTTCTATTTCTATTAAGGGTAATTCTTTGGCTTCTAAAGGAGGAAACCTTGGATCTTTAAAGGCTGCTGAAAGAGCCATTTCTTTTATTACTTCATAAAGGGGAGAGAAGGCTTCTAAAACTCCTACACAACCTCTCAGTTTTTTATTCTTAAAGAGGGTAACAAAGGCTCCCCTTTCCTCCCAAAGATTTTTAAGTTCCTTAGAAGGAAAATAGTTCTCATTTTTGTTCTCAAAAAAATCCTCTAAAACTTTCCGAGCAAGTTTTAGTAAGAAAAGCTTTTCCTCCTCCTTAAGCATCTATCCTTAACTACCCTTTTTAAACTTATTCAAAATGGTCTCAGAATTTAGGAAACCCATTTTAACTTCTCCATCAGGAAAAACAAAGGTAGGAGTAGCTCTAATTTTTAAATTATTACTCAAAAAACTAATAGTTTCACTTACCTTTTTTTCTCCTTCAGCACACTGATTTTTACTTTCGTATCCCCTTTTTAATTCTTCAAAACCTTTCCCATCACAAATCAAAGCTATAGCTTTATTCTTAGCTTTAGGATGTAAGGCTTCCAAAGGGTATAAAACTACCTTTACCGAAATCTTTCCCTCTTTAACTAATTGTTCTAAAACATTTTCAGCCTTTTTACAAAAGGGACAATCTGGATCGGTAATAAAGTAAACATAGTTTGATGAATTACCATAGGTAAAGGCTACTCTTTTTTCGAGCTCAGACATATCTTGAGAGGATAAAAACCTTCTATTTACAGCTTCAAGTCTTTCTGCAGTTAAATCTTTTTTCTTTTCTAAGTCCAAAATTCTTCCTGTAATTATATATTGCCCTTTGGAGTCCACATAAAAAATTCCCTTTTGTTCAGGGGAGACTTGAATGGTAACCTCACAAAGTCCATCAATAGGGGACTTTTGAATATTATCTATAGAAATTCCAGGTTGAAAGGTGCTTAAAACTTGTTGAAATTTATCCTTAGAAGGACAGTTTAAGGAAGAACTTCCTATTTTATCACAAGCCATAAGAGAAAAAATTACCATTAAAATTCCTACTAATATCCTAAACTTCATAAAATAACCCTCCTATTTTTAAACCATTATAAACCTATTTTTTATACAAATCAATTTGGGGAAAGAAATTTCTATTTCCTACTTTAATCTTTCATTCTCCATTTTTACTATATCTTCAAATCTTATATCCATCCCTAAAATACCTATAATTTCCTCTTCTTTACTTCTAATAGGAACAGACATAGTGATACACAAACTGGAAGTAATGCGAGAAGTATAAAATTTGGAAGAATAAATTTTTCCAGTTTTCATAGGTTTAATAAACCATTCTCTGGTCTCAAAGGTTTCAGTTTTCAAAAGTTCTTCAAATTTTTTGGTATACTCTAAATCATTAGTTAATCCTAAGATAGGTTTACCCTCTGTATCCACTAAATATATAAACTGAACATAGGGATGATCCTCTAAAAACTTTTTAAACACTATTTTGATTCTCTGAGGTTCTAAAGAAAGGATCTCAGGGTCTTGAGAGAGATCCTCTATATACTTGGTTAAAAGCTCGATAGCATAATCTCTTAAATAATCGAGTTCAGATATAAAAAGTTCAGGTAAATACTTTTTGGTCCAAGCAATCATTTCTTCATTAGAAATAGGAATTATTCTTCCTTTTTCATATTCTTCTACTATCTTTTTGTGAATTTTTACTATTCCAGGATGCCTTTTGTCAATTCTTTTCTCTCCTTCCAATCCAAAATGAGTATTAATCCAATAAGCAATACCTGCGGTCCCACTTTTTTCTGTTATAATAATTTGTATAGGTCTGTTTAAAAGTTTTTTACTATCAAAGGGATTATAAATTTCTTCATTTTTAATAAGTCCATCTATGTGAATTCCAGCTTTAGTAGCATTAAATTCTTCTCCAACTAAAGGTTGCCTGACAGGTATCTTTTCGTGTAAAACATTCTTAAAGTAATTAACAATTTCTGTAATTATAGTGGTATCCATTCCATCTGAGGTTCCTTTAAGACTTATATATTCAAAAACCATAGCTTCCAGAGGAGTATTACCCGTTCTTTCTCCAATTCCTAAAAGGGAGGCATTAACATAGGTGCAACCATAGAGCCAAGCTGTGGTAGCGTTAATAACTGCTCTATAAAAATCATTATGTCCATGCCATTCCAGGAGTTCCCCCGGAAATCCTGCTTCTTCAATCAAAGCTCTTACAAGTTTAGGTACGCTTATAGGAAGGCAGGCCTCTGAATAAGGAACAGCAACTCCTAAGGTATCGCAAAGTCTTAAAATTATATCTAATTTACTTTCCTCTCTAAGTTTCATAAGTTCTATGGCAAAGGGAATTACAAACCCATAAATATCAGCCCGAGTCACATCTTCTAAATGACATCTTACCCTAATTCCAAGAGAGAGCGCTTCTTTTACCACTTCTAAATAATCCTCCATAGCCTGTTTCCTGGTTTTACCAAGTTTCAAAAAGATATGATAATCAGAACAAGAAGTAAGAATCCCAGTTTCCTTTAAACCGAAATCCTTTACTAACTTTAAGTCTTCTTTTTTAGCTCTTATCCAACCCGTAATTTCAGGATATCTATATCCTAAGGAAAGACATTTTTCTAAGGCCTCTTGATCTCTTTTAGTATATAAAAAAAATTCGCTTTTTCTAATAATACCCTTAGGACCACTTAGTTTATTTAGAAATTTATAAAGGGTTACAATTTGTTCCGGGGTGTAGGGTGCACGAGCTTGTTGGCCATCTCTAAAGGTAGTATCTGTAATATAAAAATTTTCTGCAGGTTGGGGAGGAATGTATTTAAAGTCAAAATAAATCTTAGGTGGTTCAGTATAGGGAAAAAATTCCTTTAAATAATTAGGACTCTCTGAATCTTTTATAAGATATTTACTTCTATCAGGATAATATCTTTTCATATTAACCTCCTTCCTAAAACTTAATTTAATAAATAAAGTACTTCTTTTATTATCTCTAAAGGGGGATTTTCATAAAAAATAGCCTTTCCAATTCTTTTTAAAAGAACTATAGTTAGCTTCCCTTTCCAAACCTTTTTATCTTTGGAGAGGTGTTGAAGTAGATTTTCTAAATTTATTTCTAAGGAAAGATGGGAAAATTTGTAAGGCAAGTTAAGGTGAGAAAAAAGTTCTTTAATTGGTTCAAAAAGCCTTATCTCTGCAACCTTTAATTTTTCAGAAATTAGGGCTTCAGCTAAAATTCCAAGACCTACAGCTATTCCATGAGGTATGGTATAATTTAACTCGGTTTCAAGAGCATGTCCCAGAGTGTGTCCAAAATTAAGAATTCTTCTAAAACCTGACTCTTTCTCATCTTTGGAAACTACATAGGCCTTAAGAAAACAACTTTCATAAATTATATATTCTAAGTCTTGAGATTCTAAATGGTAAATATTTTGACCTTTCTTTTTTAGAAAGGTAAACAATTTATTTTTTAAAATGCAACCATATTTAATAACTTCTACCAAACCATTTTGGACTTCCTTCAAAGGAAGGGTATGTAAAAACAAGGGGTCTATATAGACTTTTAAAGGTTGATAGAAGGTTCCAAGTAGGTTTTTTCCTTCAGGAAGGTCAACCCCTGTTTTTCCTCCTACGGAAGCATCAACTTGTGCTAAAAGGGTAGTGGGAATTTGAATAAAGGGTATACCTCTAAGATAAATACTGGCTAAAAAACCAGCTATATCTCCTACCACACCTCCTCCAAGAGCAATAATTAAATCCTTTCGATCAAAATTTTTCTCTAACAATCCTCTGGCTAAAGATATCACAGTATTCATAGTTTTAGAAGACTCTCCCGGAGGAAAACTAAACATATAGCTTTCTATCTTTTCTTTCTTTAAATCTTCCAAGAGTTTTTCACCCCAAAGTTTTTCTACTGTAGTATCCGTAATAATAGCTATTTTTCCAAAATTAAAATTTGACTTTAACTCCTTAGAAAGACGATTAAAAATTCCTTCCTCTATTAAAATTTCATAAGGTGGATGGGTTTTAACTTTAACTATTTTCATTTTTAAGACTTTTTAAAAAATTTTTAACCGCTTGAGGAGCTCTTTGAGCTTCCCTTTCTATAATATTTACTACCGCACTTCCAACCACTAAAGCATCAGCATAGGGATTGAGTAATTTAATATGTTCTGATTTAGAAATTCCAAAACCTACAGCCACAGGAACGGGAGAAAGGTTTTTTATTTGAGTTAAACGATAAATTAAATCTTCAGGAAGTCTTTCTCTCGCTCCAGTTATTCCGGTCAAGGAAACATAATAGAGAAATCCAGTTGATTTTTTAGCAATTTTTTTAACCCTTTCTTCAGAAGAGGTAGGAGCAACTAAAAAAATAGTGGCTAAGCCCTTTTTATTATTTGCTTTTAGCCAAGGACCAGCCTCTTCTATAGGCAAGTCAGGAATAATAAATCCTGAAAGTCCAGAATCTAAAGCATAAGAAACGGTCCTTTCTAAACCAAAATGATAAATAATATTATAGTAGGTCATACAAACCAAAGGAACCGAAAAACCCTTGGATATTAGACCTTCCACGAATTCGAAAAAAGCTTCCAGAGTAGGTTGATGAGCTAAAGCTCTTACTATAGCCTTTTGAATGGTAGGACCGTCAGCTACAGGATCCGAAAAGGGAAATCCAAGTTCAATACAAACAGGATTAACCTCTAACATTTCCCATAAAATGGCTTCCGTAGTTTTTAAGTCAGGATCCCAACAGGTAAGATAGGGAATAAGAGCAATTTCTTCTTTCTCTTTAAAAAATTGGATTCTTTTTTCTAAAAGTTTAGCCCTTTTCATTTTTTTCTAAGTATTCCTTTACAGAAGTTACATCCTTATCTCCCCTTCCAGAAAGATTGATTACTACTATAGTTTCTGAAGGGAGTTCCTTAGCTTTTTTAATAAGATAGGCTATAGCATGAGCTGATTCTAAAGCTGGTATAATTCCTTCAATTTCTGAAAGTATTTGAAAGGCTTCCAAAGCCTCTTTATCAGTTACCGAAACATATTCTGCCCTGCCAATTTCTTTGAAGTAAGTATGTTCTGGACCTACCCCAGGATAGTCTAGCCCAGGGGCTATAGAATGGGCCCCTTTTATTTGACCAGTTTTATCTTGTAAAAGAAGGGTAAACATTCCATGAAGAATGCCAGGTTCTCCCCTACAAAGAGTTGCGGAATGATGTTCAGAATTCAATCCTAATCCTGCAGCCTCAACTCCTATAAGCTTCACTTGAGACTCTCTCACAAAAGGATAAAATATACCCATAGCATTAGAACCACCACCCACACAAGCTAAAATTATATCGGGAAGCCTTCTTTCCTTCTTTAAAATTTGTCTCTTAGTTTCCAAACCAATTATACTTTGAAAATCTCTTACCATCATGGGATAAGGATGAGGACCTACCACAGAACCAATAACATAAAAAGTATTTTTTACATTAGTTACCCAATCTCTTAAGGCTTCATTTATAGCATCCTTTAAAGTTTGGGTTCCTGAATAAACTGGCACCACTTGAGCACCAAGAAGTTGCATGCGAAAAACATTTAAAGCCTGTCTTTCCGTATCCTTAGCTCCCATATAGACTACACACTGCATATTAAGTAAAGCACAAGCTGTAGCTGTAGCTACTCCATGTTGACCTGCTCCAGTTTCAGCAATAATCCGCGTTTTACCCATTTTTTTCCCCAAAAGCACCTGCCCCAAAGTATTATTTAATTTATGAGCCCCTGTATGAAGAAGATCCTCTCTTTTAAGATAAACCTTTAAATGACCTCCCAAGTATTTAGATAAATTTTGAGCTAAATAAAGAGGTGTTGGCCTTCCGGCATACTCTTGAAGAATGCTTTTCCACTCCTTCCAAAATAAAGGGTCCTTTTTAATTCTTAAATAAGCCGATTCTAATTCATAAAGAAGAGGAATAAGAGTTTCTGGAACAAAACGTCCACCAAATTTTCCAAAATAACCCCTTTTATTAGGAAGCCTTTTCTCTAAAACTTTCATAAAACTTCAATATAAAAACTTTTCAATTTTTTGCAAGGTTCTTGTTTGAGACCATAGGATTGGGAACTTCGTGTTACTTTTCACAAATTCTTTACCATACCATCTTAACGGTGACTTATTATTTGGCCCCTGGGGTCCCCTCTCCCCATTATACCATATCAAATAAAATTCCCTGTTAAACTTTACCTTCCCTAACCGAGGTCTCTCCTTCCTAAATCGCAAAATAAATTCCACTACTTAAGCTCTTAAGGGCCTCTGTCTGCCTCTTTGGTGCTCTTGAGTTAGATATAAGTGACTTAAACTTACCACCACTATCTCTAAAGGTCTTTCCTTCTATATATAGTGGTCTTTGAAACTCCAAAGGCAGATTTAGTAGCTTAAGTGCCACATATTTATCGTGAAGCTCTATAACTTTGAGCCTAAGGAGAACCTCTTCGGAGATACCATACTTGACCTTTCTATTCTTTTTCATGAATAGATCCCCTTGAAAATAATTTTTTAATTTTTCTATGGGAGGAGTTCTTGTCTGCATCTATGTAATTTGAGATTCCCTTAAAAAAAACAAAACTTATATATTTTTAGGTTTTTAAAAGGGAGGAGGGGGAGTCCCTCCCAAGGGGTAGAGGAGAAGAGTGTAAGCACAGGGGGGAATAATTCTTAGTAGTAATTATATAAAAAAAGTAATATTAAATAAATATTTTGTAAAAAATTTCACAAAATATTGAATTTTTTAAATTAAGTTGTTATTTTAAAAAATTTTTACTTTAAATGAACTTTTATCTTTATAGGTTTATCCCTAAAGATAGAAATGGATATTTTGTAAAGGAGAAATTCTTAATTATTGGTCCATCTATTCCATCTATCAGATTCACCTAAGGTATAGGATTTTTAAACAGGATAACTTCTACCCTTGACTTTTTATTAAAAATTTTTTATGGTAAAGATTAATTAAAAATAACGGGGGGTAATTTTAATGGAGGGTTTGGATAAGAAAAAAGCTGTGGAAATGGCTATTTCCCAAATAGAAAAACAATTTGGAAAAGGCACTATAATGAAGTTGGGAGAAAGCGAAAAGAAAATAGAAATTAGTGTGATTCCAAGTGGCTCACTTAGTTTAGATTTAGCAACTGGAATAGGAGGTATACCACGAGGAAGAATTACAGAAATTTTTGGACCAGAGGCTTCGGGGAAAACTACTTTAGCTCTTCATATTATAGCAGAGGCTCAAAAGCTTGGAGGAATGGCTGCTTTTATAGATGCAGAACACGCTTTAGATATAAATTATGCTAAAAAACTTGGAGTAAAGGTAGATGAATTGTTAATTTCCCAACCAGACACAGGAGAACAGGCTTTAGAAATTGCAGAAGTTTTAGCCAGAAGTGGAGGAATTGATGTAATAGTAGTTGATTCGGTAGCAGCCTTAGTTCCCAAGGCTGAAATTGAGGGAGAAATGGAAGAACAACAAGTAGGCTTACAAGCCCGTCTTATGTCTAAGGCTATGAGAAAACTTACTGCAGCCATCTCTAAAAGTAATACTGCAGTAATTTTTATCAATCAGACCCGAATGAAAATTGGTTATACCTCCTTTGGAGGGCCTCCTGAAACCACTCCGGGAGGAATGGCTTTAAAGTTTTATGCTTCCTTAAGGTTAGAAATTAAAAAACCTTCTCCTATTAAAGAAGGCCAAGAAACCTTGGGAAACAGAATAAAAGTTAAAGTAGTAAAAAACAAATTAGCTCCACCCTTTAAAGAAGTAGAATTTGATATCTATTTTGGGGAAGGAATTTCCAAAGAATCTGAAATAATTGATTTAGCTTCAGAAATGGGAATCATTGAAAAAAGCGGTTCTTGGTATTCCTATCAAGGAGAAAGGCTTGGACAAGGAAAAGAAAATGTTCGTAAACTTCTTAAAGAAAGGAAGGATTTAGTATTAGAGATAGAGAAAAAAATTCGAGAAATGGCAGGCCTTCCTCTGTTTGAAACTAAGATTTTTGAAGATAAAAAAGAAAGAGGATCTTTAGAAATCAAAGAGGTAAAAAAAAATTAAAACCTTAGAGGTTGAGGAATTAAATGAATTTAGACTTTTCAAAGTTAGAGGAAAATCTTAGCAAAATAAAAATCCTGGTAATAGGAGATTGTATCTTAGATAGATATTTCACTGGGGAGGTAAATCGTATTTCTCCTGAGGCTCCGGTTCCAGTTTTTGAGTTAAAAGGGACCTATTATAGCTTGGGAGGAGCAGCTAATGTGGCTTCTAACTTAAGGGGACTAAAGGTTAAGGTGGAACTCCTTGGAGTGGTTGGAAAAGATGAGGCTGGAAAGATTTTTAAAAAAATAGCTGAAGAAGCTCAAATTGGAATTACAGGAATTTTAGAAGATGAAACCCGACCTACCACTTTAAAAACCAGAATAATTGCTCAATCTCAACATCTTTTAAGAATTGATGTGGAAGAAAGAAAACCTATTAACTTAGAACTTCAAAATCGTCTTATAAATATATACGAAAGGCTTTTACAAGAAATAGATGGAGTTATCTTTTCCGATTATGCTAAAGGAGTATTCCTTTCTGAAGAATTTTGTAAGGCCCTCTTAAAGAAAGCTAAAGAAGGGGGGAAGTTCGTTTTAGTTGATCCCAAAAGTATAAACTGGCAAAAGTATGCTTCAGCTACCTGTATAACCCCAAATTTTAAAGAATTTCAAGAAACAGCATTACGAGAAGGTTTATCTCCGGAAAATTTAGAAAAAAGTTGTCAAAGGCTTTTAGAAAAGTATCACTTAAAGTTCATTGTGGTCACCTTAGGTAAAAATGGAATTTTTCTCTTTTGTCCTGAAAACGGAACTTTTTTTCAACCTGCTCAGGCTAAGGAAGTTTATGATGTCTCTGGGGCAGGTGACACCGTGATAGCCTCCTTAGGAGCTTTCTATGCCGTAGGACTTCCCCTAAAGGAAGTGATAACTTTGGCTAACCTTGCTGCTGGAATTGTGGTAGGAAAAATTGGAACTAAGCCTGTTTATTTAGAGGAAATTCAAAATTTTTTAAAGGAAAAGGAAATTTTTTGAAAAGGGAGGTTAAAATGGGAAAAATAGCTCAAATAAAGGCAAGAGAAATTTTAGATTCCCGTGGTAATCCTACAGTAGAGGTAGAGGTTTTATTAGAAAGTGGATTCTGGGGAAGAGCTGCCATACCTTCAGGAGCTTCTACTGGAAAGTACGAAGCTTTAGAGCTAAGAGATAAAGATCCTAAAAGATATTTGGGCAAGGGGGTTCAAAAGGTAGTTTTCAATGTAAGCGAAATTATAGCTCCCCAATTGGAGGGTCTTGAATCTTCACGTCAATCAGAAATAGACCAGCTACTTTGTGAGTTAGATGGAACGGAAAACAAATCTAGACTTGGAGCTAATGCTATCTTAGGGGTTTCTTTAGCTTGTGCCAGAGCTACAGCAGAAGAATTGGGAATTCCACTTTTTATGTATATTGGTGGGCTTAGAGCTAAAGTCTTACCTGTTCCTTTTTTAAATGTGCTCAATGGGGGGGTTCATGCTGACAATCCCTTAGACTTTCAAGAATTTATGATTGTTCCTTGGGGAGCAAATTCCTTTAAAGAAGCTTTGAGAATGGGTGTGGAAACCTATCAAACCTTAAAAAACTTACTCAAAGAAAAGGGATACAGTACGGGAGTTGGAGATGAGGGCGGCTTTGCTCCTCAAATTAAGTCTCCAGAAGAGGCTTTAGAGTTCCTACTAAAAGCTATTGAAAAAGCAGGTTATAGACCTGAGGAAGATATAGCTCTTGCCATTGATGTGGCTGCCTCTGAACTTTGGGAAGAAGTCTATAAATTGAAAGGTTTAGAACAAACTTATACTACCGACGAACTTTTGGAATATTACGAAAAATTAGTTAAAAATTATCCCATTATTTCCATAGAAGATCCCTTTTCGGAAGAAGACGAAAGGGGTTTTAAAATGATAACTCAAAAATTAGGCCATAAAATTCAAATTATAGGGGATGACATTTTTGTAACTAATCCTAAAAAAATTAAAAAGGGTTGTGAAGAAAAAATGGCTAATGCGGTACTTATAAAACTTAATCAAATTGGAACTTTAACGGAAACTATTTCTGCTATAGAATTAGCCTATCAGTATGGATGGAAATGTATGATTTCCCATCGTTCTGGAGAAACGGAAGATACCTTTATTGCAGACCTATGTGTAGCAGTAAATACAGGACAAATAAAAACCGGGGCTCCTGCAAGAAGTGAAAGAACCTCTAAATTTAACCAACTTTTAAGAATAGAAGAAGTTCTTGGAAATACAGCTATTTTCGCAGGAAAAAGTATTTTAAAGAAATTTTAAAAATGAAAAAAAACTACTCCAAGGAAAAACTTATAGATTTTTTAAAAAACCTCGTAGAAAAGGAAAACCATTATTTAGAGTTCTGGGTAGAAATAGAAAGGGGAGTTAGAGTAGAAAAAAGAGAACATAAAGTTTTTAAAAAGGAAAATTTTGAAGATTATAGTTTAACCATTCGCTACTTTGATAATAAGGAAAAATGTGGGCTTTCTTTTACCACTTCCTTAGAGTTTTCTGCTATTAAAGAAGCTTATCAAAAAGCTAAAAATTTAGCTACCTACGGAATAACAAATAAATTCCCTGAAGGAGATTTTAATTATCCGGAATTAAAGTCTTTTCCTTTTAAAAAATTAGAGTTTTCAGAAATTATAGATTTACTTGAAGAAGTAGAAAATAAAGCCTTAAAATTTCATCCTTCCATTTCACAAGTAGAAAAATGTAATTTCGAAGAAAGTCAAGTAGAATACCTTTTACTTGCGAAAAATCGAGAATTAATCTGGGAAAGACCCTCTTATACTTTTAGTATTTCCGTTATAGCAGAAGGAAAAGAAAAAAAAGTTAGCAGTTTTGAATGGAATACTACGGTAGAGTTAGATAATTTGGAAATTTTTGAGAGAACCAAATTAGCCTGTCAAAAGGCCTTAGCTCTAAGTAAAACTAAAAAGGGAAAAAGTTTAAAAATAGGAGTAATTCTTCCTCCTTTTGTGGCAGTAAATTTTTTGGAAGGCTTAAGTTTTGCCTTTTTAGGAGACGAAGTTTTAAAAGGAAGATCCTTTCTTAAAGACAAGTTAGGTCAAAAAGTCTTTTCTGAAAAGGTTATCCTTTACGATGATGGAATAACCTCTTCCTTATTTGAAAGTAGACCCTTTGACGATGAGGGAGTTCCTCAAAATAAAAAGGTTCTTGTAGAAAAGGGGGTAATTAAACAGTTTCTTTTTAATACCTATTGGGGAGAGATAGCTAAAAATCAAGGATTAGAAGAGGTAAGCTTAGGAAATGCCAGAAGAGATACTATAGATAGTTTACCCAAAATAGCTCCTACTAACTTTTATTTAGAAAAGGGAGAAAGCTTACCAGAAGAACTTTTGAAGATGGAAAGGGAAGTTTTTGAGGTCTTAGAAACCTTAGGTGCTCACACCATTAATCCTATTTCCGGAGACTTCTCTCTGGGAATTTCAGGAATTTACTATTTGAAAGGTGAACCTGTAGATTACTTTTGCGAAGTAGCTTTATCTGGAAATCTTGGGGAACTATTTTCTAAGATAGTAGAAGTAGGAAAGGATTTAAAGTTTTATGGAAAAGTAGGTTCTCCAACCTTACTTATAGAAAAGTTAGACTTAGGAGGGTAGGATTTATCATGGATTTAAAGTCTGCCTATGTTAAAGTAAAGGAAAAGAAACATTTGAGTAAAGAAGAAGCTTATGAAGTATTTAAAAAAATAGCTACTGAGGATTGGGAAGAAAGTGATCTGGAAAAATTTTTGATAGCTCTAAGGGAAAAGGGAGAAAGTTGGCAAGAAATAGTGGGTGCGGTCTTAGCTTATAGAGAAGTAATGAGACCTTTTAACCATGAACTTTCAAATTCTGCTCTTATAGTTGATACTTGCGGTACTGGAGGAGACCAAAAGCATACCTTTAATTTTTCAACGGCTGTAGCTCTATCCTTAGCTTCAGAAGAAGATCTCTATATAGCTAAACATGGAAACAGGGCTGTCTCAAGTAGGTGTGGAAGTGCAGATCTAATAGAGGTTTTAGGAATACCTCTTGATTTAGCTCCAGAGGTTTCTGCCAGAGCTTTAAAGGAGGTAAAATTTGCCTTTCTATTTGCCCCCCTTTATCATCCAGCTTTTAAAAAAGTAGCTTCGGTTAGAAAAAGGATAGGAAGAACTATTTTTAATACCTTAGGACCTCTTTTAAACCCAGCCTGTCCAAATTATCAACTTTTAGGAGTTTATAACTTTTTATTAACAGAAAAAATAGCCTATGTTCTTGACGACTTAGGTGTAAAAAGGGCTTTAGTAGTCTTTGGAGAAGAAGGATACGATGAAATTACAGTTACAGGTTCAACTAAAATTAGTGAATTAAGGGAGGGTAAAATCACTACCTACTACATAGATCCTGAAGATTTTGGTTTTGAATTGTGTAAAGAACTTGAAAAACTTCAAGGAGGAAGTCCTGAAGAAAATTTAAAAATCTTAGAATCCCTTTTAAAGGGAGAAATAGAAGGTCCTATGATGGATATGTTTCTTATAAATTTAGGAGGAGCTTTATATCTTTGTGAAAAGGCTATAGATTTCAAGGGAGGCGTTAAAAAAGCTAAGGAACTTATTTTTTCTGGAAGGGCTTGGCAAAAATATTTAGAAATTAAAAATTACTATCAATCTTTAACTCATTAAATTTTTTAAAGATTTCTAATAAAAAAAATTTACCACATAAACTTGTAAAATTAAAAATAGATATTACAAATTAAATTTTAAAACTAAAGGGGGGAAAGGATGAAAAAAGGATTTTTCTTGGTAGCTTTAACCTTTTTAGGTTTTACTTTCTCTCAAGGCTTTGCTGTAACTGAAGAGGAACTATTAAAGAGAATAGAAGCTTTAACTAAGGAATTAGAAATCTTAAAAGCTGAATTAAAAGAGCTAAAAACTAATCAAAAATCTCAGAAAGAAGAAGTTTCAGAGGTAAAAAGTAACTTAGAAAACCTTAAAGATAGGATGGGAACTTTTAATTTTAAGATCTCAGGAGATATAAGAACAAGAATAGATTCCACTCGAGCTCAAGTAAGAAGTAATGCCTTTATGCTGGGGATATTACCTGCCATAGCTCAAAGTTATGGTGGACCATTAACCGATATGTTTGGAAATCCCTTAAATGTCTCTCCCTATGTAACTAAAATTCGTTCTCATACTGAGGAAAATGACTCTCTCTGGACCAACCGTATGAGAATAAATGCTGTAATTAATCCTACGGAAAATACCTCTATAAAGGTAAGATTGGCATATTATAAAATGTGGGGCATGGGAGATGATTTTACTACCCCAGGCCTCTTTTTTCCAATGAAAAACAACTTTACTTTCGGAGTTAGACCCTCAGATTCTACCCTTTATGTAGATAGAGCTTACTTTAACTGGACTAATATTGGAGGACTTCCTATTTGGATTTCTCTTGGTAGAAGACCTACTACTCACGGAACACCTCAGCAGTTTCGTGAAGGTAGAGAGGAAAAAGATGCTTCCCCTCTCGGAATAAATATAGATGTTCCCTTTGACGGAGGCACCTTAGGATATGATTATGGTTGGGGAAAAATTAAATTCTGCTATGGAAGAGGTTTTGAAAGTGGTTTTAAGACACCTATTGATAGAGCTAAGGACGATATAGATTTTTACGGATTGGTGTGGGATGTATATGAAGTAGATAATAAGTATTTAGGATTTCAAGCCTTTAAAGCAGGAGATGTTATGGATTTTCCCTCAGGAGAGCTTTATATGTTTAATCCAGCTTTTGGAACCTACATGCCTACCTATTTTCCCACTAAGTATAATTTAGGAGACCTTTACGAAATTGGCTTGGTATGGTCGCAAAGTAAAGTAAAGTTTTTAGGTCTTAAAGGATTAGACTATTTTGTGTCCTTAGGTATGAGTATTGCTGAGCCGAGAGGTATGGGAAAAATGAGTATGCCTGTTTTTATTAATGGAAATCCCTATACCTTTAATCTTTATTATTCCTTACTTACTGGTATGGCTATGGATTCTAAGGAAGTAAGAAAAAATATGGATACCCGTACAGGATGGGCAGTTTATGTGGGAGTGAGAATTCCATTAGCTTATGTTTCAGGAGCTAAACTTGGATTGGAATATAATTATGGTTCCAAGTGGTGGATGCCCTTTCATGTAGGAACAGATGATCCCTATTTAAATAAGCTTTCAACCAGAGGACATGTAGCCGAAGTTTATTGGCAGCAAGATTTACCTACAGGAGAAAAATATGTAAAAAATGCCAGAGCTCTTTTACGTTTAGGTTTTCAGTACTATTGGTTTAATTATTATGGGAGTGCCAATTGGCTTGAAACTCCCAGAAAAATCAGTGATATCAAAAGATGGGTTAGAAGTGGAAAACCAGATCTTATCATGAAAGCTATGACCATGTATATTCCCATAGATACTATGTGGAACCTATATGGTTCCTTAGAAATTCAATTTTAGAGGTATATAAACCATGAAAGAACTTAAGCTTCTACTTCATGTTCCCTTTTATGCAAGTTTTGAACCTGCTTTAAAAATGGCTAAAAACTTTTTTAAATCTCTTCAAGAAGAAGAAAAAGGCATAGTAAGAATTTTAGTAAATTTTGAAGGCGTGTTAGTTTTGAACCATTTCGAAAACTTTAGAGAGCTCCTTAGAGAAATTTTAGAAAAGGGAGGAAAAATATACTTTTGTGAAAAGGCCTTAGAGACTTTTAACATACCCTTGGAAAAGGTCCCTCCACAAGCAAGTACTGTGCCTTCTGGTATAAGAGCTTTAGTAGAGTGGCAAGAAGAGGGATTTAACTATGTAAGAACGTAAATCTGAAAACACCTCTTTACAAATTTTAATAATTTATTATTATTAAACTGAAAAAAATTTTAAAAAAGGAGTATTTATTATGGACGAATTGGCTCGTTTTGGAGTATCTATTCCTAAGGAACTTCTTAAAGCTTTTGATGATTATATAGAGAAAAAACACTATGCTAACCGCTCTGAAGCTATAAGAGACTTAATAAGACAAAAATTAGTAGAAGAAGAATGGAAGGAATCCAAAGAAGAAGTTGTAGGGGTTATAACTTACCTATATGATCATCATAAAAGAGAGCTTACCGATCGTTTAGTAGAACTTCAGCACGACCACTATGATAAAATAATTACTGCTCAGCATCTTCATGTAGACCATGAAAGATGTTTGGAAGTGGTTTTAGTTAGAGGAAGGGCTAACGAAATTAGAGAGTTGGCAGATAAGATTCAAGCCTTAAAAGGAGTTTTACATGTTAATTTAGCCCTAACTACCCTTGGAAAAAGTATTCCCACCTAAGAGTTTACTTTCATTTTATTGAGACCTTTGCAAAATTCAATTGTTTAACAAAGATTTTAAGATAAATTTACAGAAAAAACAAGGAGTCAAGGGGTTCTTGTCTTCTTCTAATTTTGAAGTAAAACAAACCTCTATTATAAACTAAAAAGTGGCAGAAGAAAGCACTAAAGGATTAGAGAAGGTGTAGAAAAGAAACTCCCAGAGCCTTTAACTATAGGTAGATTCCGAAAAATCACTTGAAGGTGTATAGGTAGGATTTTTAAAGAGCTTGAAAAAAGATCTAAGGTAAGGAATTTGAATATATAGGTGTGAAGACTTAACATAATCAAGAGATAGGCTTAGGGAGTAAAAGAGATTTTTAAGTAGTGGGAAGTTATGAGATAGGCTAAGGAAATTTAAATCTACTAGTATCCCAATTTAATTAAACCTCCTTTCTACAGCCTCAAAATGAGTTTTTATCTCCTTTTGCAAAGCTTCAAATCTTCTCTCCTCTAACTCCCTTAAAGCCTTCAGCTCCTCCTCTAACCTTAAAAACCTCTCCATTATAGAAATATCCTTAGCTTTTTTCTCATGCTCCACTACAAACTCAACTAATTTTTGCCTCACCACCTCCTCTATAAGAGAAAGCAAAAACCTTCTTAATTCACTCTGATTTAAATTTTCTGAGAAAATCGTTATATTACCATTTTCTAAAAATAGTCTTATTAGATGGATCTAATTTTGTCCTTTAATTTTTTTAAAAACAAAGGTAAAAGTCCATAGGATTAAAAACTGCGTTTTATTTTTTATATATTCTTCACCATCTCATCTTAAAGTTAGCTTATTATTTAAGTCATGGAGCCTCTTCTTCATATACCATATCAAATCATCCCCCAAGCCCCTGGTAAATCCCTCCAAATTTTTAAACAACTTCTCCTATGCTCCATAAAATACTCCTCTCTAAGGTTTTTCTTAACTTTTCACCTAACTTTTTCCTTTCTGACTTACCTCTCCTTAGGCTTAAAACAAAGTTTCCTTGGGCAAGGTAAAATACTTAAGAAAGATATTTGTCAAACTTAAGTCTCTCTTCTTCTAAGCTTCTACCTTAGGGTAAAGCTTCTAACCTTTTTCTTTGTAGGGCCTAAGTTGGTAGGAGAGTTTATTCTTCAGGGCAGACTCCTTTTTCGGGTCATCCCTTATTAATCAGGGTGGGGTTTCTCACTTAGATAAAAAGCCCTTTTTACCTAAGGGAACCCCTGCCCTTATAAAAATTCAAAACTCTAAAAAAATTAAAGACAGAATTACAGAAAAAAACAAAAGAGAGTATCTCAAGTGTTAGAACTTAATGAGAAAACACCAAGAATTATACTAATCCAAACTATAACCAAAATTAAGAAGGGTTTTTTCAGGCTCTAAAGAAATTACTAATTCCCTAAGAAGTCTTCTTAGTTTTTCTCTATCTTGTTCTGCTTCAATCTCTCTCTTTAA
>JANXAD010000021.1 GCA_025062245.1 Thermodesulfobacteriaceae bacterium | reverse complement strand
TAATCTTTTGAGAGGCTCAAGAGGATAGGCCTTTGTATTTTTGGTCTTCGCTTGTCAAGAGTTTGTTCGGAGATTCCATATAATCTTTAGGTAGCAGCAAAGGAGTTGTTTGGTAACTCAGCTTCAGAGAGGATACGGATGATTTATGTTTTAGGTATTAACCCTAACATTTAATTTGTCCAAAAAAAGGGGAGCGATCCACCACTTTATAGAGACGGATCTTGAGGTTGAGGCAGAAGAGGTTGTATGGAGATACAATGAGAGGACAGAGATAGAGAAGGTGATCAAGGAGCTAAAGAGTGGATTTGGAATGGATTATATGCCTACAGGGATTTTGGTGCGAATAGTTTTTGGGTTTGTCCTTGGAGTACTTGCCTATAACACATTTATTGTGAGGAAGCATTTTATATTACCGAGTGCCTTGAAGACAAAGACTATACAGAGTATGAGGTAGCTAATTTATGAGGTAGCAGGTAAAGTAGTGTGGCATGCTTGGTGGCTATGTTTAAAGATACTTTACAATATGGTAAGGCGAAGGTGTGTGTGGAGATAGTGGCCTAGAGGGATGATTTAATTTAGGAGGCAGAGATAAAACAGGGAGAAGAGGGGTGGTGGTGTTTTTTCTTTAAGGCAAAAAGGTGAGAGTATATTGAAGTTGAGGGGGATAAGATTTACTGAAATTGTAGAGAAAGAGGGATAGAGGAGAGAGCATAATACTTTTTAAGGCTTAAGGTATTAAAAAGAGGAAAATAGATATATCTTTTTCATACTTGAAGTTCTATCGGCAAATTTGGGACTCATACAAAGTGTTGACAAAATTGTTAGGAAGATTAAAATGTTATGAGTTTCAAGTCCTTTTCAAGGGAGTTCCTTATGAACAAGGAAATCATGGCTAATGCTTTAGCTACAGAAGGTAGGGGGGTTAAGGTTTTTTTTGCAGAATTTGTAAATGTGGATTATTTATTTGGCTATATTGGAAGAATAATTTATGGAGAATCAGGTTTACAAAATATTTATATACTCGAAAATAGTTTCTGGGGTAAAATGTTATTTATTAATAATCATCTTCAATTTACTTCCCGAGATGAGTTTATTTATCATGAAGCTCTGGTTCATATTCCGATTCAAGCTACTCCTGAATTTTCTGTAAAGAAGGTTTTGATCTGTGGCGGAGGAGATTATGGAGCCTCCCGTGAAGTTTTGAAATATCCCCAAATAGAAGAAGTTTACATCGTAGATATAGATCCTAAAATTCCTAAACTTATAGAAGAATATTTTCCGGAAATGTTACCTGAAAATCCTAAAGATTCCCGTTTAAAACTTATAGTGGCAGATGCTTTTGAAAGGGCTAAAAAGTTTTTAGAGGAAGGGAAAATTTTTGACCTCGTTATTATTGACTCTACCGATCCAGATATAGGGGAAATTACTCAGGAACTTTCTCACGCCCTTTTTAGTGAAGAATTTCATAATATTCTTAAAATTATATGTCCTAAGGGAGTTATTGTACAACAATGCGGAACTCCTTTTACCATGAAAAATATTTTACAGGAAACTTATAAACTTTATACTAAAGTTTATCCTAAGGAGGAAATTTTTTGTTATAGAGCCGGTGTTCCTTCCTTTGGAGGGGATACAGCTTATATTATGAGATGTCCTTTGGTTAATCCTCAAATACCCAAATGGAAAGAATTAGAGGAAACTAAATATTATACCCATGAGATTCATAGGGCTTCTTTTATTTTACCTAAATTTTGGAAGGAGGCTTTAGAGAGATGAAAATACTTGGAATTCTTGGTTCTCCAGATCCCAGAGGTGGTTCTGCTCAGCTTCTTCTTACAGCTTTAAAAGCTGCTGAAAAAGAGGGGCTTTCAACAGAAGTAGTAAGAGTATATGAAAGAGAAATAAAACCTTGTATGGGATGTATTCGTAACGAAGAACCTAAGTGTAAATTTCCCTGTATTTTTGAAGACTACGGTAAAGAGTTATTAGTTAAAATCTATAATTCAGATGGATTGATTTTATCCACTCCTATTTATTGGTTCGGTCCATCTGGACCTCTAAAATTACTGGTTGACAGGATGACTTGCTTGGAAAATATGATTTCCTTTGGAGAACCCAGTTACATGGAAGGAAAGGTTGTAGGAGTTATCGCTGTAGGGGCTGATGCTGGAGCTATTTTTACTGGAGCTTACTTAATTACTACTTTAAATTCTATGGGAGCTATTGTTCCTCCTTGGGCTTTGGCTTATTCTTACAAAAGTAAAAAAGCTATTTTTGATAAAAAGGCCGTTATGGATGCTTTGAATATAGGAATTCTTACCGCTAAAACTATAAAATTGCTTAAGGGAGAAAAACAAGAATTAAGATATATTCAAGATGAAGAACTTTACCAAAAAATTAAAGAGGAAGTAATAAAAACCTTAGAGCTTTACCCAGAGGAAATATACCATGAAAAAAGACCCTTTAGAAGAAGTAGTATTTAAAAATATTTTAGAACGAAGAAGTATAAGAAGATTTAAAGAGGTATCTCCTGAAAAGGAAAAAATTTTGAAAATATTAGAAGCTGGAATTTGGGCTCCTTCTGGAATGAATAACCAACCTTGGCGTTTCGTAATCATTTGGTCTAAAGAAATCAAACAAAAACTATCTGAGCTTACTAAGTATAAACACCTTATTCTTGAAGCTCCAGTCCTTATAGGAGTTTTTTTAGATAAAGATAAAATGTATCATCAAATTAAAGACCATCAATCTGCAGGAGCTTGTATTCAAAATATTCTTCTTTCAGCCCATGCTTTAGGCTTAGGAACTTGCTGGATAGGAGAGATCCTTAAAAACGAAGAAAAGGTAAAGGAAGTTTTAGAACTTCCCTCTTCTAAGTATGAACTTTGTGCTATAGTGGCTGTAGGATATCCTGATGATCCTTCCGAAAGAGCCCAAAGGGCCCCTCTAAAAAATTTTATTTTAAAAGAATTTTAGTTATAATGGATTTAATAAATTAGAAAGGAGGCTTTCAATTATGATAAAAAAATTTTTAATCTTAATCTTTGGAATATTCTTTTTCTCAGGTTGTACTGAAAAATTGCCCAAACTTTCTAAAACCGAGAAGATTTCTCAAGAAAGGATTTCCCTTTATTTAGTTCAACAATTTCCTTCAAGTTATAAAGGGCAAGAGGTTTTTTGGGGAGGAAAAATTATTTCCTGCTCTAATAAAGAAAAATTAACCCTTTTTGAAGTTTTGGAATTTGCCTTAGATAGGGAGGGAAATTTTAAAGAAGAGATGGTTTCTGAAGGTAGATTTGTAGCTGAAACCTCAGATTTTTTAGACTGTGCAGTCTATACTCCTGGAAAATTTATTACGGTTAAAGGGATAGTAGAAGGAATTAGAGAAGGAAGAATTGAAGAAAGACCCTATAAATTTCCTGTAATTAAAGCTCTTAAGATAAATTTAGTAGGAAATACTCCTGCTAAATCCCTTAAAGAAAAAGACACCTTAGGAGACCGTTGTAGCGGGTGGCATCCTTGGGTTTATCCCTGTTGGGAAAAATCCTGGTAAAGGAAAATTTGTCCATCCTTTAAAAAATAAATTTTATTTACCACTTCTTTTAAAAATTCTTTATCATGAGAAACTATAAGGTAAGTAGAGGCTTGATTTTTCAAAAATTCTATCACTCTTTTTTTAGTTTCTTCATCCAATCCATTAGAGGGTTCATCTAAAAGATAACAAATAGGTTCCATAGCCATAACAGTAGCTAAAGCTACCAGTCGTTTTTCTCCTCCAGAAAGTTTGTAAATAGGACGATCTATAAGATGTTTTATTCCCAAAAATTCACAGGTCTTTTCTACCAGTACCAGCACTTCTTTTCTACTCTTACCAAGATTTAAAGGGCCAAAAGCAATATCTTCTTTAACTGTAGGACAAAAAAGCTGAGAATCAGAATCTTGAAATAGAAGCCCAATTTTTTGTCTAACCTCTATAAAGTCCTTTTCCCTTTCTCTGAGTTTTCCTAAGATTTCTATCTTACCTTTTTGGGGCTTAAGAAGTCCCATAATAATATAAAGCAAGGTAGTTTTACCTGAACCATTAGGTCCTATAAGTCCTACCTTTTCCCCTTCCAATAATTCCCAGTTTAAGCCCTTTAAAATTGGTCTTTCATTGTAACTAAAAAAAATCTCTTCAAGTTTTATAAGAGGCAAGAAAGATTTTTTTAAATTTTTAGCCATATTAAAATACTTACTAAACTACTTAGGAATCCAAAAATAAGATCTACTTTTTTTAAAGTAAAATGTTCTAAGAGAGGAAAGAAACCTTTAAAACCTCTGCAAAGCATAGCTTTATATATCTCATCTGCTCTTTCAAAGCTTTTCAAAATTAAGGCACCCACTAAGTAGGCATAGGTTTGATAAGTGTGAAAGTTGGTTTTAGAAACAAAACCTCTGGCTACCACAGTTCGCTTAATTTGCAAGTATTCTTCGTGCATAACGGTAATATAACGATAAAAAAGAAAAAAAATAGTAACTAACTTAGCAGGAACTTTAAAGTGAAGCAAAGCATGGGCGAGAGAGAAAATATTAGAGGTAGCTAAAAGAGAAAGAGTGGCTAAAATAATAGCATTACATTTTAAAGTGATATTTAAAGCTAAGCTTAATCCTTCTAAGCTTACTTTAAAAGGACCTATTTCAAAATAAGGGTTTCCAGGATGGCTAAGGGGAATAAAAATCCAAATAAAAAGTATAAAAAAATTAGCTGCTAAAAGTCTGATGGCTAAAGCTTTAAGTTTAAGCTTAGCTATAACAAGTAAAAAAAGACCATATAAAAGATATAAAAAAGAGATTTTTAGATGGTTAGAACTTGAACAAAAGGAGCAAAAAATTAAAAAAGTTATTATTTTTATTCGGGGATCTATTCGGTGTAGAAGGGAATTTCCCTCGGCAAATTCCTCTAAGTGCACGGTCTAAGTATGAACTTTTTTTCTATTTTTTAAAATAGCTATAATTCCCCAAATCCCAAAAATATATCCAATTCCTCCTATAATATCTTTCAAATAGATTTTATTCATTTCCTTTTTAATTTCCAAAAGGAGTTCTGTTTTTAAATTTTGAAGTTTGCTATCTATAGTATCCTCTACGGTTTGTTTAATTAATTGATTTTCTTCAAAATTTTCTCTTTTTTCTTTAACCTTTTCTTCTCTTTTTTCAGAGAATTTTTCAGAGACTAAAGCCTTTATTTTTTGTTCAGCTCTATGCCCCTCTCCTGCCTCTACTACTATCTTTAATTCTCCCTTTTCTGACAAAGACAAAATAAATTTTCCCCATTCATCCGTTTTAGTCTCGGCAATTTTAACTCCTTTGCTATCATAAACCTTTATTTCACATTTTTTACAGGGAGAACCGTCTGCAAAATAACTCTCTCCGGTAATTACTTCTTTTTGTCTGTTAACCAAGAGATTAACCTTGTGAGCTAAAACCAGGGAACTAAACACAAAAAAAATTAAGAGAAAATTTAACCAAACTTTCATTTTAAAACCTCAGGTTTTACTTTTTTTAAGTAGCTAACCACTAAACCTGTGATAATTCCTTCTATGATAGCAATAGGAAAATGGGTAGTTAAAAGGGCTGTTACCATACTTAAGAAACTTTTTTCAGTCTCCAAGAGGGCTATACTTATAAAGATTGTTCCCAAAATTATAGCTTGAGCTCCACCTAAGAAGGCTCCTAAAAATAAAAGTTTGGAATGTCTTTTAAAAAGGCTAAAGAGGTAATAACTTATCACCGCAGGAAAGGCCATGGCAAAGGTGTTTACTCCTAAGGTGGTAAAACCTCCAAACTGAAAAAGGAGAGCTTGAAAGATCAGTCCCAAAAAAATAGCAGGAAAGGCTGCCCATCCCAAAAGGATACCAACCAAACCGTTTAAAATAAGATGAGCCGAAGTGGGACCTATAGGAATATGTATAAGGGAAGCTACAAAAAAAGTGCTTGACAAAACTGCTATTTTAGGTAGGTCTTCAGTTTTAATAATCTTTAGTCCCCAAAAGAGACCTCCTAAAGTAAAAATCCCTCCCACCATAAGCACTCCCGGAGAAAGAACCCCTTCAGAAATATGCATTTAAAGGTATCCCTTTACTTTACTTCCTTAGGCTTAGGATAAGCCCTTACCCAAATAACTCCTCCAACTTCTAAAGGGTATACCTTTCCATCTGCTCCTTTTATAGTTTCTTTTTCAGTAATAGCGGAAAAACCCCACCAACCCGCCCAAGGAATAGTATACTCAAAATATCCCATTTCATCAGTTTTAACCACTTGGGTAATTAAACTATCTACCGGGGGTTTAACCCCTTTAGTGTTCAGATACTCCACTTCAACCTCTACATTTTTAGCAGGCTTTCCCTCTATGAGAACCCTACCTTTAAAGGTATTTCCTTCCCATAAACCAAAGGGTTTCACTAAAGGTACAATTTCAACTTTAAGCCCCAGAGGCCTATCCCAACCTTCCTCTATCCCAAAAACACTTAAAATTACCTTAGCTATTTGCTGAATATACTTTCCTTCTGAAGATTCAAAATAGGGAGACGAAGTAACAAAAACTTGATAAATTCCAGGTTTGCTAAAGTTTAAGCTTCCGGTATACATAGAAACTTTTTTAGTACTTCCCTTAGTTACAGGAATAGACTTTCTTTGCCAGTTTAGAGAATTTCTCTCTTCCTTTATAAAAAAGGCGCTTTCCATAATACTAAATTCCATATTAGGACCACCTTCCATAGGATGGGTAAATCTGGCCTCTAAATTTACAACTCCTTTACCCTTTTCTATTACATCCTTCTCAGGAATCAAAACCAAAAAATGAGCCTTGGTTGAAGAAATGAAAAATAAACTCATTAATACTCCTATTAAAAATTTTTTCATAAAAAAACCCCCTTTAAAACTTTTTAAAACCAAAATAATATCACTTTTAATTTTGTCAATATAAAGGATTAAAATTTAAAATAAAGTATTACTATTAGCCTTAGGCTCCGAACTTTTTAAGGGCTCCTGCGTAAGCTAAGAGTAAGGGCATAAGTTTGAAACTGTAAAAGACCCCAAGTTCTCCCTTTAAACATTCTCTTTCTGTAAATCTTTGAGAAGTATAGCCAAGAACATAGGGAGAATAGATAAGAGTAGGAACGGGATGCCAAGAATGGGACCTAAGTACACAAGGAGTAGAATGATCTCCTGTGATACAAAGCACAGAAGGCTTAAGAGCTAAAAGTTCGGGTAAGTAACTATCAAATTCTTCTATAACTTTGGTTTTACCTTCCCAATTTCCATCTTCTCCATAAGAATCGGTTTTTTTTATATGAATAAAAAAGAAGTCAAAATGGTCCCATTCCCTTCTTAGAGTTTCTATTTCATCCTTTATAGTTTCACCTTCAAAGGGAATAACTTTCATTCCTACCAGACTTGCTAAACCCTTATACATAGGATAAACGGCAATACAACCTGCTTTAAGTCCAAACTTTTCTTCAAAGGAGAGAAGAGAAGGCTTTACTGAAAAACCTCTTAAAAGAAGGTAATTAGCCTGGGTTTCATTTTGGAGTAATTCTGCTACCCTTTCAATAAATTGATTAAGAATTTGGGCCACCCTTTCTGCAACCTCTGTTTGACCTTGAGCTCTGAGAGGAGGTTTGCCAGAAACTTGAGGGTCAGTATCATTTATTTTTTCTGCCTCAGAAGTTAAAGAATAGGGAAATCTTAAAAGCATAGCCAAACGATGTTCCATTCCAGACTTTAGAATAATCTTAACTCCCTCTATTTCTTTAATATGAGAAGAAATTCTTTCTACTAAACGCCTATTTTCTTCTGTAGGAATTCTTCCTGCTCTACGGTCAACCACTATAGGAATTCTATTTTCATACTTTACAGTAGCAAAGTTACCTCTTACCGCTAAGTCTGTATCTTTAACCTCAAGGCCTACACCTAAGGCTTCTAAAATACCTCTACCGATAACAATTTTCTGAGGTTCATAACCAAAAATTCCCAAGTGTCCAGGACCACTGCCTGGGGTTATCCCGTAATCTATAGGAAGATGAAGCCCAGTAGCAGATTTCTTAACCAAAGAGTCTAAATTAGGAGTTTTAGCTAATTCTAAAGGAGTTTTTTCCTCCTTACAAGGTAGGTCTCCTATTCCATCAAGAACTACCAAAAGAATCTTAACTCCTGTTGTCTTAACTAAATCCCTGATGATTATCATTTTGGTCCTCCCACCTATTTATAAAATTTTAAACTTTTCTCATAGCATAATTTTTGAAAAAGACAAGCTTTAAAGAAAGAAAAAAAATTATAAACTCCTTTCAAGGAAACTATAGTGTCCATAAGAACAAGGTTTTTTAGGTTTATATTTCAAGCAATGGTGTGTTAGAAAAGAAGGCATCACAATTTTAATAAATCTAATTTAATAATCTTGAAAAATATTCAAAAAATGTTTTTATAGAAAAGTATTTTCTTTTTAAAAATTTTCTCAAGAATGGGGTAGGAATTACCTAAGCTATAGGAGAAGAAAAATTTCAATTATATTTCACAATAACTTAAAAACAGGAGGTGATTATGAAAAAATTAGGAAGCCTACTTATTAGTTTAGGGATTTTCTCTACTCCCATTTTAGGTTATCCTTCCTCTAAGGATGAGGAGGTGCTTAAACTTTTACAACAGGTTTTAAAGGAGGTTGAAACTTTAAAAAGGGAAAATCAGGAATTAAAAAGAGAGATTGAAAGGCTTAAAGCTCAACCAGCTTCTCAACCAACGATTAAAACTGAAGAAAAACCAGAAACTAAACCCTCTGAAGGATTTCTTTCTAAGGGAGGTTACGGAGCTGGAAAATCTAAAATAGACTTTTATGGCTTTATAAAGGGAGATTTAATTTGGCAAGATTCTTCTTCTGTTGGAACTATTTATCTTCTCTGGGCACTTCCCCAAAAAATGGGAAGACATGATTCCACTTCTACTATAACTTTTAGACACAGTAGATTCGGATTTGATTTAATCAAACCTTATAAAGATTTTACCATCAAGGGAAAGTTCGAAATGGATTTTTACACCCAAAGCGATGACATTGGAAACAGACCTTGGAATCCAGAACATGCTCCTGTAAGAGGAAGATTGGCCTATTTAGAGGTTATAAAAGGTCCTTGGGAATTAAGAGTAGGCCACGATTGGATGACCATTTCTCAAATTTATCCCTTTCTTTCTAATTTTCCAGCAGGTTCTTATATGGGAAACTTAGGTTATAGGGCAACCCAAATAAGGCTTACCAGAAAGTTTGAAATTTCAAAGGAGGAACTTTTAAGATTGCAATTTGCCCTTGAAAGACCTTATAACTTCGGAAATCTTAATAACATAGTAGTTTTTGACAGTGACCCCAACAATGAATACGGAAAGCCCGGAGTGGAAGCCCGCGTAGCCTATGAAAAGAAGCTTTTTGGAAGACCCTTTCTTTTTGCCTTATATGGACATCTTTCGGGACAGGAATACAAAAAGAACTACGCCCTAAATCAAGGAGATGTAAAGTCAACCAGTTTTTCAAGCGGATTGGAATTGGTTTTACCTCTCCCGATTTTTAAGAAATTTAGTCCCGTTCTTTCTGGAGAATTGTGGTATGGACAAAATCTGGCTGGTTACTACACAGGAGGAGTCAATCAAGGAGTACGTATTAAGTATACCGATGGAACTAATTACTATTATTCTATAGACCTAAGAGGCTTTGACAGGACTAAACATCGCATAGTTTCTGTAGCTCCAGTTCATGCAGTAGGAGGCTGGGCCGAATTAGCCCTAAACTTTACTTCTAAATTCAAAGGTCACTTCGGATTTGGAATAGATAATCCTTTAAATAAGGATTTAAAGTATATTAAGGGAGCAAGGCTTTCTCAACAAATGAGCTATGCCCATCTTCTTTATAGATTCGTTCCTGAACTTGGAGCCGGTTTAGAATACCTAAGAGTAAAGACAGATTATAGAAAATCCGAAGGAGATGATGGATTAGTAAATAGACTTATGTTAAGTTTCTACTATTATTTTTAAGTAACAAAACTAATAAGCCAGGGGAAAAACCCCTGGCTTATTATCAGCTTCTTTTAGAAGCTATAAAAGGCAGATAAAGTGAATCTGTTAGCAGTGTCGGTCCACTTTTTGCGTTCTGTTTCTACATGAACCCATTCTGCTCCAATTCTCATATCCTTAGTTAAACTATACCAGACATTAATAAAATAGTGAACATTTTGAGTAAACTGACGATCCCCAAGAAGTCTTGGAGCGATAGCTGGATTGGCATGTAATCTTTCTAAGATATTACTATCGTTGGGATTGTCAATTCCTGCACCCAGAGCTAAAGACCACTTAGGATTAATAAACCAAACTAAATCTGCCCAAGCTCCCCATCCTCTAATGGGTTTTCTTGTACGAGGATTTACACCTAAATCATAGCGCAAGAATTCTTCACCAATTCCCTGTCCCATCCAAGCTTCACCTTTAAATTGCATTTTTTGATTAGCTAATTTAAAGTTAAATAACCATTCTCCTGCTAAAAGCCAAAAATCTACATCATCAATTGTTGAGTTATGTTGTCCATGTTTATATCCACCACCAAGGGCTACTCTACTTCCCTTATCAAAAAGTTTTCCTAAAACACCGTCTCTATACTCAATTCTTGCTAAAACCCAGGGCATACGCTCTTCAGAAGCAGTTGAACGTCTTCTATGCATCATAAGGGATCCTAAAAGTTCCCAACAGTCTCCTACTTTTTGCCTTACCGTAATTTGAGGAACTCGCCACCAAAGATTTCCTGCTGCAGTTAAAATTCCAAAGTCTACCGTAGATGGATTAAGCTGAGATACTGGAATCCAGTCTTGCCCAAAAAGAATACTAGTTTTAGTTCTGGTATTAGTAACATCTGCAAAGGCAAGTCTTATTCTTGGAATAATGTTATTAGCCTCAAATGTTCCATAAAAATCAATTTCAGTTTGTCCTTTAATCATCCAGTTTCCAACTTTTGAATAAACTATAGCTCCAAGCCTGGTATCTCTGGGGTTAAAATTGGTAGAATCATTTTGATAATTGGTTTTTTTATGAGTTGCGTTAGCCCATCTGTTTACTACTGCTCCAATAAAATCATTATAAAAATCCATTCTGGCAGTATCATAGTGATAGTCAACTTTTACTCTTCCATAAAGTTGCCATTCAAAGCCAGGCTTTCCAAAAACAGGTTTAGAATCCTTAGGTAAAATCTTGGGAGATAAAGTTTCTGTAGTGGTTTGAACTTCCTTTAATTTTTTCTGAAGTTCGTCCAATTGAGACTGCATAGTTGACATCTGTTTCTTTAAGGCTTCAATTTGAGCTTTTAACTCTTCCGGAGATTCTGCTAAGGAAACCTTAGCAAAACAAAAAATCCCAGCTAAAGCTGGGACTAAAAACTTTAAACCTTTTTTTACTTTCATCCCACACCCCCTTTTAAAGTATTTTTCTTCCCGAAAAAAACAATATTTTATTCATACTAAACATAAAAATAAAAAATTTCAAGTATTTAGAGAAAAAATTCTCATTTCTTATTCTTTATGGCCCAAGTTTGAACTTTTTATATATTTTCGTCCCATATTATAGGACATCTCTATCCAGCTTATATATTTTAAGCCCACTCAATTTTTGAAACTCTAACCCTATTTCCTTTTCTTTACTTGCTTCTAATTTTTAAAAACTATAATAATCTGCCTTTTTGGTATTCCAAAAGTATTACAACAGTCTCATAAACTACACCTCCCTCTGCATAAGTTCGGTCTCTTTGGAGAAAATTAAAAAATTTCACCTAATCTTAACAAAGATGAATAATCAATATGGCACTTTTTAAACTAATAAAGCTACTTTTTAAGTATTAAAGATAACTATTTTATAAATGGAAGAAAAAAACTAGTCTTTTTTCAACTAAGAACTCTCAAGAAAAAAGGGAAAGAAAGTGGGAGCTTTGAACTTATGGACTATTTGATATGGTATAAGGGGTAACATGTAGTCTCAAATCATATGGACTCATACACTTACTTGACAAAAATTTTAAAAGGATTATTTTATATTTTGGTGTATTTTGTGTATGTGGGAAAGTTAAGAGGGCCCGTAGCTCAGCTGGTTAGAGCCACCGGCTCATAACCGGAAGGTCCCAGGTTCGAATCCTGGCGGGCCCATTAATTTTTATTATGTCCATCTCAGTAAAACATTTTTTTAACTTCTTAAATTCCTTTTCACCTTTAAAAATAGCCGAAGAAAACGATAATAATGGACTTCAAGTAGGTTCCTATGAGGCTGAAGTGAAGGGAGTCCTTCTCTCAATTGATCCCTCTAAAAAAGCTGTCTCTTATGCTATAAAAAATAATTTAAATTTAATCCTAACCCATCACCCTTTAATTTATCCATCCCTTAAAAAAATTATTAAAGAAGATTTAATAGGTGAGATCCTCCATTTACTTATTCAAAACCATTTAAATCTTATCTCTTGGCATACCCCTTTAGATAAAATAGAAGATGGGGTTTCAGAAGCCTTACTCAGAGTCTTAAAATTGGAAAATTTTGATTTTATAACTAAAGAAATAGTAGAAGGAAAAGTTTATGGGATAGGTAAGGTGGCTGAAGTATATCCACCTCTTACGGTTAAAGAACTTGCAGAAAGAATAAAAGAAATTACTCAAAGTTGGGTTGTGATAGTAGGAAAACCAGAAGAAAAGATAAATAAAGTTGGGATCTGTGGAGGTTCAGGTAGTTTCCTAAAGGATACCCTAAGGAAAAGGGGGATAAATACTTTAATCACGGCAGATGTAAAATACCATGTAGCTAAAATAGCTGAAGAAGAGGGTTTTAATTTTATTATAATTGATCATGGAATATCTGAAAGTTTTGTGTTAGAAATTTTAAAGGAAAAAATTGAAAAATTTTTACAAGAGAATAAATTAGATATCCCTATAAAAATTTTTAAAGAGGAAAGCCCTTATAAAATACTTTGAAAAAATAAGCTTTTTAAAGGAGGTTGAAAAAAAGAATGCAAGAGGAAATTCTTAAGTTAATTGAACTACAAAAAATAGATTTAGAAATTCTAAGAATAGAAAGGGATTTACAAAAAATTCCAGAAAGTTTACAAAAGGCTCAGAAAGAAAGGGATCAAATAAACAAGAAATTGGAATTATTAAATACTAATTTAGAAGAAAAAAGGGGACAAAAAAAGTTTTTTGAAGAAGAACTTCAAGAAGAGTATCAACGATTGAAAAAAACCCAAGCCAGATTAATGCAAATTAGGGGAACTCGGGAATATCAATTACTGTTAAAGGAAATAGAAGAAATTAAGAGAAACAACAAACAAAAGGAAGATGAAATTTTAAAGTTAATGGAGGAAATTGAAAATTTAGAAAAAGATAAAGATAAATTAGAAAAAAAATTGGAAGAAATCGAAGCTATTTTTAATGAAGAGGAACAAAAGTTTAATAAATTTTGTCAAGAGCTATTAAATCAGAAAGGGAAATTATTAGAAAAAAGAGAGAAATTAATTCAGAAAATTTCTCAAAATTTACTTAAAAAGTATGAAGCTGTAAGACAAAAGAAAGCTGGTATTGGTATAGCTCCTGTAATAAATTCTATTTGTGAAGGATGTCATATGGCTATCCCTCCCCAACTCTATAACGAACTTCAAAGAGATAACAAATATTATGAGTGTCCTCATTGTAAAAGGTTAATCTATTATAAAAAAATTTATGTTTTAGAAGAAGAGGAAAATAAGTCCTTAGAACATACTCAAAGTTTAAAAAGATGATTATCTCTCTCCAAAAAGATTGGTCTAATCTAAATGAAGCTCTACAAAAAATAGTAAAGCTTCTCAAAGAAGATAAAGTGGGAGCTATACCTACAGAAACCTTTTATGGTTTAGCAGCTAATCCCTTTTCTGAAAAGGCTCTCACCAGACTTTTCTTTCTTAAAAAAAGACCTCCCGATAAGCCCATCTTGCTTCTTATAGGAACTAAGGAGGAACTCTTTAAATTAGTCCAAGAAGTTCCACCCTTAGCTGAAAGGCTTATAGAAAATTTTTGGCCAGGTCCCTTAACTATAGTATTTGAAGCTAAGAATATCCTTTCGCCATTCCTTACAGCTAAAACTGGTACTATAGGAGTGCGACTTTCCTCTTCTCCCTTGATTCAAAAGCTATGTGTAGCCTTTGGTAATCCCGTTACGGGAACCAGTGCTAATCTTAGCAATTTTCCACCTTGTAAAACTGCTGAAGAGGTAAAATTACAAATTCCAGAAATAGATTTTATATTAGATGCAGGAAAATTAGAAGCTAATCTACCTTCTACCGTAATTTCCGTGGTTAAAAATCAACTTAAACTAATTAGGGAGGGAATCATCCCCTTTGAAAAAATTTTAAAAGTATTAAATTTTAATAATAAATCTTAAAAAGGAGGAATAATAAAATGAAAATTGCTTTTTCTGGAAAAGGAGGAGTAGGAAAAAGTGCTATTGCAGCTCTTCTTTCTTTAGCCTATATGGAAAAGGGATACAGAGTATTAGCTATTGATGCCGATCCAAGTCCTCACTTGGCAAGACTTCTTGAAATTAGGGATGAAATAATTCCTTTAGCAGATATGAAAGAGCTTTTAGCTGAGCGGGCTGAAAAAATGGGACCCTATTATACCTTAAATCCTAAAATTGAGGATCTACCTGAAAAATTTATGAAAACTAAGGAACAAATAAATCTAATGGTTCTTGGAGCTATAAGAGAGGCAGGAGCTGGTTGTGCCTGTCCTGAGCAAACTGTTTTAAGAAGGTTAATGGGTTATTTAATTCTTAAAACTCAAGATGTGGTAATTGTTGATATGGAAGCGGGAGTTGAACACTTCGGAAGAGGAACCGTAGTTCCTATGGATGTAATTTTAGTCATCACTAAACCTTACAGAGGAAGTATTGAAACCTCTAAACAAATTTTGAAATTAGCTGAAGAATTAAAATTAAAAAAAGTTTTTATAGTAGGAAACGGAATTAGAAATTCTCAAGAAGAGGAATTATTAAAAAAAGAATTTGGTGATAAAATCATAGCTATGCTGCCTGAAGATAAAGACTTAGAAAAAAGAGAAATAGAAGGCAAAGGTCTTTGGGACTATAGGGGGGAACTTTTTAAGAAAGTAGCGGAATTGAGAGACAGACTCCTGGAGTTAAAGAATTGATCCTTCCTGACATTCAGAATACCACCCCAGAATTTAAAATACCTATCGACAAAGTTGGTATCAAAAATTTAAAATATCCTATTAAAGTTTTAGATAGAAATAAAGGTCTTCAAGCCACTATAGGAGAATTTAATATCTATGTAGATTTACCATCTCGTTTTAAAGGAACTCACATGAGTAGATTTGTAGAGGTCTTAAATGAATTTAAAGATGAAATTCATATTAAAAACATAGGAATGATTTTAAAAAAGTTAAAGGAGAGACTTAATGCCAAATCAGCCCACTTAGAGGTATTTTTTCCCTATTTTATAGAAAAAAAAGCTCCTATAACCAATGCCCTTGGTTTAATGGAATATCAGGCTTTTGTTAAAGCTTCTTTATATTCCAAGATAAAAGAAGGAGAGGATTTAATATTAGGAGTTAAGGTTCCGGTAATGACTCTATGTCCCTGTTCTAAAAGTATAAGTAAGTTTGGAGCTCATAATCAGAGGGGATTAATAACTATAGCGGTGAAATTTAAAAAATTTATTTGGTTAGAAGAACTTATTGAAATTGCAGAAAAAAGTGCTTCCTCTCCGGTATATCCTATTTTAAAAAGACCTGATGAAAAATTCGTTACTGAAAAAGCCTATGAAAATCCTAAATTTGTTGAAGATGTAGCCAGAACTGTAGCAGAGAAATTACTTAGTAGAAAAGAAATTTATTGGTTTTCAGTAGAGGTAGAAAATTTTGAATCTATACATGGGCATAACGCTTATGCTTTTTTAGAAATTAAAAGGGATTAACTTTCTTGATCTGTAAGTTCTATTTCTAAATAGGAAGTCCCACATTCATAACATTTTACATCTAAAATTTCATCTATTAAAGCTACATAAAGGGTATCTGAACCACAGACCTTACAAATCTCTCCTAAATTTTCTTCCTCTATATTTTTTAAAATATCCTCCTTAAAATCTTCAGGAATATCAGGATCAAAAATCACTTTCACTTTAACCTCCAATTAAATTATTGCTCTTTAATCTTAGCAAAAAAGTTTTAATTTGTAAAGATAAAATATTTAAAAATTTTGTTTAAAATTTAGAAATAACTGTCATTTTTTGAAACTCTTCTCTCTTATAGGGATAGTCTGTAAGATAATGAGTTCCTCTGGATTCCAATCTACGCATAGCTGAAATTAATATTAATTCTGCTACCGTACAAATATTTTTCAATTCCATAACATCTAAATCAAGGTAAAACCCACTCCAATAGGTTTCTAACTCCCTTTTGATAAAATCAATCCTTTTCTTAGCTAACTCTAACATTTTTAAATTTCTTACAATTCCTGCAAAGTCCCACATCAACTTCCTAACCCAATCCCAATTATGAGAAATAAAAACCTTTTCTTCTGCTACCTCTTTAATTTGAAACTCCTTTAGAGGAGGAATTTGGTAAAGGCTCTCTTTTAAGATGGGCCACATTTCTTTTATTTTTAAACTGGCTTGATGGGAAAAACAGAGGGCTTCTAAAAGGGAATTAGAAGCCAATCTATTAGCTCCGTGAAGACCAGTACAGGCGCACTCCCCAATTGCAAAAAGATTACTAATATTAGTTTGTCCCCATTTATTAGTTAAAATTCCTCCACATAAATAATGGGCAGCAGGAACCACAGGAATGGGTTGATTAGTAATATCAATTCCATACTTTAAACATGTCTCATAAATATAAGGAAATCTCTTTCGTAGGTAGTCGGAGGGCAATTTAGAAATATCTAAGTAAACACATTCAGCTCCTGTCTTTTTTAATTCCATATCTATAGCTCTGGTGACCACATCTCTGGGAGCTAATTCCTTTCTTATAGGATCGTACTTATGCATAAAGGGTTTTCCTTCAGCATTTAGTAAAACAGCGCCCTCTCCTCTTAAAGTTTCAGAAATTAAAAAATTTTTAGCCTTAGGATGATATAAACAGGTAGGATGAAATTGAATAAACTCTAAGTTGGCTATTTTACAACCAATTTCATAAGCTAAGGCTATTCCATCTCCTGTAGCAGTGTCAGGATTACTGGTATAGATATAAACCTTCCCAGCTCCTCCGGTGCAAAGAATAACTACTTTAGATAAAAAGACTCGTTCTTTAATATGGGTTAAATCCAAAACATAAGCTCCTACTACCCTCTTAGGAGGACCACTTAATCCTACTTCTTTTTCAGGAATTAACTTTACAGCTAAATGGTTCTCTGAAATTTGAATATTAGAATTCTCTAAGACCCTCTCAATAAGTTTATTTTCAATAATTCTACCCGTATAATCTCCTACATGAAGAATTCTTTTTCGAGAGTGTCCTCCCTCTAAGGTTAAGTGAAATTTAGAAAAATTAGCAGGATCTCTATCAAATTCGACCCCCCATTCTATTAAATCTCTAATTCGTTCTGGAGCAGATTTAACCACTAATTCTACAATTTCTGGATCACAAAGTCCATTTCCAGCTAATAGAGTATCTCTAATATGAAGATCAAAGGAATCCTCTTCATCCATAACACAGGCTATACCTCCTTGAGCTAAAATAGTTGTAGTATCAAAAACCCTTTTTTTAGTTAAAATGGTAATTTCTCCTAAATCTCTTAGTTTTAAAGCTAAACTAAGTCCAGCAATACCTGAACCTATGATAAGAATATCAGTTTTAAGAATCTCCACTTCCTATCCTCCCCTTCTAAGAACTGTTTGTTAAATCTAAGGGTGATCTTTGCAAGAAATAGGATAGAAGTTCAGGTCCACTTTTAAAAAAAATAGAAGAATTATAGGCTGCTTTTTCACAAAAATTTACTTCCCTCCTTTTTTCTCTATTTCTCACTGAATCAAAAATAGCCCAAGGTACAGGTTTAGTAGAATGGGTTCTTATAGAAATAGGAGTCAAATGGTCACAACAAACTAAAATTCTATACTTATCTGTAATTTCAACGATTCTTTCTAAGAAATATCTTACTACTCTTCTATCAAATTCGTTGATGGCTTTGATTTTTAATTCTAAAGAACCTTCGTGACTTACTTCATCTGGAGCTTCTACATGAATTAAAACCAGGTCATGTTCTTTAAGAGCTTCTATAGCATAATCTACCTTTCCTTCGTAATTGGTGTCTAAATATCCCGTAGCCCCTGGTACCTCTATAAAGGTAAGACGAGTAAGAATGGCTAAACCTTTTATTAAATCTACTGCAGAGATAGCTGCACCTTTTAAGCCCCATTTTTTCTCAAAGGGTTCTAATTCGGGTGTTCTTCCCTGGCCCCAAGGCCATATGGCATTAGCTGGAAGTTTTCCCTGACTTTTTCTTCTTTGATTTATAGGATGCTTCTCCAAGATTCCAATAGCCTTTATAATAAAATCCTTAAGATAGGGTTCTTCGTTATAAGCTTCAAAGGCAAACCAAATATTTTTTCCAAGAAGATCGTGAGGAGGATAGGTGGTAAGCCCTCCTGAGCCTCCTCTCCAAATTAAAATATGACGATAACTTTTACCCGGAAAAATTTCCATTTTGTCTGTTCCTGCATATCTATTGATAGTTTCTATCAGTTCTGTAGCTTCTTCAGTTGAAATATGTCCTGCTGAATAGTCTTCCATAATTAGGTCTTTTCCTTCAAATTTAAGAGTTACTAAATTGCAGCGATAAGCCACATCCTCAGGTTTTAATATTATTCCTTTACTGGCTGCCTCAATGGGACCCCTACCAGTATATTTTTTTTCTGGAGGATACCCTAAAAGACCCATTATGGCTACATCAGAACCAGGATGTAATCCTGAAGGAATAGTTTGACACCACCCTATTTCCCCCCAAGAGGCTATAAAATCCATCCCAGGCGTAATAGCCACCTCTAAAGGTGTTTTCCCACCAAGCTCCTTTAAAATAAAATCTCCCATACCGTCTCCAATTAAAATGGCATACTTCATCCCCTCTTCAAGAGAAGTCAAAAGTTTCTTTTCCTCTCTTTTTTCTGATTTTTTGGTTCTTTCTAATTCAGCCTTTTGAGTCTCTTCCTGAATTTCAGAAGTTTTAACCTTTTTTCTTCTACCCATCTTAAGTTCCTCTTAAAAAGTTTTTGCTAACCAAAAACTCAATTTAAAAAATAAGTAAAAAGTTAAAGTTAACAAGATTTGAAGAAAAAAATCTGTGGGAGAAAACAAAAGAGCCAATCCATAAAAAAAACCCCAAAAGTAAATCTTTTTCCTTTGGTAAAATTCTTCTTTTAAAAGATTAATTTTAATTAATCCTAAGAGAGCAAGAGGAAATTGAAAAATTAAAACCGAAAAAAGTAAAACCTTTAAAAGGAATAAAACAAAAAGGTCAATTTTTAAAAAAGGTTCAAATCTTTGTCCAAAAAAAAGTAAAACTTTTAAAAAAATAGGTATAATTAAAAAATAACCTACCAAAAACCCTATCATTAAACTTAAAATAAAAAGAAAAGAAAATTTTTTAAAAAATTTGACACCTTCTCCTAAATGTTGAAGCAAGAAACGAGCTATAGGAATTACTAAAAAAGGTAAAGTTAACATTAAAGTAAAATAAAAGGAAAGCTTTAAAAGAACCAAAAATACCTCTTCTATCCCTGTAAAAATTAGGGAATTCGATTTAAAAAGCTTTAAGTAAGGAGAAATCAAGAAAGGAAAAATTTGGGGAGACCAAACCAAAAAAATAACCCAGAAAATTGAAAAAACCAAAAGATACTTAATAAGATAAGACCGAAATCTTTTTAGAAATTCTGGTTCTAAAAATTTAGGAAGCTCTGTCTTTTCCATCTATTTCTTTCTTAAGAATTTCCTTTATTTCTTCCACCTCTTTTTCAATTTCTTTTATTTTTAACTCTTTTTTAATTTCCTCTATACTTTTTTTAGCTTCTAAAGAAATTTTAGCCCAGAATTTCCCTATTTCTGGAAGTTTTTCAGGACCTAAAACGATAAGAGCTACTAACAAAATGATCAAAACTTCTGAAAATTCAATATTAAACATCAGGAGACCTTTAAATACCTCCTCCTGCCATTTTTTAGTTTCCTTGTTTTTTCTGTAATTCTATCTTAAAATCTTTGTTAGACAATTTGAATTTTGCAAAGGTCTCATCAAGATTTAAAAACCTTAGGAAGAGTTTTTCCTAAGCTACAAAATAATTCGTAACTTATAGTTCCTGCCAGCTGAGCCAGTTCATCAGCTGGCACTTCTTCTCTTTCTCCTCCCACAAGAATAACCTCCTCTCCTATCTGAGGACTTTCTAATTCTGTTAAGTCTAAGTGTAATACCTTCATAGAAATTGCCCCTACCACAGGAACCCTTTTTCCACGAATACTTGCAAATCCCTTATTACTTAAACTTCTAAAATATCCATCTCCATATCCAACGGGAACAAGACCCAGAAGAGTGTCCCTTTGGGCCTGAAAAAAGGGACCATATCCTGCATATTCCCCCCTTTTGATTTTCTTTATTTCAATTACTTTAGACTTTAAAGTCATCACAGGTTTAAGTTTAAGGTAAGTCCTGGCTTTAAAAGTAGGATAGCCTCCGTACAAACTTATCCCTGGACGAACTAAGTTTCCCTTTTCATTAAAAAAGATAATTCCTGCAGAATTGGCAAAGTGAATAAATTTGGGATAAATACCCCTTTTTTCTAAATAACTTTGGACTTTTTCAAAAGATTTTAGTTGAGTTTTAGTTAACTCATGTTCTACATCTTCTGCAGCTGAAAAATGAGTCATAAGGCCTATAAGTTTTAATTGAGGATTTTCTTTAAGCTTTTCAAGAAAGAGGTCTAACTCTTCTAAGGGTAATCCAAAACGATGCATTCCTGTGTCTACTTTTAAATGAAATTCTAAGGTAATCCCTTTCTTAAGGGTAAATTCTATCAACCAATTTAAGGTATGAAGATTTACTACTGTAGGGGTTATTCTTAAAGAATAAATATCTAAAAGCCAATCCTTTTCAAAACCTGAAAGAAGTAGGATAGGATGGATAAAGCCTGCCTTTCTTAATAAATAGGCTTCACAGGGTTCTGAAAGACCAAAGCCAAATACTCCTTCTTGAGAAAGGGTTCGGGCTACCTCCAAAAGACCATGTCCATAAGCATCATTTTTGATTACGGCTAATATCTGAGTTTCCTTAGGAAGAAGCTTTTTAAGGGCCTTTAAATTTTCTTTAAGATTATATAGGTTAATTTCTAATCTTTTGTACCAAATACTTTTGGCTCCTTTTTATCTTCAATTTCCTCTATAACTTTAATCCGGTACTCTTCTTCTAACCAACCATAAAGGTCAGCTAACTTACAAACCTTAGAACAAAAGGGCTTATAAGGATTATTTTTCCACTTGACCTCCCTCTTACACTTAGGACATTTTAATTTACTACCCATACCGCACGATCACTAAAATAATTTACAATTTTTTGACTAACAGAACCTAAAACAAAACCTTTCCATCCTCCTTTTCCCCTCTTTCCCACTACTACTGTACCATAATCTCCTTTTTTTACCTCTCTTATTATATCACCTGCAGGACCAAATAAAGCCCTTTTAACTTTAAATCTTATTTTTTTAGGATCAAATAAATTGTTAGTTACTAATTCATAAATTTTAAAAAAGAAATCCTGATACTCTTCATTTCCGCAATCCTTAGTAACTAACCCTTCCAAAGTTTCCTCAAAAATTTTAAGTTTCACAAAAGGAGAAGTTACATGAAGAAAATTTATTTCTGCTAAAGGGTGATTTTTTAAAATAAAAGTAACATAATCTGCTATTTTTAAACCCATTTCTTCCCTATCTAAAGCTACTAAAAATTTCTGATTCCAATCCTCCCCTCTTATAATCCACACTGGAATTTCACTTAAATGAAGTAGTTTGTAAGATACACTTCCCATAATAAAACTTCCCATTTTACTTAAACCTCTCCTCCCAATAATTATTCCATCATACAGGTTTTCTTTGCTACATCTTAAGATAGTTTCTCCTATTTCTCCCTGTCTTAAGACCGGCTTAAGAAAAAATTTGATTTTTAAGTCCCTTTGAAGAAATTCAGCCATACTTTTTAAATTGGCTTCGACTTCTTTAAAAGTTCTTTTCAAAACCTCCTCCAATTCCTCCTCCCTTTTCAATTCCTTTAAAATATCAGCTTGAGGAATAAATAGATTTTCAGAAATACTAATAATATGAAGAAAAGTCAATTCTAACTCAGCGCCTTTAAAGGCAGTCTTCAAATAATTTAAAGCACGCTTACTTGCCAAACTTTCATCATAACATAAAAGTAAATGGGGAATTAACTTAGTTGATTTTTCCACCTTTTAACCTCCTCTTTAGCCCTTTTTATTTCTCCTTTTACACTATTTAGTCCTGTTCCTCCTAAAATTTCTCTTCGTTGAAGAGCATGTTCTAAAGTTAACCATTGATAAACATCTTCTTCAATAAGGGGAGAAAAGTTTTTAAATTCATCTAAGGATAATTCAAAAAGTCTTTTCTTAAGTTTTTCAGCATAAAGAACTATTTGTCCACAGATATGATGGGCTTTTCTGAAAGGGACTCCCTTAGTTACTAAATAGTCGGCTAACTCTGTAGCCAAAAGATGTCCCTCTTTTAAAATTTCCTTTAATCTCTCTTTATTAAGCTTAAGCCCTTGAACTAAGAGGCTTAACATTTTTAAGGATTTTTGAGTGGTATCTAAAGCCTGAAAAAGAGGAGGCTTATCTTCTTGTAAGTCTCGGTTATAACTTAAAGGAAGATTTTTAATTAAGGTTAAAAGTTGAACCAAGTTCCCTATAACAGTAGCACACTTTCCTCTTAGGAGTTCCGCTGAATCAGGATTTTTCTTTTGAGGCATTATAGAACTACCTGTACAAAACCTATCTGGAAGCTCTATAAACCTAAACTCCGGGCTCATCCAAATTACTATCTCTTCACCCATTCTTGAAATATCAAGCATAATAAGAGTCAATATAAAAGTAAGTTCTAAAATGAAATCACGAGAACTTATAGCAAAAACACTATTTCGGGAAGGAGTTAAAAAACCTAAGGCTTGAGAAATTTCTTCTCTATTTAAAGGAAATCCACATCCTGCTAAGGCTGAACTTCCTAAGGGGCATATCTTAAGTCTCTTTTCGTAATCTAAAAGTCTTTGAAAATGTAAGCTAAACATTTCATAATAAGCCAAAAGCCAATGAGAATAAAGAACTGGCTGAGCATGTTGAAGGTGAGTAAAACCAGGTATCACTACCTCTAAATTTTCTTCAGCTTTTAAGATTATTTTTTGCATGAGTTCTAAAAGTAAATTTTTAAGTTCAAAAGTTTCGTCCACTAGGTAAAGTCTTAAGTCTGTAACTACTTGTTCATTTCTACTTCTTCCTGTATGAAGTTTATAAGCTATCTCTCCTATTTTATCAAATAAAGCCCTTTCTATATTCATATGCACATCTTCATAAACTTTGTCAAATTTAAAAGAACCTTCTAAAATTTCCCTCTCAATCTCCTTTAATCCTTGACATATTTTCTCATATTCTTCTAAAGTAAGAATTTCTGCCTGTTTTAAAGCCTTAGCATAAACTAAACTTGCTTTAATCTCGTAAGGAGCTAATTTGTAGTCAAAAGAAATAGACTCACTAAATTCTTCAAAAAATTTATCTGTTTCCTCTTCAAATCTTCCTCCCCAAGCCTTAATTTCCATTTTAAATCCCTCTTTAAACATTTTATTTTACTATTTTAATCTTTACTTTCTACTTAGCCAACTTTCCCTTGATTATAAGTAATTTAGCTTTGATTGCTCCCCATCTTTTGAACACCTTGAAGGTTAGAGTAAATATTATAGCCTCCCAAAAGAGCAAAAAACCTTTAAAAAAGAATAAAGGAGGAGAGGAGACTAACTAACAGAGGGTTTTAAGGATATGGTGAGAAGAGGGATTTAACAGGTATAAAGAAGTTTTAGAAGAGGTATGGTTATAAAGGGATGAGTTAGCTTTTTAAATGAGGTAAAGGAAAATTTTTCAAAGAAACTCTTAGGTTTAGATTTTTTTCATGACCAGCTTAAAAGGTCTCTCAAAGCCTCCCTTCTTCACTATCTCTAAAAGTTTTCTTCCATCTGTATATATTGGTCCTCGAAACTACAAAGGCTGCTTTAGTAGCCTAAGTGCCATTTTTTATAAAGATTAGCCCTTCTAACCTTTTAGCCTCTTTGATAAGATTGGAATAATAGAAAAGGAAAACCTAGAAATTTTTCCCTAAAAAACGAAACTTAGCCAACTTCAAGAAAAAAGTATTGTTGAACACTAAATCGCTAACTTTTGAAAGTAAAGATCTTTAAAAGAACTCGTTTTCTTCAAATTCTGAAAAAACAATTAAATCTTTTTTCTTTTTAGCTCTAAGCAAGCGAATATCTGCTATATCTATAATTTCTGTTCTCGTTTTACCATCCTTAGGATAGGCCGAAACTCCTATACTTAAAGTGATCTCCTTAGATTTCATTTTTTCTTTTATTATTGATTTTAATCTTTTCAATACTTTTAAACTGTCTTTTAGGGAAATATTAGGCATAAGAATAGCAAATTCGTCTCCACCGTATCTAAAGATTAGATCAGTTTTTCTCAAGTTTGCTTTAAGAAGCTGAGCAACTTCTTTTAAACAACGATCCCCTTCTACATGTCCATAAATATCGTTCAGTTTTTTAAAATTATCTAAATCGCAAAGAATTAAGACAAATTCTCCTCCATATCTTTCGTAATAGTTTATCAATTCGTCTAGTTTTTCATCAAAGTATCTACGATTATAAACTTCTGTTAAGTGATTGTAAAGAGGAGAATAGAGATAGGCTAAGGCAATAACAGTTGAAATATGGGATACCAAACTTTCGATTAAAAATTTTTCAAACTCTCCATAGGTTTCAGGTTTAGTAGAGGAAAGATTAAGGGTTCCGAAAATTTTACCCTTATAGATTAAAGGGACATGCATAGTTGATCTTATGCCCTGTTTAACCTTTACTTCCTCCAAAAGGAACTCCTTTTCTTTGATTAAGTCCTTTCTTATTAAAGTTTTTTGATTTTGAACTACCCAGAATGAAGCTGTATATTTAAGAGGAAGGGACATTCCTATCAATCTTCCTGTTTGGATAAGCTCTGAAATGGCTGTATATTTTATTTTTTCGCCTTCCAAAATTCCTATACTTAATCTTTCAAAAGAAACATACTTTTTAAGCTCTTCTGCAAAATTGTGAAAGATCAAGTCAATATCTATATGGGAAAGAATAGTTTTTATAAGCTTGCTTATGGTTTCTAAAAGTTCAGCCTGTTTTTTAATTTCCTCATAAAGAATGAAGGCTCTTAAGGGTGAAGAAATTTGAAAGGCAATAGTTTTTAGAAGTTCTATGTCTTCTTTACTATAGGCTTTAGGTTTGTCTGAAGCTATAACCCACACAGCAAAAACCTTTCCTTCAAAAATAAGAGGAAGACGAAGAATTGACCTTATACCGCTTTCATAATGGTACTTTCCTGTCCAAAATTTTTGTTCCTTAGAAAGGTCTTCTTCATAAAGCACTAAACCTGTTTTAGCTACATATTCAGTAGCAGTTCCCTTTAAAGGAATTAGTTCTCCTTCTTTAAAATAAGAAGGTATCTTAGAACTCATAGCTGAAATTAAAAGCTTATCTTCCTTTATGGTGCATATACTCATCCATTTGATAGAGATTTTGTCTGAGAGAATTTCAAGGATTTTATCTCCTATTTCGGAAAATTTTTGAGCTTTTACAATAGCTTTATCTAATTTGTAAATTAATTCTAAGATTTCTTTCATCCTCTTTATTATAAAAATTTTATAATATAATTATGACAATTCAATATAAAGTTAAGTTTGAAAGGTTGCAATTATTTTTATATTTTGTATATTTATTCTCTGTCTTTAGAAAAAGTTGAAAATTAATGATTTATAGGGAGGTGAAAAATGGACTTCCTTTTGGCTATTTTTCCTATTTTAGTAGTTTTGATAGGAATGATAGTTTTTCACCGTTCAGGAACCTTTGTTTCAGTAGTAGGTTGGGTTTTAGCTATGCTCATTGCAGTTTATTATTTTAAAACTCCTTGGAGTGTGGTTTGGGGAGCAAGTTTGGTAGGTATTATTAAAGCCCTTGGTATTTCCTTAGCAGTAGTTTTTACTATGTTTCTTATCTTTCTTATGCGAGAAACTCAAGCCTTAAGTAAAATTATAGAATATGTAAAAGGCATTGCCAAAACTAAAGAAGAACAGACACTTTTTATTGGGATGGGCTTTGGTTCTCTTTCTACTTCTTTGGGAATGGTCACCCCAGCTATGTTCCCTCCTATTTTTAGACTTCTGGGCTTTAGTCCTGTAGCTGCTATTGCTGTAAGTATTCTTTGTTACGATCCTCTGACCTCCTTTGCTCTTTTTTCTATTCCTATAACCCTTCCTGCCAAAGTGGCTATGTCCTTCGGCATCAAAGTCCCAGGAATTGAAACCTTACAAGATTTTATATGGGACTATACCTTTAAAATCACTCTCTTTTTACCTGTTATTTCTATTATGTTTGCCTTTCTTATGCTTTATAGCATTGGTGGTACTGAAGCTATGAAAAAAAACTGGTTTCCTGCCACCCTTTCTGGTTTAGTTCTTTCCCTCTCAGCTTTGATTCTTTCAGCTCTAAGAGTAGTGCCTGTAGAAATTATAGGAATTCTTTCAGGTTTTTTTACCATGGTTTTTGTATATTTTTATTATAGAAAAAATAATAAATCTCAAGTCTCTAATCCTGTAAAATTTAATTGGGAAATCCTAAAAGCCTCCTCTCCTTTTATTCTTCTTATTCTTATTTCCTTTATAGTAAATTTGCCCTTTATTAAGGTTTATTTAGAAAATTTACTTGGCCAAAAGGAGGTCCTTCATGTTTTTGCAGATAAAAAAGAGGATTTAAATATTCTTGGAAATGTTTGGTTTTGGATTTTTGTGGTTTCTGTTCTTTCCATTTTTATTTTAAAACCCAATTCTCAACAGTTTAAAAATGCTTTTAATCTTTGGATTACCCGTATCTGGGGTCCTTTCCTAGCCTATTCTCTATTCTTTGCTGTAGCTTTTATTATGGCTTGGTCAGCCATGGAAATAGTAGATGGGAAATTAGTTCCTTCTATATACTTCAAGGACTATAACATGGACCGGATTATAGCTATAACTCTTACCCAAATTTTTGGTTCAGCCTATCCTATTACGGCACCTGTTTTGGGAGTAATAGGAACTTTTGTAGGAGGTTCTACTACAGCCTCTAATGTACTCTTTGCTAAAATTCAGTGGGAGGCTACTCTTACAACTGTAGGAGCAGAAGCTTTTATGTGGATTTATGCAGCCCATGCTATTGGAGGAGGTATAGCTTCAGCTATTACTCCCTCTAAGATTACCAATGCAGCTGCTACCATAGGAGTAAGCGGAAGAGAGGAGGCTCAATTTATAAAAGCTGTTATTCTTCCAGTTCTTTTTATGGCCCTAATATCTGGAATTATGACACTAATTTTTATTCGGTTTTAACCCCTGCCAAAAAATGGAAGTATCCTCATTAAAACCTAAAAACTGAATTATTCTTTTTACAAAATGAAGAATAAGAGCTTCTAAGGAGTTAGGTTGATGATAAAAAGCTGGCATAGCGGGAAAGATTACTGCTCCTGCCTGAGTACAAGTAAGCATATTCTGAAGATGAATTAGATTAAGGGGAGTTTCTCTTATCACCAGAATGAGAGGTTTTCGTTCTTTAAGCATTACATCTGCTGCTCTTTGTAAAAGATTTCTGGCACTTCCAGAAGCTATAGCAGATAAAGTACCCATACTGCAAGGAATAATGACCATTCCTTTATAGGGTGCTGAACCACTTGCAGGTGGAGCTGAAATTTCGTGTTCTTCATACAATTGGGAAGTAAAATTTTTAAGTATTTGCCAGTCTGTCTCTAATTCATGTTTCCAAACCAATTTTCCTGCTTCAGTAATAATTACTTCAAAAGGAACCTTTAAGTTTTGAAGTTCTTTAAGAAAGTAAAAAGCATAGGGCATTCCACTTGCCCCAGTTATACCTACTAAAAGTTTTTCTCCTTCCTTTGACCTTTCCCATTTTTTAAATGGGCTATCCTTTTCTTCCATCTTTGGGCCTCTTTCTTAGCCAATCTATCCACTTTTTCATTCTCAAGATGTCCTGAATGAGCAAGAACTTTAATAAAGGTTACCCTATGAAAGCAAAGCCACCTTTTAAGTTCTTTCCATAGGTCTTGATTTTTTACGGGCTTTTTTTCTGAAGTTTTAAATCCTCTTTGTTCCCAGGAAGAGAGCCACTTAGTTGCACCTTGGATAACATATTCTGAATCAGAGTAAACTTTAATTTTTTTTGGTTGCTTAAATTGAGAAAGAGCCTTAATTACAGCCGTAAGTTCCATTCTGTTATTAGTAGTTTCAACACTTCCCCCGCTTATCAACCACTCCCTATTTCCCTCTCTTATTAAAACTCCATATCCCCCAGGACCTGGATTCCCTAAGGAACATCCATCCACAAAAACCTCTACTTCTTCTGAAAGTTCTCCTTTTTTTATAAATTTTTCACCTTCATTAAAATTCATTTAACACTATTATAAGCTTACTTTTTTCTAATGTCAAAAAGGTGAGGAAACCATAGGATTTGGGACTTAAAATTCTTCTCCAAGATCCACTCTTAACCTATCTTTTTCCTGGAAATACTTTTTTGATTTCACCCTCCTTAACCGAGGTCGCTTTATCTTCTAAACCGCAAAATAAATTTCAAAGGTTACTACCACTATCTCTAAAAGGCTTCATTTATAATATTCCTAAAGGAAACTGAACTTATGCCAAAAAGGCAGAGGTGTTCTGGCTGTATCTCATACAAGGATTTGAAAAGGGGTGAAATTTATGGTAATTTTAAAATAAAAAAAATTTAGAACTATATTGCTTCGCATAATTTCGCTTACGATTTGGTTTATCTATCTTACTTTCATTTTCGTTTTCGTTCCCTATATTTGTAAAAATCTTGATAAAAGGTTTGGTCTTCAAGTAGAGTTATCTCTTTTTATCAAAATCTTAGGTTTTTTTCTTAT
>JANXAD010000020.1 GCA_025062245.1 Thermodesulfobacteriaceae bacterium | reverse complement strand
ACATCCTCAAGCTTTTTAAGCCTGGCATAAATGTCTCCTAAGGTCTCTCTGGCAACCACAGCCTCCTTAATTTCTGCCCTAATCTTTCCCATCTCTATAACTACCTCATCAATCCTCTTATTAGTCTCATCAATCCTCTTATTAGTCTCATCAATCCTGTTATTGGTCTCATCTATCCTTAAAGTTAACTCCATCCTTATATCATCAATCTTCTTATTAGTCTCATCTATCCTCTTATTGGTCTCATCAATTCTCTTATTAGTCTCATCTATCCTTTTGTTCAAATAAATTCTTGTCTCATTAAGCTCTGACTTTATGGCTCTAAGTTCTTGCTCCATATTCCCCAGCCTATCATTCATAGAGGTTAAGGCAATCTTAAAACCCTCTAAAATACCATTTACTGAAGCCTTAAACTCCTTAAACTCATCCTTAATCTCCTTAACTATAACCTCCCTAATAACAGTAACTATTTTCTCCATATCTATCATAATTCTACCTCCTCATTCTACATCTCCTAAATTTGAATTTTAATCGCCATTCAAAGAAAAAACAAGTTCTTGAGGTCATTTTTTTGATATATTTAATATGTCTTTTTGAGGTAAAAATATCGAAAGATTTTATAAAAGTATTATTTAAATAGGACCTCTTAATGAAAAAAAACACCCTAACTTTCTCTTATAATGGTAAATTTCCTAAAAATATTATAGGTTTTTTATAAGCATCCCTACCTCTGGGGCATAAACCTTAGTTTGACAAAAAAAATACCTATGATATTTTAAGATAAGTAAGCACTTGCATATTTTAAAATATGAGTCAAGATACCAGGAAAAAAATTTTAGAAACCGCTCTTAAACTCTTTTCTCAAAAGGGATACTTAGGAGCTACTACCAAAGAGATTGCCTCCTTAGCTGGAATAGCTGAAATTACCCTTTTTAGATATTTCTCCTCTAAGGAGATTCTTTTTGAAGAAGTTATTAATAATTTTTCTTTTTATCCTAAATTAAAGGAAATTTTAAATGAAATCAAAGATAAACCTTACAAAGAGGCTTTAGTAATTATTGCTTTAGAGTTTTTAAATCTTTTAGAATCTAAAAAGGAACTCATTAAAATTATGCAATGTGAGATGGAACGGTATCCAGATAAGATTCAAAAAATTCACGATACCATCATTTATAATACTATTCAACTTCTTTCTTCTTACTTTAAAACTCTTCAAGAAAGGGGGATGCTTAGGAAGTTTGAATCTGAATTAGGTGCTCAAGCGTTTTTGGGAATGTTTTTTTCTTATTTTTATGGAAAGGAAATTAAAAAAATATCCCACTTTAGAGAGGGAGAAGTGAAAAGAATCGTAGAAGAGTTTGTAGATATTTTCATTAACGGAACCTCGCAAAAATAAATCATGGATAATCAAAAAGCTAAAAAGTTTGGTTTTTTTATCCTTATAGGACTGGCCCTTTTCTTTTTAATTCTTTTAATTTACTTTATTTGGCACAGATACACCTATGCTGTAACTGATGCAGTTTTTGTTCAAGCAGACCAATTGGTTTATTTAAGTTTTCCTAAGGTTAGCGGGAAGTTAGTTAGATTATACAAAAAGGAAGGTGAACCGGTAAAAAAGGGAGACTTAGTGGCAGAATTAGAAGATTTAGACTATTCTTTCAAAGTTCAACAGTTAGAAGAAAATTTAAAAAATTTAGAGGCTCAGCAAGCCTCTTTAAGAGAGCAAATTGAAAGGGCAGAAAGAGAAATAAATTTAAAGGTAGAACAACTTTTAAAAGAAAAGGAAAGACTTAAAGAGGAAGAAAAAACAAGATTTTATTTAAAAAAAGCTTTTCAAAGCAAGCTTGAGCAAATTAGTAAGGACCGAAAAAGATACGAGTTTTTATATAAAGAAGGATTGGTTTCAGCTCGTGATTTAGAACAGTTAGAAACTTCAGAAAAGGAAATAACCAATCAAATAGAGGCTATTAATTCTCAACTCAAAGCCATTCAGCACCAACAAGAAGTTTTAGAGAAAAATATTGCTTTAGTATTAAACGAAAAAAAAACTATTGCCTCGCAAAAATATCAACTTAAGAGTTTAATCTTTCAAAGGGAAGCTCTTTTTAATCAAAAAAAGGAGGCTCAACTTTATTACCATTACACTAAACTTTACAGTCCTATAGATGGAATAATTGCTAAAAGGTTTCATGCAGAAGGAGATGTCTTAGCTCCTGGAGAACCGGTTTACAGTATAGTTGATCCTGAGTCTTTTTATATTTTAGTACTTTTAGAAGAAACCAAGCTTAAAGGAGTTAAAGAGGGTTCTCCAGTAAGAATTAAAATTGACGCTTACCCGGGTGAAAAGTACGAAGGAGTGGTAGAAAAAATTTTACCAGCCTCTGCAGCTACTTTTGCCCTTGTTCCAAGAGATATTTCAGCTGGAGAATTTACCAAACTTGCTCAACGAATCTACATAAAAATAAAAATTACTAAGGGAAATAAAAACCTTCTTCGAGTAGGATTAGGAGGAGAGGTTGAAATAAAGAAGGTTAGAGACTAAATTTTATGGCTCAAGAAAGTTCCTTTTATTTTCCGGTTTCACCTAAGGAAAGAATTTTTATTACTTTTGTGGTGATGATAGGTGCTTTTATGGCTATTTTGGATACCACTATTGTGGATGTAGTAATTCCTAAGATGATGGGACCTTTATCTACGGATCTTTATGGAATTCAATGGGTGATCACCAGCTACATGATGGCTGCAGCTACAGCCCTTCTTTTTGTAGAAAACTTTGCTAAATATTTAGGTTATTCCTATACTTTTACCTTTGGATTAGGACTTTTTACTTTTTCAAGCTTTCTTTGTGGAACAGCTCAAAATCTTCCCCAGATGATTTTTTTTCGAGTTCTTCAGGGAATTGGAGAGGCCTTTATTATGGCCTGTGCTCAAACCATTCTTTTTAGCGTTTATCCCTTAGAAAAAAGAGGCGCTGCCATGGGAATATACGGTTTAGGAGTTAGTTTTGCTCCTGCTCTTGGTCCTACCTTAGGAGGTTTTATTACTGAACACCTTTCCTGGAGATGGATATTTTTTATTAATATTCCTGTGGGAATTTTGAATTTTATAGCAGCTCTTCTTGTTCTTCCCTCAGCCTTAGGTAAAAGAAAAATCTTTGAATTTAACTTCGTAAGTTATTTCTTTATAGCTACAGCAACTATTTCTCTTCTTATCATGCTTTCTAAAGGACAACAATATGGCTGGTTTCAGTCCGATTTCATCTTATACCTTCTTTTCATAAGTCTTATCAGCCTTTGTTTATACTTTGCCAATGAATTCAGATCTAAAAAGCCTCTCCTTGACCTTACTATCTATCTTGTGCCTGAATTTGGATTTACTATGGGATTTCACTTTTTCATCTTGGGTTTCGGCTTGTACCAAATCTTTTATCTTTTACCCCTTTACTATCAACACTTAAAGGGACTTACTACCTTTCAAACAGGTCTTCACATGTTAACCTTTGCCATGTTTATAGGTTGTTTTAGTGTCCTTTCGGGATTTTTATCCGATAGAATATCTCCTATAATTATTTTAATTTTTAGTTTTGTTATGTTTTTCATTACTACCTATTTTTTAATTCCCTCCTTTAACTATTATACTCCCTCGTGGAAAGCTGCGGTTTTAACCATACCCTTAGGAATAGCTATGGGCACATTTTTTGCCCCACTTTCAGCTATTTCTTTAAGAAGATTAGGTCCTCGAACAGGATTAGGGGTGGCTTTACTTCATTATCAAAGATTTATTGGAGGATCTTTCGGTACCGCTATTGCTACCAACTCCTTAGAATACCACACTAATGAAAGTTTTTTACATATAAATGAGTTACAAAACTGGAATTTTATTTCCAACTTTTTACATTCCAAGATACCCTTAGCAGAAAAGTTTTTTCCCTCAGAGCTTGCAGAAAAGAAAGTTCAAGTTCTTTTGTATCAAGTTCAATATCTTCAAGCTTTAAGCTGGGGATTTCAAGAGACCTTTAAAAAAATAGCTTTCTGGGCTTTAATAGGGGGAAGTTTTTTAATGCTTCTTCTTTTAATAAGAGGAAAAGGTCTTTTAAAAGTCTTTAAAACTTATTATCAAAATAAAGATTCTTAAAAGTTACGTTTTTCCCTTTAACATCTTAAAAGCTGATTGAAAAACCTTTATAGCACAGTAGTCTCCGCACATAGTGCAGGCTTTACTTTTAGAAATGCCTCCTTCCAGTCGATATTTGCGAGCCTTTTCAGGATCTATAGAGAGCTTTATTTGGGTTTCCCAATCTAAGGAGGCTCTGGCTTTAGCCATTTCCATATCCCACCTCCAAGCCGATTCAATTCCTTTTACTAAATCTGCAATATGGGCTGCTATTTTAGAAGCTATAAGTCCTTCTTTTACATCTTCCACCGTAGGTAATCTTAAGTGTTCCGCTGGAGTAAGATAGCATAGAAAGTCTGCTCCAGCAGCAGCTGCTATAGCCCCTCCAATAGCTCCCACTAAGTGGTCATACCCTGGAGCTATATCTGTAGGAAGGGGTCCTAATACATAAAAGGGAGCTCCGTGGCAAAGTCTTTTTTGTAACTTTACATTGGTTTCAATCTGATCTAAAGGCACATGGCCAGGCCCTTCTATCATTACCTGAACACCTCTGTCCCAAGCTCTAAGAGTAAGTTCTCCTAAAAGAATTAATTCTTGAATTTGGGGTCCATCTGTGGCATCAGCCAGACAACCTGGTCTTATTCCGTCTCCTAAGGAAAGAGTAATATCATAAGTTGAAGCTATCTCAAGAAGTTCGTCAAAATATTCATAAAGAGGATTCTCTTTCTGATTATAAATCATCCACTCAATAATAAAGGAACCTCCCCGAGAAACGACTCCCATAACTCTTTCTTTATTCTTAAGTCTTTGTAAAGTTTCTGAAGTAATTCCACAATGTACGGTCATAAAATCTATTCCATCTTCTGCTTGCTTCTGAATTACCTCAAAAATTTCTGAGACCTTCATTTCTACGATAGATTTATGATGCTTTTCTACAGCCTCAATAGCTGCTTGATAAATAGGAACTGTCCCTAAGGGAACTGGGCAGTTTTCCCTTATAATTCTTCTAATTTCATCTAAATCCCCTCCTGTTGACAGATCCATTACCGTATCTGTCCCATATTTTAAAGCTATTTCAAGTTTTTGAAGTTCATCTTCTACATTGGGACGATCTTTAGATGTGCCAATATTCACATTTACCTTAGTTCTAAGTCCCTTTCCTATAGCACAAGGGTTATTTACTTTACTCTTTTTATTCTTACAAATTACTATTTCTCCTTTATTTAAACCCTTTAAGATTACTTCCAGAGGTACTCCTTCATTTTGAGCACAAATAAGCATCTCCTCAGTAATTTCTTCTTTCTCAGCTTTTTGTTTTTGAGTCATTACACAAAGACCCTCCTCTCATTTAAATTAATTATTTTTTTAATTTAATTTAAAAAAAACTAAGGAAGTAAGTATTAGAGAAATATTTCACTTAATCTATCTACTTTCTAAACAAATCTGGTCTTTTCCATGAATTTCCTTAAAGTATACTGCTACATATTCATTGATTCCTACCTTCTTTACTCTTAAACCTACGAAAGTAGGTTCTATAGGAAATTCTCGCCCTCCTCTATCTACTAAAACTGCAAGTTCTATTTTTTTAGGTCTTCCAAGATCTACTAAAGCATCCATAGCTGCTCTTACCGTTCTTCCTGTATAAATTACATCATCTACTAAAATAACTATAAGATCTTCTATAGAAAAGGGAATTTCACTTTTTTTCACTTGAGGATGGAAGGAAATTCTGGTCCAGTCATCTCGGTATAAGGTAATATCTATATATCCTAAAAGAAGGGAAGTTCCTGTTTTAGTATATAAAAAATTTTTAAGCCTTTCAGTTAAAGGAGCTCCTCCAGTTTGAATACCAATTAAAGCTACTTTTTCTAAAAAGGGGTGATTCTTTAAAATTTGATGGCCTATTTTTTCTATCAAAACTTGAATTTTTTTAGGACCAGCTATTATTTTTTGAATTTTTTGCGGTAAAATATTTTTACTCATAAATGGAAATTTAAAACCAAGTTCTTATTTTTCAAGATATGAAAGATAAAAAATTTGTAGAAAGTTATTATCGAGTTTTGTATGCAGACACCGATCAAGCTGGTGTAATGTATTATGCCAATTATTTAAAGGTTTTTGAACTGGGAAGGGCAGAATTTATGAGAGTATTAGGTTTTACTTATAAAGAGCTAGAAGAGAAGGAGGGTATTATTCTTCCTGTAGTTGAAACCTATATCAAATATAAGGCTCCTGCAAGATATGACGAACTTATTACTGTAAAGACCACTCTAAAAGAGGTTAAGTCTTTTAAAATAGTCTTTGAATATCAAATTTGTTATAATCACTCTATCTTAGCTTATGGTTTTACCAAACATGTTCCTGTAAATAAGGAAGGTAAGATTGTAAGGCTTCCTGAGGCCCTCTTAGAAGTATTAAAAGAAGTTTTATAAAAGGCTCACCCTATCCAAATCTTCCTGTAATGTAGTCTTCAGTAAGTTTATAGTCTGGATTGGTAAAAATTTTTTCTGTAGGTCCAAATTCAATGAGTTCCCCTAAATACATAAAAGCTGTGTAGTCAGATATTCTGGCAGCCTGTTGCATGTTATGAGTGACAATTACTATGGTTATTTTATTTTTAAGCTGAACGATAAGATCTTCTATTTTTCCGGTGGAAATAGGATCCAGAGCTGAGGTAGGTTCATCAAAAAGAAGTACTTCTGGTTCCACAGCAATAGCACGAGCTATACAAAGCCTTTGTTGTTGTCCTCCAGATAGTCCCATAGCACTACTGTAAAGCTTATCCTTAACCTCGTCCCAGAGAGCAGCCTCTATTAAAGCTTTCTCTACCCTTTCCTTTAGTTCTTTCTTATTTTTAATGTTTCTCAACCTTAATCCATAGGCAATATTATCAAAAATACTCATAGGAAAGGGGGTAGGTTTTTGAAAAACCATGCCTATCTTAGCTCTAAGTTCAATTAGGTCTACGGTTTTAGAAAGAATATTTTTTCCTTGAAAAAGAATTTCTCCCTCGTATCTATTTCCTGGATAAAGGTCATGCATCCTATTAAAGCACCTCAGAAGAGTAGTTTTACCACACCCCGAGGGTCCAATCAGGGCTGTAATTTTGTTTTTATAGATAGGAATGTTAATATTTTTTAAAACTAAAATATTTCCAGTATAATAAAAATTTAAATTTTTTACCTCTATTTCAATGGTCAATCTTTAAATCCCCTTTTAATTAAAGATTTTCCTATGAGAGTAAGGAAAAGAATCAAGGAGGTGATAATTAATGAAGCACCCCAGGCTTGAACATGCCAGTCTTCATAAGGTCCCATAGCATACTGAAAAATAGTGATAGTAAGAGAAGCTATAGGCTGATTCATGTTTAAAGAAAAGTAGGCATTATTAAAGGAGGTAAAAAGTAAGGGTGCAGCCTCTCCTGTAACTCTGGCAACTCCTAAAATTATTCCGGTAAGAATTCCGGTAGAAGCCCCTCTATAAACTATTTGAATAATCACCTTATAATAGGGAGCTCCTAAGGCAAAAGCTGCCTCTCTTAAAGTCCAGGGAATAAGGGAAAGCATGTTTTCTGTAGTTCTCATAATTACAGGAATCATTATGATAGCTAAGGCTATACTTCCTGCCCAACCACTGAAATGTCCCAGTGGTTTTACTAATATAGCATAAACAAAAGCTCCTACAATAATAGCTGGAACACTTATCATGATATCTGCCAAAGAGCTTATCAATTTAGAAATTTTATATCCCCTTCCATATTCAGCTAAGAAGGTTCCTCCCAAAATACCAATAGGAACTCCTATAAGAGTAGCACAAAAGGTAATTAGAAGATGGCCAACTATAGCATGTCTTAGGCCTCCTCCTGGAATACCAGGAGGAGTTGGATCTTTTAAAAGAAGAGAAGGAGTTAAAGCTAAAATACCATGTCTTAAAACATCAAAAATAATAAAAAAAAGCCAAAAAAGTCCCCAAAGAGCTGTTAAAAAGCAGAGAGTTAAAGCCACCACATTGATAAGCTTTCTTTTAGTATTCATCTTCTTTCTATTTTTAGAAAAAGCAACTTAGCTAAAGCTAAGATAAAAAAACTCATAATAAAAAGTAGTAAAGCTAAATAAAAAAGAGAAGCTAAGTGAATATCCTTGTCAGCTTCTGTAAATTCATTAGCTAACTTTACCGTTACCGTAGTTGAAGCTTCCAAAAGGGAGGTAGGAATCTTATTTACATTACCCAGAACAAAGGCTACCGCCATAGTTTCTCCCAGAGCTCTACCAAGGGATAAACCTATTCCTCCTATTATTCCTAATTTAGAATAGGGAAGCATAACATCCTTTATTACTTCCCATTTAGTTGCACCTATAGCATAGGCTGATTCTTTAAGAACTGGAGGAGTCAAGGCTAAAGAGTCTCTGGCTACAGAGGCCGTAAAAGGAATGATCATAATGCTCAAAATCACACTGGCTGTAAGTAAATCAATTCCGAGAGGAGTTCCTTCAAAAAGTTTACCTATTAAAGGAAGTTTCCCTATGGTTTCTTGAAGAAAGGGTTCTATATACTTAGCCATAAGAGGGGCTAAAGTAAAAAGTCCCCACATTCCGTAAATAATACTTGGTATAGCTGCCAAAAGTTCTATACCGGTACTAATAAAATCCTTTAAAAAAGAGGGAGCAACTTCGTTTATAAAAATAGCTATACCTAAAGCAGTAGGAACTGCTATGGTTAGAGCTAAAAGGGAGGTAATTAAGGTGCCTATTAAAGAAGGAGCTGCTCCGAAGACTTCTTTTACTGGGTCCCATTCAGTTGAAAGAAGAAATCCTAAGAATCCAAAGGTTTTTATAGCAGGATAGGCTTCCTTAAAAAGCACTAAAAAGATTCCTAAGGCTAAAAAGATGATAATAAAACTTGCCAAAAAAGTAATTATAAGATAGGCTAAATTAAAAAAAATTTCTCTTTTAAAGGAAGAGGTCATTTCTTTAATAGAGATTATGACTTTTCCATAGGTTACGAATTTTTTCTTTTACTTCTTCAGGAAGGGGCACATAATGAAGATTCTTAGCCATAGAGTCTCCATTTTTAAAAGCCCAATCAAAGAACTTAACTACTTCTTTATTGACTTCAGTTTTTTCCTTAGCTAAAAGGATATAGGTTGCTCCTACGATAGGCCAAGCATTTTTTTCAGAAACATTGGTTATCCAAGTATAAAAATGTTTCTCTGGTTCAAGCTTTGCAAAAGAGGCTGCCTCTTTAAAAGAACTTTCCTCAGGCACTACTATATTCCCTACAGCGTTTTTCATTTTTGTCCAACTTAATTTATTTTGTAAAGCATAGGCATATTCTACATAACCAATAGTATAAGGGGTCCTTTGAACATAATTAGCTACTCCCTCGTTACCCTTAGCTCCAAGACCAGCCTTCCAATTGACCGAAGTTCCAAATCCAACCTCTTTAGCCCATTTAGGACAAACTTGAGTTAAATAGTGAGTAAATATAGCTGTAGTCCCAGAACCATCTGATCTATAAATAGGAGTAAGAGGTTTAGAAGGAAGATTAACTCCCGGATTTAAAGCCTTTATTTCAGGGGAATCCCAACTTTTAATTTCACCTAAAAAGATTTTACAAACCGTATTTCCGTCTAAGACCAAACTGTTAGGAGGAACTTCTGGTAAATTTACCACTAAAACCACTCCTCCAATGACTGCAGGAAACTGAATAAGGTTATTTTTTTCTACCTCTTCAGGTTTTAAAGGCATATCAGTTGCTCCGAAATCAACGGTCCTTTCTATAATCTGTCTTATACCACCTCCTGAACCTATAGATTGATAATTGACTTTAATTTTAGTATTTTTATAATATTCACTTGCCCAAGAAGCATATAAAGGATAGGGGAAAGTAGCTCCAGCTCCGTTCAAAGTTCTTTGAGCCTTCTCTTCCTTAGGACCACATCCCACTATAAGAAAAATCAACCAACCTAAAAGAAGACTTAAATATTTCATAAACCTTTACCCCCAAAAAAATTTTATATCTGAAGTATAAATTTTTAATTTAGGATGTCAAGAAGAAAAAAATTTAAAAGGATCTAAAAGAACATCTTAAGGACAAGATTTTGTTTTTTGTTAATAAGTATCTACATCCCTACTATGCCCCCCTCACTTAGGAATAAATTGAGTACTCATAAATTTGTGAATTTCTCTAAATAAAAGCTGAAGATTTTCTTCCTCAAGTTCTGAAAAGTCCAAGGCATCTTGGAATAGGTCTGTGGTTACTATAGTAGCAATAGTTATAGTTTTAGGTAAGTTAAGACTTTTTAACTTTTTATCGTAAGCTTTCTTGAAAATTAAGGCAAACAAAGTTTCATATTCAGAAGTTTTAATTAGATCGGGATATTTTAACCAAAAAGTCCAACTTTCTGTGGATTGCTGAAAAGTCTTTACTTTTGGAATTTTTTGAACACGCACTTCTACTTTTTCAAAAATATTCTCTAAGGTTTCCTCTAAGTGAACTTTAGAAGCTTGAGACAATTCTAATAACCTTTTCAGAACTAAAAAAGAACAAACTGCTGCTTTAATGGGATTGTAATCCTCTTTTAAAAAAATTTTTTTAAAATTACTATAAACCCATAAAGCTTGATAAGAAAGGTTTGCTTCTTTAAAGTGATTTATAATTTTCTGAAAAAATTTTAAAATTGTTTTAAAATCCTCAAACTATGTATATCTTTCTTTTTTCTTATGATCTATTATACTTGATTACTTAAAAATTGCAAAAACATTTTCTAAATGAAAGAAATTCTCATTATAAGACATGGACCTATTTTAAAAGATTTTAGAAAGGTGTTTTATGGGCAATTAGATGTTCCCCTATCTGAAGAAGGAAAAATTCTTTCAGAACAAGTTGTTTCAGTTTTAATCTCCTTAGAAATTAGAAAGGTATTTTCCAGCCCCTTACAAAGAGCTCTTTATCCTGCTACCCTTCTTTCTGAGAAGAAAAAAGTTCCTCTCATAATTAAAGAAGAGTTAAAAGAGATAAATTATGGAAGTTGGACTGGACGTCCAAGAGAAGAAGTTTATAAAGAACCTCTTTTTTGGGAAAGACTTAAAAATGAAAATCTTTCTCCACCTGGTGGAGAGTCTATAAAAGATTTAAGAAAAAGGGCTTTTAAATTTTTAGAAGAGTTAAAGAAGCTAGAGGAAGGTTTATATATTGTTTTCACTCACGGAGGATTTATAAAGGCTTTTTTTTGTGAAATTTTTAATGTAGAAAGTTCTAAATTTTTCTCCTGGGAGGTTTATCATCTTAAGGGAAACTTAATTACTCTTTTTGAAGACGACTTCTTTATTCTCAGAGGCCTAAATTTAGAAATAACTAATCTTCACGAAATTCTTAAAAGTTCTTACTGGTAAAGGGTTAAAAATCCTGTAAAACTTTATAAACTATAGAGAAATCCTTTTCTCCTAATCCTTTTTTTCTTGCCAAGCCGTAAACTTCCTTAATAACCGAAGTAACTAAGGAGCAACCCTTAAGCTCTTTAATTAAGTCCTGAACATAGTGTAAATCCTTATACATTAGGTCCACACTAAAATGAACTGAAAAGTCTTCCTCTAAAAGTTTTTGTTTTTTAACCTCTAAAATAGCAGATCTTCCTGCTCCTGCAGATAAAATTTCTATTATTTGAGACTTTTCCAAACCTGCTAATTCTCCTATGGCTAAAGCTTCAGCTAAAATTTCCATAAAACCTGCTAATACTATGTTGTTTATAAGTTTAAGTTTGGTAGCCTTACCCACTTCTCCAACATAGAAAATATTTTTACCATACTTTTCAAAGAGAAATCTATTTTCCTCAAATTTTTCTCTATTCCCACCCACCAAAATAGTTAGTTCTCCCTTTCTTGCGGGTATCACACTTCCAAGTACAGGAGCATCTAAATAATAGGCTCCCTTGTTTTCTAAAATTTTGGCCACTTCTACTACATAGTTAGGATGGTTGGTGGTCATATCAATTACGGTTTTATTTTTTAAAGATCCCTTAATTAGACCCTTTTCTCCTAAGATGACTTCCTTAGAGGCTAAGCTATCAAATAGAATTACAAAAACTCTGTCTACTTTTTCAATTAGTTCTTGGGGGGAGTTTACCATAGGAAGTCCCATTTCTTGAGCCTTTTGTGAAGTTCGATTCCACACTATTACTTCAACCCCCCCCTCTAAAAGTTTTTTAACTATTTCTTTACCCAAAGTTCCAAGACCTATAAATCCTATTTTCACCTTTTCCTCCCTTAAAAAATTTTAAAAAGTATTTTATCCTAAAATTTTAGATTTAAAAAGTTTAAGAGAAACTTCTTTAGATTTGAATCTTAAAAAGTAGAAAAGATAGCTCTAAGGTTTATAAGCTATGGGCCTTTTTATCTCAGAGATTAAAATTCTTGACAAAGAAAAATTTTTTAGATAGATTTTAAAAACTATGAAAGAAAAAGTCCTTTATGCTAAATGGATATTACCTTCTACAGAAGTTGAACCATTAGAAAATGGTTGCTTAGTTATTAGAGAAGATAAAATTGTGGACCTGGGATTAAAAGATGAAATTCTCCCTAAGTATTCTCAAGCTGAAATTTTTTTCTTTGAAAATGGTCTTATTTTCCCTGGGCTGGTTAATGCTCATACTCACGCTCCTATGAGCATTCTGAGAGGGATTGCAGAAGATCTTCCTCTTATGACCTGGCTCACTAAGATCATTTTTCCCATAGAAGCCCATCTTCAAAAAGAGTGGGTATATTGGGGAACTAAACTTTCTTTAATAGAAATGATAAAATCGGGAATTACCCTTTTTTGTGATATGTATCTTTTTGAACCAGAGGTAATAAGAGCTACTGAGGAATCTGGTTTAAAGGCTTTACTTGGAGAAGGACTTTTTGATTTTCCCTCTCCAGGATATGGTTCCTTAGAAAAGGGATTAGAACTTACTCAAGAGCTATTAAAAAACTTTGAAAATCACTCTAAAATTAAAATTGCCGTATCCCCTCATACCCTATATACTTGTTCAGCTGAAACTATTAAAAAATGTCTTAAGATAGCTGAAAAGTTTGGAGCAAAAATACATATTCATCTTTCAGAAAATAAAGAAGAGATTCAAGAAATTAAAAAAAGATATGGAAAAACTCCCCCTTATGTATTAAAAGAACTAGGAGCTTTATCGGAAAATCTTATTGCTGTTCATTGCGTAAGACTTAGTAAAAGAGAAATAGAACTTTTTTCTAAACATAAAGTTAAAGTAGTTCACTGTCCTGAGAGCAATTTAAAACTTGGTTCTGGTATTGCACCAGTTCCCGAAATGCTTAAAAAAAATCTTATGGTAGGAATTGGAACAGATGGACCAGCAAGCAATAACGATTTAGACCTCTTTTCGGAAATGAGGACTGCTTGTTTAATTCAAAAAGGAATAGAGGAAAATCCTTTAGTGCTTACGGCTAAAGAAGTTTTCAAAATGGCCACTGAAATAGGTGCTAAAAGTTTAGGTTTTGAAAACACAGGAAAACTTTTACCAGGTTATCAAGCAGATTTAGCTATTTTGGACTTAACTCATGTTAATCTTCATCCTGATTATAATCCTTTAGCTCTTTTAGTTTACAGTGCTAAGAGCGGATGTGTCTCAGATGTTATGGTTGATGGAAAGTTCCTTATGAGAAATTATGAAATTTTAACCTTAGATGAAAAACTGGTAAAAGAAAAGATCCAAAATATTAAAAAGGAAATACTAAAAGTTTTAGAAAAGACCTTTAATAAAAGTGAAAAAAATAACAAAGTATTCCCATAAAATTTTTTTCGTTTATTGTAAAAAATAATTACTGAAATCTTATAAGGGGGGGTAAAGGTATGGCAGAAGAAAAAGAAAAGGAAATTCAGCAAAAGGGTGACATTGCAGTAGTATTACCCGAAGAGAGATGGTATGACCCACCACAAGAAGGCCGTGATACTGCTTATGTAAAAAATTTAAAGGAATATCGAGAGCTTTATAAGTGGGCTTTAGATGATCCTGATGGTTATTGGTCTGCTAAAGCTCGGGAATTTGTAACTTGGTTTAAATTCTGGGATAAAACCTGTTATTGGGATTTTCACAAACCAGAGGCAAGATTTTATGAAGGTGGGAAACTTAATGTAGCTTATAATTGTTTGGATAAACATGTAATGAACCCAGATAAAAGAAATCAAGCTGCTATTATTTGGCAGGGAGAACCGGATCACGAATGGAAAATTTATACCTATCAACAGCTTCACAGAGAAGTTTGTAGATTTGCCAATGTTTTAAAGTCCTTAGGTGTTAAAAAGGGAGACCGAGTAAGTATTTATCTTCCTATGATTCCTCAGTTACCTATAGTGGCTCTGGCTTGTGCAAGAATTGGTGCTATTCACAGTATCGTCTTTGGTGGTTTCTCTGCTGAAGCCTTAAAGGGAAGGGTAGATGATGCTCAATCTAAGGTTATTATTACCTGTGACGGAACTTACAGAGGAGGAAGAAGAATTCCTCTCTTAGGTAATGCTATGCAGATTTTAGATACCTGTCCCTCTGTAGAACATCTTATTGTAGTTAATAGATTTGGAGATCCTATAGATTTACCAGATGATGAAAGATATAAAAGATATGAAAATCTAATGGATGATCCTAAGATTTCTGACTGGTGCGATTATGAAATTATGGATGCAGAAGATCCTCTCTTTATTCTTTACACTTCTGGAACCACTGGAAAGCCTAAAGGAATTTTCCATACCCAGGGAGGTTACTTAGTTTACGCTTCCTATACTCTTAAATGGAGCTTTGATATTCAGCCAGGAGATATCTGGTGGTGTACAGCAGATATTGGTTGGATTACAGGACACTCTTATGTTATGTATGCTCCTCTTAACTTAGGAACTACCTCCTTTATGTATGAAGGAGTTCCGACCTATCCTAATCCAGGAAGATGGTGGCAATTGGTTGAACGTTATAAAATAAATAAATTTTATACTGCTCCCACTGCTATCAGAATGTTAATCAGGGAAGGTGAAAAATGGCCTCAAGCCTATGAAATGCCTTCTTTAAAGATTTTGGGAAGTGTAGGAGAACCTATTAATCCTGAGGCTTGGGTATGGTATTGGAAAAATGTAGGAAAAGGAAGATGTCCAGTTAGTGACTGCTGGTGGCAGACTGAAACAGGAGGACATTGTATTAATACTCCTCCCTATGCAGCTCCTCAAAAACCTGGTTTTGCAGGACTTCCTGTTGCAGGAACTGAATGGGTAGTTTTAAGAGGAGATGGAACTAAAGCAGATATTAACGAAGGTGGCCATCTTTGTGGAACAAGGGCTTGGCCAGGTATTGCCAGAGGAGTTTGGGGAGATCCTAAGAGATATTATCAAACCTACTTTGAAAGATTTCCTGGATACTATCTCACTGGTGATGGTGCTGTTATGGAAGAACACGGGTATTTTAGAATTCTTGGAAGACTGGATGATGTAATCAATGTCTCTGGACACCGTCTTGGAACTATGGAACTTGAATCAGCCTTTGTTGAACATCCAGCTGTAGCTGAGTCTTCTGTCGTAGGTATGCCTCATGATATTAAAGGTGAAGCTATTTATGCCTATATAGTTCTCAAAGAAGGTGTACAACCCTCTGAAGAACTTAAAAAAGAATTAGTCCAGTGGATTAGAAAGAAAATCGGACCTATAGCTACTCCTGATGTAATTCAATTTTGTCCCGATCTTCCCAAGACCAGAAGTGGAAAGATTATGAGAAGAATCTTGAGAAAGATTGCCTCTAAAGCTTACGGAGAATTAGGAGATATTTCCACTTTAGCTAATCCTGATGTAGTAGAACAAATTATTAAAGGAAGAGAAGCTATTAGTTAAAAAGTAGGACTCTCATAGGTTTAACCCCTGAGAAGGTTCCCCCTCTCAGGGGTTTTTTTATTTTTACCCTTTTTTTTACCACCTCATGAGGACTCCACCAAAGGTAAAGCTTCCTCCAAAAGCTACACTTAAAGTTAAAATTCCATCTTTTAGTTTTCCCTCTTCTTGAGCTTCATATAGAGCAATAGGAATACTTGCTGCTGAGGTATTACCATATTTTTGTATATTTACATAAACTTTCTCTGAGGGAATTTTAAGACGTTCTCTTAAGAAATCTATAATTCTTAAATTAGCCTGATGGGGAACTAAGAGATCTAAGTCTTGAGTAGTGAGTCCGTTTCTTTCTAACAAGTTTAGAGCTACCCTTTCCATAGTTTTTACAGCTACTTTAAAAACCTCTCTTCCCTGCATTTTGATGAAGTAATCCTCGGGCGGTAATCTTTTATCAAAGGGAGCAAAACAGCTTCCTCCCCCTTTAAGAGTAAGTAAGGACCAGTTATCTGAACTGGATCCTAAAATAAAATCTATAATACCTTTATCTGGAGAAGAGCTCTTACCTACTACCACTGCTCCAGCACCATCTCCAAAAAGAACACAGGTAGAGCGATCCTCCCAATTAATCTTTCTTGAAAGAGCTTCAGCTCCTACTATCAAGATTTTCCAGTTAGGATTATTTTTAATAAATTGATCCGCAATGCTTAAAGCATATAGAAAACCTGAACAAGTGGCTGAAAGATCAAAGGCCCCAGCATTTATAGCTCCTACACCTTCTTGGATTAAGATCCCTAAGGAAGGCATAAGATAATCAGGAGTAAGAGTAGCACAGATAATAAGATTGATTTCCTTGGGAGAAAGCTTAGCCCTTTCTAAGGCTTCTTTGCTGGCTTTAATAGCATGACTACTTATGAGTTCTCCATCTTTTAAAATATGTCTCTTTTTAATACCTGTTCTTTCAGTAATCCAACTGTCAGAGGTATTCACTATTTTTTCTAATTCTATATTGGTAAGAACTTTAGAAGGAACAGAAATTCCCATAGAGAGAATAGTACTTTTTATGGAAGATGATCTCATTCACTTTCCTCTAATAAACTAAGATTTTTTTCTATGGCTTTTTCTAATTTTTCTATTAGACCTATCTTTATAAAATTAACTGCCTGTTTGATGGCATTTTTGATAGCTATGGCATCAGACTTTCCGTGAGCTATAATAACTGCTCCTCTTACCCCCAAAAGAGGAGCACCTCCGTATTCTCTCCAGTCAGATTTCTTTTTAAATTCTTTTAAAGCTTTCTTAGCTAAGGAAAAGCCTAAGAGGGATATAAAGGATTTTTGAACCTCCTGTTTTAGCATATTTATTACTACCTCAGCTAACCCTTCAGAAAGTTTGAGACATATATTCCCTATAAAACCATCGCAAACTATTACGTCAACTTCTCCTAAAAAGAGATCCCTTCCTTCAATATTTCCAACATAGTTTAAGGTAGCCTTAGAAAAAAATTGGTGAGCCTTTTTAACTAAGAGATTTCCTTTACCAGATTCTTCTCCTATAGAGAGAAGAGCAATTTTAGGAGAATAACGGTTCCAGATTTTTTCCAAAAAAAGACTTCCCATAATTCCAAACTGAAAAAGATCAGAAGGTTTGCAGTCCACATTAGCTCCAGCATCAATTAAGACCATGGGATTTTTAAGGGTAGGAAGAAGGGTTGCAATAGCTGGACGCCTAACCCCTTCAATTCTTCCTAAGATAAAAATACTTCCTGCAACTACTGCTCCAGAGTTTCCAGCAGAAATAAAGGCTTGAGCTTGATTTTCCTTTAATAGAGTTAAACCCTTAAAAATAGAGGCTCCCTTTTTTTTCTTTAAGGCTTCACTGGGACTCTCATTCATTTCAACTGCTTCCTCTGTAAAAAGGAATTCTACCCTTTTTTTATTCTCCCAGCCTTTAAACACCTTTTCTTTACCTACTAAGTATAAAAAAAGATCCGGAATCTCTTTTAAAGCTAACTCAGCACCTTTTAAATTAGCAAGGGGGGCCAAATCCCCCCCCATTACATCTAAAACCACCTTATACATAGATTTTCAAAAGACTATTTTTCTTCAACTTTCAAAAAGGACTTATTTTTATAATAGCCACAATTAGGACATACTCGGTGTGGCCTTTTAGGTGACCTACACCTGGGACAAGGTGAAAGAGAAGGAAGAACTAAATGTTGATGAGCTCTTCTTTTTCCTCTCCTGGATCTTGAAACCTTTCTCTTAGGAACAGCCATGCTCCCTTATCCTCCTTTCTCTAAATTTTTTAAAAAAATATCTTTTAAAATAGCAAAAGGACTTTCCTTCTTATAAACCTTACACTTACAGAGCATCTCATTTAAGTTGACTCCACACACCTGACAAATACCCTTACAATCTTCCTTACAAAGTTTTTTATAAGGAATACTTAAATAAATTTCTTCTTTTATTAAATCTAAAAAGGAAATCCAGTTATTTTCGTAAAAATCAACCTCCATTTCCTCCTCTTTTAATTCCCTTTCTTCCTCCAAATTTAAAAAATTTAGAGGTTTAAGCTCCAAAGACCAATTTTTTTTAATTTCAAATTTATATGGACTTAAACATCTATCACAATCTAAAATTATAGTCCCCTCTAAATAACCGATTACTTCTACTTCTACTCCTATTTTTTTTAAATGGAGAAACCCAGTCAAAGGTTTGGCAATTTTTATTTCTTCTCCCAAATCAAAAAGTTCAGAAAATTCAACCTTTAACCCTTCTAAAGGGATCTCATCTAAGGAAATTCCCCAATTTTTAAGACCAGTCATATTTTTGAAAATTAAAGTTTTTCTTTAAAATAATCCTAAAAAATATTTTGTCAAATTTAAATAGAAAGTTCCTCCCACAGGAATCCAAAAGTTGTCCCGACGAGTAAGGACTTCAACTAAAGTTAAAAATAAAGATAAGAAAAAGGTATGCCAACTACATTTTAAAAAAAAATAGGAAATAATAAAACTTATCAAAAAAAAGGTTAGAGCCCCTTCTAAAGTTTTATTTTTATATACCCTGGTTTTTCCTATATAAAAACCGACTAAAGAAGCTAAAGGATCTGAAAAGGCTAATATTAAAATTAAAAGACGAAAAGAATCAATTTTTAAAAAAAATCCAGCTAAAGTAACTCCTGTTAGATAAAACCAAGAATCCGTAAGATTTGATTTTTCATCTTCCTTTAAAAGTTTTTTCCATAAATTTTCAAAGGGAATTTTTATAATTAGAGACAGCCTTAATATTTCAAAAAGAGAAAATAAAAACCAAAAGAAAATTAAAAATAATATAAGTTTAGTTTGAGAAAGGTGAAAACTTAGAAAATAAATAAAAATTCCGGTCAAAAGGTGTAAAAGTTTTCTCAAGAAAAAGTTTATTCCCATTCAATAGTTGCTGGAGGCTTAGATGAAATATCGTAAACTACACGATTTACACCTTGAACTTCATTTATAATACGATTAGCTATTTTGGCTAAAAGTTCGTAGGGTAATCTTACCCAGTCAGCAGTCATAGCATCTTGGCTTTCTACGCATCTTATAGCTATTACATATTCATAGGTTCTGGCATCTCCCATAACTCCTACAGTTTTCACAGGAATAAGAACTGCAAAACTTTGCCAAACTTTGTAGTACCATCCTGAATTTAACATTTCTTCTGTAACAATAACATCAGCCTCTCTTAAGATTTTAAGTTTTTCCTCACTTACCTCTCCCAAGATTCTTATAGCTAATCCAGGTCCAGGAAAAGGTTGTCTCCATATAATATGCTTAGGTAATCCTAAAATTTCAGCTATTCTTCTTACTTCATCTTTAAAAAGTTCTCTTAAAGGTTCTATAAGTTTAAGATTCATTTTTTCTGGAAGTCCTCCTACATTATGATGGGTTTTTATAGTAGAAGAAGGACCTTTAAAAGAGGTGCTTTCTATCACATCTGGATATAAAGTCCCTTGAGCAAGATACTTTACTTTTTCAAACTCTTGAGCGGTCCTTTCAAAAACCTCTATAAAGGTTTCTCCAATTATTTTTCTTTTTTTCTCAGGATCGGTAACTCCTTTAAGTTTTTCTAAGAATAAAGAACTGGCATCTACATAAATAACTTTTAATCCTAATTCTTTCATTAAACTTAAAACTTCTTCAGGTTCATTTTTTCTTAAAACTCCGTTATTCACAAAAATAGGAATAAGACGGTCTCCAATAGCCCTATGGACCAAAACTGCCGTAACTGTTGAATCAATACCGCCTGATAAAGCACAAATAACCTTTTCCTCTTCCCTTACAAGATTTCTAATTTCTTTTATCACCCTTTCAACAAAGGAAGCCATACTCCAAGAGGGAGTACATCTACATATTTCGAAAACAAAGTTTTCTAAAATCTTTTTTCCAATTTCGGTGTGAACCACCTCTGGGTGAAACTGAACTCCATAAATAGGCTTATCTTTATGAGCAAAAGCTGAAAAAGGAGTATTTTCAGAAGAACCTATAGCGTAAAATTCAGAGGGTAAAATTTCAACTCTATCACTATGACTCATCCAGACTTTATATTCTTTTCCCTTTTCTAAATCTTTAAAAAGAGGATTATTTTCTAAAATTTTAAGGTAGGTTAGCCCAAATTCTCTTTTGGGACTTCTTTCAACTTTTCCTTTAAAAAGATAGGCTATCAGTTGAGCTCCATAGCATATCCCTAAAATCGGAAAGTTTAAGTTAAACAGTTTAAGATTTACACTGGGAGCTCCCAAATCATAAACAGAAGCAGGTCCCCCTGAAAGAATAATTCCCTTAGGAGAAAAGGACTTAATTTCCTCTAAACTTGTAAAACAAGATTTAATTTCACTATAAACTCCCAATTCTCTTACTCTTCTAGCTATAAGTTGAGTAGTTTGAGAACCAAAATCTAAAACTAAAATTTTATCTTCCACCATTTTTCAATTCACTTTAAGAGAATTGTATTTACTCATGGTTTTTAAAAGTCCCTCTTGAAAAAGATCTTCTATAGCTTGAACTACCAATTTTATAACTTTTTTAATAACCTCTACTTCTTCTTCTTTAAAGGGAGAAAGCACATAATCCTTAGGATCCTCCCCTAAGGGTGGACGGGAAATTCCTATTTTAATTCTCGGAAAATTAGAAGTGTTTAAGGCTTCAATTACAGACTGAACCCCCTTATGTCCACCTGAACCTCCCTTAGGAAGAATTTTAAATCTTCCAAGTGGTAGGTCCATATCATCATATATGAGAAGTAGGTTTTCAGGAGCAATTTTTTGTTTCTCCACCCAACTTTTTATAGCCATTCCTGAAAGATTCATATAAGTTAGGGGTTTAACCAAGATAGCCCAAGGATGATAAAAACTAGCCAAACTTTTAAAGTCTTTGAAAAGTTTAAATTCCAGACCATGTTTTTTAGCAAAATAGTCTAAACTCTGGAAACCCACATTGTGTCTTGTATTTTCATATTTTTTCTCAGGATTTCCCAAACCACATATAAGCCACATTTAGCTATTCTTTTAAAGTTTCTTCCTCCCTTTCCTCTTTTTCTGTAATTATGGTAACTATAGTTTCCTCTGGATTATCTTTAACTTTAATATTCTCAGGAACTTTAAGGTCTTTTACATGTAAAACATCTCCTATATCTAAATTACTTAGCTCAACCGTTATTTTATCTGGAATTTGATTAGGTAGACATTCGATAGTTACTTCGTGCTTTAAAATTTCTAAAATACCCCCCTTAGAGACCCCTAAAGGTTTACCTACGAATTCCAAAGGAACTTCGATTTCTATAGGCTCAGCCTCCTCTATAACGAAAAAGTCTAAGTGAATAATCTGGTCTGTTACAGGATGGAGTTGATAATCCTTTAAGATGGCCTGTTTTTTGATAGATTCTCCATTAATGATTTCTAAGTTAAAAATTAAAGTTTCTCCTTTATAGCGAGAAAGAATTTTTTCTAATTCATTAAACCTAACTACAATAGGGATGGGTCTGGTGTGGCTTCCATAAACAATAGCAGGAATTAATCCATTTTTTCTTAATTTTTTAGCTATTTCCTTTCCTGTTTTCGTTCTTTTAGTTACGGTTAAGCTAACCTGTTTCATAAGAAATCCCTCCTTATCTTAAGTTCCAAAATTAAATAAATAAAGAACTTATAGAATCGTCTGTATGAATTCTTCTTATAGCCTCTCCTAATAGTTTAGCTACTGAAAGAACTACTATCTTTTCAAGTTTTTGAGCTTCTTCACTTAATGGTATAGTATCAGTTACGATGAGAGCCTTAAGAGGAGCTTTAGCCAATCTTTCCAAAGCTGGTCCAGATAAAACAGGATGGGTAGCCATTCCGTAAACTTCAGTGGCTCCTCTTTCTATTAAAGCTTTAGCAGCATGACACATGGTTCCTGCTGTATCTACCATATCATCTATGATAATAGCTATTTTGGCTTTTACATCACCAATTACGTGCATTACTTCACTTTCATTAGGTCTTTCTCTTCTTTTATCTATAATAGCCATGCTACAATTTAATCTCTTAGCATATTCTCTGGCTCTTTCAACTCCTCCTGCATCTGGAGAAACTATTACTATTTCTTTATCTCTAAAATTTTCTTTGATATAACTTAAGAATACAGGCAAGGCATAGAGGTGGTCTACAGGAATATCAAAAAAACCTTGAATTTGCCCTGCATGCAAGTCCATAGTAAGAACTCTTCTGGCTCCTGCAGTTACAATAAGATTGGCTACCAATTTTGCAGTAATAGGAGTGCGAGGAGCAGTTTTACGATCTTGCCTAGCATACCCATAATAGGGAATTACCGCTGTAATTCTACGGGCAGAAGCTCTACGAGCTGCATCAATCATAATAAGAAGTTCCATAAGATTTTCATTAACCGGTGGACAAACCGGTTGAACTAAAAAAATATCAGATCCCCTAACATTTTCCTTTAATTCTATAAAAATTTCTCCATCACTAAATTTTCTTATTACACATAGCCCTAAAGGAGTAGCTAAGTATTCACAAATTTTTTTGGCCAGTTCCACATTAGCAGTTCCACTAAAGATTTTTAGGTGGTTTACAAACATTTCTGTTAGCCTCCCCTTTTTATTCTAAATTTTTAACCAAAAAGACTTGAACTTGAGGAAATCTTTCTTGAAGTTTGAGGTAGGCTTGAAAAGGAGGTTTATCTTCAAAAATTCCAAAAACTGTGGAACCAGTTCCACTTAAACTCACAGCCTTAGCTCCCTCATCTTTTAGTCCCTTTTCTAAAATTTCATACTCCCTAAATTCCCTCCAAATTAGCCTTTTAAAATCGTTTATTAAACCGAAAGTTTGTTCCCAAGGAGGAATTTTTTCCGAATAATAAACAGGATTTTTACTATTTGTCAATCCCAATTTTTCATAAGCCCATTTAGTTGAAATTTCAAAACCTGGATAGATAAGTAAATACCAGGCAGAAAAATTAGAAAAGGGAGTAAGTCTTTCTCCTATACCTTCACCTATAGCAGAAAAATAGGAACTTAAAAAAAAGCTTATATCTGCTCCTAAGGCTTTTCCAAAATCATAAATAGAATCAGTTTCTATTTCAAAAAGGCTAAACAAAGCCTTAAGAAGGGTTGCTGCATTACTACTTCCTCCTCCTAATCCTCCTCCTAAGGGTATCCTTTTTTTAATCCAAATATTACAATTTTCCCGAATATTGAAAGATTCCCTAAATTTTTGATAGGCTTTAAAAACCAAATTTTTTTCTAAAGGAATTTTAAACTCAGGCTCCATTTTTAGAAAAAAATTTCTCCTTCCTCTTTTTACCTCTATTTCATCAAAAAGGGTGATTTTTTGAAAAATAGTCCAAATTTCGTGATATCCGTCGTCCCTTTTTTTTAAAACTTGAAGAACCAAATTGATCTTAGCAGGAGAAAGAAAATAAATAGACTTCATTTAAAACTAAAAATTTAAAAACTAATCTATTAATTTTACATATTTAAGCTTTAGTTCAAAAAGAATACTTTCTAAAAGTTTTTCCTCCTCAATTGAGAGATTGCCTTTAGTTTTTTCTTTAAGCATTTCTAAGGTATCTATGGTTTGTTTAGCTAAGAGGAGATTAGTTTGTTTTTTTTGAGTTATAGGATCAGGAATTTCACCTAAGTGAACTAAAGCAGCTGTATTTAAAGATAAAATAAAAGTACTAAAACTTACAAGATTAGATAAAGGATCGAAATCCCTTTTCATTTTACTTTTCTCCCCTTTTCTTAGTAACTACTATTTGATTTTGTAAAACATTGTGAACTCTTACAGCTCCTTTCTCTGCTAAAGTATCAGAAAGCTTTTTAATAGTATCTGTAGGATAATAATCCTTAGCCTTATTTAAAAAGTTTTGGGCTTCCTTTACTTTACCATCTATTAAATAATCTCGGGTTCTTTTTAAAATAGATCTTTCTCTTTCAGCTATTTTTACACTTCGGTCTTGATAGGCAAAAAGAGAGGGTAATTTAATTACTTCTTTAGCTTGACACCTTGGGCAGAGTGGATACTCTTCACCTAATTTTTGAAAAGCTTCAAAGGAAAAACTACAAACTTCACACTTAAATTCGTAAATCGGCATATTTTTCATTTTAAATTATAATTATAAACTAAAACTTTACAAGAGTTCGACAAATTACCTTAAATTTCTCACCGCTACCACCTCATACAACCGTTGCTAAGTTTCTTACTCTACTTAGTTCCTCCTCCCAAATTATATCTCTTTAATTCTCCTTGTCTAAAATAGATGCTAAATCAATCCAAAGACGCCTTATGAGAGTTTATTAAAAAGTGGGGATATAGAATGGAGATTAGAAGTTATCAAGCAAAGCTTTATAAAGCCTATTTAAGAAAGAAGGGCAAGGTTGATAAATTAAGTTGGCGCTGAGGCAACGAAAAAAATTCCATTGAGAATTTTAAACCCAAAATTTTGGACCTTCAACCAAGACTTGATTTTTTAGTCCTTTGGATATATTTTTGAAGTAAAATTTTTTAAAAAGCGGGGCTTATATGAATAAACCTTTAGAAAAGGTCCAGGGTCTTTCTCTTATTGAAAGATTTTTAACTCTTTGGATTTTCTTAGCTATAGTAATAGGGGTACTCTTAGGTTATGTATATCCTCACCTAGCTGAGGTTATTGAATCTTTAAGTATTGGCACCACTTCTATACCTATTGCTATTGGACTAATTCTTATGATGTATCCACCTTTAGCCAAAGTTAAATATGAAGAGATGGGAAAGATTTTTAAAAATTTTAAACTTTTAAGTTTTTCTCTTATTCAAAACTGGATTGTAGGTCCTATAGTAATGTGGTTCTTAGCTATACTTTTTCTTCCTGATTATCCAGGATATATGATAGGGGTTATACTGGTTGGACTTGCCAGATGTATTGCTATGGTTATAGTGTGGAATGAGCTTGCAGAAGGAGACAGAGAACTTGCCGTAGGTTTAGTTGCCTTTAATGCTATCTTTCAAATCTTCTTTTATGCTATATATATTTATATTTTTATAACCCTGGGACTTAAGTGGATAGGGGTTGGAGAGATTCAGGCTGAGGTTTCTATAGTTGAAGCTGCCAAAACTGTTTTTATCTATCTTGGAATTCCCTTTATAATGGGACTTATAACCAGATATGGAAGTTTAGCCATAAAAGGAAAGGTCTGGTTTGAAGAAGTTTTAGCTCCTAAAATTAGTTATTTAACTCCTTCAGCCCTTCTTTTTACTATTATCGTTATGTTTTCTTTGAAAGGACAATATATTGTAGAACTTCCTTTACATGTTTTAAGAGTTGCTATTCCTCTTTGTATTTACTTTCTTTTTATGTGGTTTATTACTTTTTTTATTGCCTATAAACTTAGAGTGGATTATCCTAAGGCTACTGCAGTATCCTTTACTGCCGCTAGTAATGACTTTGAATTAGCTATAGCTGTAGCGGTTGCCATCTGGGGAATTCAGAGTGACCAAGCTTTTGCTACAGTTATCGGTCCTCTTTTAGAGGTACCTATTTTAATTAGTTTAGTAAATGTAGCCTTAAAATTTCAAAAAAGATTTTATAAATTAGTTTAAAGTGAGGTTATTAACTGATACTTGGCATGGTGTCAAGTTTTTGTAAAAAGTAAAAAATTTTTTATTCCTAAAAAGATTTAGGATTTAGCCATTTCTGAAAGTTTTTTCTTATCTATTTTTCCTACCGGATTTTTAGGAAGTTCTTCAAGAACCACAAATTCTCTGGGACGTTTAAAGTCAGCTAATTTTTCTTTACAGACTTCCTTTATTTTTTCTAAAGCCTCTTTTTCGTTTAGACCTCCTATAAGGGAAACAAAACAAACCAATTGGGATCCAAGAATAGTTTCCTTTCCTACTACGGCTACCTCTTTTACTACTCCGCTTTCAATTACAGCTCTTTCAATTTCTATAGGATAAACATTTTCTCCGTGTACAATTATCATATCATCAATTCTTCCATAAAGAGTTAGGAAACCTTCTTGATCCAGACTTCCTAAGTCCCCCATTCTTAAATAATTTCCATAAAAGGCTTTTTTAGTATCTGCATTTATATAACCTTTCATGTAGCGAGGAGCTGTAACCACCTCTCCAATTTCACCTCTTACAAATTCTCCATCTTTTAAAATTTTTACTTCTACTCCCTCTACTTCCTTTCCTACCGTATCTGCATGACTTAAAGCATATTTATCCTCAAGAATGGTTATAGTTCCTCCTACCTCAGTTGAACCGTAAAAATTATAAAGTTTAATATGGGGAAAGGTTTTCTTAAGACCTTGAATAGTCTTAGAGCTCATGGGAGCTCCTGCATACCCAAAAATTTTAGCCTGAGAAAAGTCAAACTTTTTAGCTACCCCAGAAAGAAGAAGCAAAGTAAAAATAGTAGGGACTCCCAAAAGAATATCTATTTGATATTTTTCCATAAGATTTGCTATTCCTTGAGGAGTAGTATCATTACTAAGAACTACAGTTTCTCCTAAAATCATAGCTGGTAAAAGTTGATCTATAAATCCTATAGCATGATACAGAGGAGCTACAATTAGTTGTTTCATTTCCCTTTCAAATCCTAGGCCATCTATCATGACCTTAGCGTAAAAAAGTCCATTTTCGTTAGTGTGCAAAACTCCTTTAGGAAGTCCTGTAGTGCCAGAGGTAAAAAGAATGAAAGCTTCTTCTTCAGTTAAGGTAGGAGTGTTACCTCCTTCTTTAAGATTTCTTACTGTGGATGCCTCAAGCGTAGTTACTCCCTCTAAGTTTTTTACCTTTTCCTCAAAAAGAGGATTTAGAAGCACTACCTTAGAGTTGCTCGCTCTAACCATAAATTCAATTTCTCTGGGAGTTAAGCGATTATTAAGAGGGACAAAAATAGCTCCAATTTTATTTAAGGCTAAAAGAGAAAGAGGAAACTCTATTTGATTATTCATAAGAAGGCAAACTTTATCTCCCCTTTTAATTCCTACCTTTTCACTTAAGTAATAGGCCCAGTTTTCAACCATCTCTAAAACTTTTCCGAAGGTAAAACTTTTATCCTCTTCTATAAGAAAAACCTTTTCTCTAAGGCTTTCTGCTACTTTTTTAAAGACTTGATATATAGTAATCATTTTCCCACCCTTTTAGCTATAAATTTCCAAAGGGCTCCAAAATTTTCAAAAGCTTCTGCTTCCATAAGCTCTTCCATGGTAAGTTGAAGGCCAAATTTTTCTTCTAAAACATTGATTAATTCTGTAAGACCCAAGGAATCAAGTCCAAAACCTTCTCCATAGATTTCCATTTGGTCAGTAACTGTCTCATAATCTAAAGCTTTACTGTCTTCTACCTCTAAAATAGCTTCATAACACAATCTTCTAATATCCATGCTTTACTTACTCCAAATACCAAAGGTTAAAAGGTTTTCTTTCTAAGTCCTTTACTCTCTGATCAGGAATTCCTATACTTATAAGAGCTAAAAGTTCTCCCATTTCTTTAGTAATACCAAGAATTTCTTGAACTACCTCTCTCATTTTTTCATCCACTCCTATCCAACAAGTTCCTAACCCTTTATCATAGGCAATTAAGAGAATATTTTGAACTACTGCATAAATGGCAGCTCTTTGAAATTCCAAATCCACTTCTCCAATTCGGTTGCTTCTCAACACCCCAATAAGATAGGGAGCACCTCCAAAATCTCCTAAAAATTTTTTAACTATAAAGGGAGACATGTCCTTTTTGCCAAAAATTTGCTCCAATAAGGGTTTAGATCTTTCATAAAGAAGTTCTCCTATGTTTTCTCTCCTATTTAAAATATATTCTCTTGAAATTATAACAAAATTCCAGGGTTGAGAATTAAAAGGAGAAGGTGCCCATACAGCTAAATTTATTATTTCCTCAAGAAGTTCCTTACTTATCTTCTCACTTTTATACTTTCTAATAGATCTTCTATGTCGGATCACATGAGAAAGTTCCATTGCCTAAGCTCCTACAGCCTTAGCTGTAATAACAAACTTTTCTGATTGGCTTAATCTTTCTGCCACTTTTTTGCAATAATCACAACTTCCTCCTACCGTAAAACAGTCATTATAACAATCAGGACGATTTACATAAAAATAATCTAAAAAACCCTCTAAATCTTTATTTCTTATGTAAAAGCGGCTAGGTTCTTTTAACTTTTCTGGATTTTTCATAAACATAGGAAATAGATGCATCAGATTTCCATCATAGTCAAAGGAGGTATAAGCATCCATAAAATAGGAAATTAATTTTGGATGGGATTCTCTACGAACTATCTTAAAATATTGAATGCCAAATTTTTCGTGATAAAAGGGAACATCTTCAGGTCTTATAAATCGGGTTTTTAAAATATTAACCGGAAAATCCTCTAACAGCTCTTTATAACAAAACTTATAATAATAATTTTTAGTTTTATCTTGAGCAAAATCAAAATTAGACCTATGAAGATAATGTTGAGGTAAAAAAGGGCATTCAAATCTACATATTTCATTACAAAGGATTTCCCATTCTAATTCGGGAAACATCTTTAACTTTTCTAAGAAATTAAAATCCCTTCCCTTAAAGAGGGACAAAATAATTCTATGAACTCCCATATCTCGGTAACGTTTAATCTTTTGGAGGGTGTCTACTTGAAGAATAGCGCTGACTGCAATTTTAAGACTGGTTTTTTGCTTAGCTGTAAATTCTATAAGAGGAACAGCTGCAAAAATAACCCCCTTTACCCCGATATCCTCAGCTTTTTTTAAAAAATTAAGAATTTGGGTTTGGTTTTTTTCTATAAAGTCTGGGGTAGCTTTTAAATTGTTTACATTTAAATAAACATCTATATCGTATTTGGTAGCCTTTTTAGTGAATTTAACCACATCTTCCCATTCAGCATGTTCCACTCCTGAGCCAAAGCTAATAGAGGCAAAGATTTGATTTTCAACTGAACCGTAAAACTCTTTTATAATTCCCTTTCCCCTTTGATTATACCTATCGGCTTCTTCTATTAGAGAAAGATTTTTGAAACTTGTTCCTACACAATATCGAACCATTTTTCACCTCCTTAAAGAGGTGCTTATCTTTAAAAATATATTAAATTATATAATACAAAAATGATAAATTGCAATGGAAAAAGCTTTTAAAATGGATCCTAATTTGAAAAGATTTTTTAATTTACCCTTACTTTCAAAAATAGGGATTAAAAATATTGAAATACTTGAACCAACTTCAGCGATTAATTTCTCACTTCCTCAAAAAATTCAAGAAACTCCTGAGGAGATCATTTTTTTAGCTTCTATAAGAGACTTAGAAAAGGAAATAGTTTTAAAAGTGACCTTGGACAGTAAAGTTATCCATTCAGAAGAGATGGCCTCTTCCTTGGTAATTTTTTTACAAAAATACCTACAGATGCTTATCTTGGAGCCAAAGTTAGAGTCTTTACTTAAAGCTTTTAACTTAATAGATCTTTGCTTTTTAATTTTAAATAAAGATCTGGAAATTATAGAGATAAACGATTTTTTATGGAAGATAGCGGAATACTCTAAGGAGGAATTACTTAGAAAACCTTTTACAGATTTTTTTTATACTAAAGAAAATTCTCAGAAAGTTTTAGAAAAAGCTTTAAGAGAAGAAGAGCCCTTACGAGGAAT
>JANXAD010000001.1 GCA_025062245.1 Thermodesulfobacteriaceae bacterium | reverse complement strand
CCAGAGGCTATGAAGGCTTACAATCAAGAACCTGATCAGTGTTGGGAATGTTATTCTTGTGTAAAGAGCTGTCCTCAAGGAGCTATTATGGTAAGACATTATGCAGATTTTGCTCCCTTAGATGGAACTTGTCAACCTATGCGTGGAACAGCAGATATTATGTGGACTATTAAATTTAGAAATGGTGTAGTTTTAAGATTTAAGTATCCTACCAGAACCACTCCTGAGGGAGCTGCAGATCCAACGGTTGGGAAGTCTACTCCTGATGCAGCTTTATTAGGGACTAATCAGTTATTTACTCAAGCTGCTGATGGTAAAGAGCCAGCTAAACCTCAAGCAGTAGTGAATAAGAAATTTGAAGTAGGGGCTCTTGGGAAGACTGCTAAATTTTAAAAAAAGTTTTTAAAATATTAAAAAGGAGGTGGCGATATGCCTAAAATTTGGAGTTATAATCCTGGTTTACTTTGTGCTGAGCCAGAAATTGTAGAGAAAGAAACTGATATTTTGATAGTAGGTGGTGGAATGGCTGCTTGTGGAGCAGCTGTAGAAGCTGTTCAATGGGCCAAACCCCATGGTTTAAGTATTATTCTTTGTGACAAGGCAGCTTTAGAGCGCTCTGGTGCCGTAGCTATGGGGCTTTCTGCTATTAATACCTATATTGGTGAGAATACTCCTGATGATTATGTAAGAATGGTTCGTTGTGACTTAATGGGGATTGTGCGTGAAGATTTAGTTTTTGATGTAGGTCGTCATGTAGATGATACTGTTCATTGTTTTGAGGAATGGGGTCTTCCTATTTGGAAAAAAGATCCTAATACTGGGAAGACTTTAGATGGAGCTGAAGCCAAGGCTAAAGGTTTAACTTTGAAAGCTGGTGCTCAACCTGTTCGTTCTGGACGTTGGCAAATTATGATTAATGGAGAGTCTTATAAAGTAATTGTAGCTGAAGCAGCGAAAAATGCTTTAGCTAACTATGACAAGGCTGAAATTATTGAAAGATGCTTTATTGTAAGACCATTAATGGATGCCAATGAGCCTAATCGTTGTGCTGGAGCAGTAGGATTTTCTGTAAGAGAAAATAAAATTTTTATTATTAAAGCTAAGGCTACGCTTTTAGCTACAGGTGGTGCAGTAAATGTATTCCGTCCCAGATCTATTGGTGAAGGTAAAGGTCGTGCTTGGTATCCTGTATGGAATCCTGGTTCCGGATTTGCTATGTGTGCTCAGAGTGGAGCTAAGATGGTTCTTATGGAAAATAGATTTATCCCTGCTCGTTTTAAAGACGGTTATGGACCAGTAGGTGCTTGGTTCTTACTTTTTAAAGCTCGTGCCACTAATGCTTATGGAGAAGATTATGTAGCTAAACATAAAGATGAGATAAGGAAGTTTACTCCTTACGGTGAAGCCACCCATATCGGAACTTGTTTGAGAAACCATGTGATGCTTATTGAAATGAAGGAAGGAAGAGGTCCTATTTATATGCATACTGAATGGGCTCTTCAAGAAGCAGCTAAGACCATGGATAAAAAGGAATTTAAGCATTTAGTTGCTGAGGCTTGGGAAGATTTCTTAGATATGTGTGTAACTCAGGCTGGACTTTGGGCTTGTTTAAATATTGAACCTGAAAAGTTGCCTTCAGAGATTATGCCAACTGAGCCCTATCTTCTTGGTAGTCATGCTGGATGTGCAGGAGCTTGGGTATGTGGACCTGATGAAGATTGGGTTCCTGAAGAATACAAAGCTCCTTGGAGAAATATAGGACTTTATAACAGAATGACTACCATAAAAGGACTTTTCTGTGCTGGTGATACGGTAGGAGCTTCTGGACATAAATTTTCCTCTGGTTCTCATGTAGAAGGACGTATTGCTGCTAAGGCCATGGTTAAATTCTGTGTAGATAATAAAGATTACAAACCTACTCCTAAGGAAAAAGCTGAAGATTTGAAAAAGGAAATCTATGATCCTTGGTATAGATTTGAGCAATTTAAGACTGCTACTACTGCCTATGAAGTTAATCCAAACTACCTCATTCCTCGTCATATTCAGGAAAGACTTATGAAACTTATGGATGAATATGTGGCTGGATGTTCTACTTTCTATATGACTAATAAAATAATGCTTGAAAGAGGACTTGAACTTTTAAGAATGCTTAAAGAAGATATGGAAAAGTCCGCTGCCAGAGATTTACATGAACTTATGAGAGCTTATGAGAATAAGCATCGTGTGTGGACTGCAGAAATGCACTTGCTTCATATTCTTTTCCGTGAAGAAACTCGTTATCCTGGATATTTCTATAGAACAGACTTTCTAAATATGGATGATGCAAACTGGAGATGTTTTACTCTTTCCCAGTGGAATCCTGATACTAAGGAATGGACTTTAGAAACCTATCCTTATGTTCAGATTATTCCTGATCCACTCGGACCTTAAGCTTTAATTAAAGAGATTTAAATAGGGGGCTTTTTAAGCCCCCTATTTTTTATTTTTTTCAGAATAAATCTTCTTTTCGAAAGGAAGATTTATTCTGAAAAATGGGGTTAGGAGGGAATTTATGGGAAATTCAACTATTTTGGTAGTTGGTGGTGGAATTAGTGGAATTTCAGCAGCTGTAGAGGCTGCTGAAATGGAATACGAAGTTATTCTGGTTGAAAGGGAACCAAGTTTAGGAGGGAGAGTTTCCCAACTTAGATATTATTTTCCTAAACTTTGTCCTCCCACTTGTGGTTTAGAGATAAACTTTAAAAGAATAAAATCTAATCCCAAAATTTCAGTTTATACTATGGCTGAGGTGATAGAAGTTTCTGGGAATCCTGGTAAATATAAGGTAAAAATTAAAATAAATCCTCGTTATGTAAACGATAATTGTACAGCTTGTGGAGAATGTGAAAGGGTCTGTCAAGGAGAAAGGATAAGTGATTTTGATTTTGGTCTGGGTAAAACTAAGGCTATCTATCTTCCTAATCCTATGGCCTTTCCTATGAAATATGTCTTAGATAAAGAAGCTTTAGCACCTGGAGATTTAGAAAGAATAATTTCAGCTTGTAAATACAACGCTATAGAACCAGAGATGGAGGAAAAATTTTTAGAGGTAGAGGTTGGAGCTATTATTTGGGCTACCGGTTGGCAACTTTATGAGGCTACTAAATTAGACCATCTGGGATACGGAAAATTTTCTAATGTAATTACTAATATGCAAATGGAAAGGATGGCTTCTCCTTGGGGACCAACGGGAGGTCAAATTTTAAGACCCTCCGATCAAACTATCCCTCAAAGAGTAGCTTTCGTTCAGTGTGCAGGTTCCAGAGATGAAAATCATCTTCCCTATTGTTCCTATATTTGCTGTTTAGCCAGTCTAAAACATAGTTTATATCTGGCAGAAAAAAATCCAGAGACTGAGTCCTTAATTTTTTACATAGACATTAGAACTCCTGGAAGATACGAAAAATTTTTGAAAAAAGCCCAAGAGGAAGCCAAGATTACCTTTATAAAAGGTAAAGTAGCTAAAATAGAGGAAGATCCTGAAACTAAAGATTTAATTGTTACAGCAGAGGATACCCTTTCAGGAAAGAAGATTCACGAAAAAGTAAACCTGGTAGTTTTAGCCCTTGGAATGCAACCTAATACTCCTAATTTGAATATTCCTGGTCTTAAAGTGGACGAATACGGGTTTGTAATCTCTGAAGAGGGAATAGTAGGATGTGGATGTGCTAAGATGCCTTTGGATGTGATAAGTTCAGTTGAAACAGCAACTGGTGCAGTGCTTAAAGCTGTTCAAACTATAATAAGATAAATTAAAAGGGGGTCTTAAAAATGGAAAAAATAGGAGTATTCATATGTACTTCCTGTGATATCGGAAAAAGATTGGAGGTAGTAGAACTTGAAAATGTAGCTAAGGAACAAGGAGCAGTTTCAGTTTATAGTAAGGATTTTTTGTGTTCTAAAGAGGGAAAAGAATTCATAAATTCTAAGATAGTGGAAGAGGGGTTAGAAGCTGTCTCTATATGTGCTTGTTCTTCAAGGGTAAATTATGAGGTTTTTAATTTTGGTAAAGTAGTAGTAGATAGAGTTAGTTTAAGAGAGGGAATTGTTTGGAGTAGATTTCCTGTAGGAGAGGAAGGAACTATTTTAGACGATTCCTCTGAGTATGTAAGTGGGGTATCTTTTAAAGATGAACTCATGGCTTTAGCTAAGGATTATGTGAGAATGAGTGTAGCCAAACTTCAAGTTTACAAAGTTCCGGTTCCTTTTAAACCTGAAGAAGAAATTTCTAAAACTGTTTTGATAATTGGAGGAGGGGTGGCAGGGCTTACAGCAGCTTTAGAAGTGGCTAAGGCAGGATATCCTGCTATAATTGTAGAAAAAGAAAAAGAATTAGGTGGTTTCGTAAGAAAAATGAAAGCCCATTGTGAGATTAGGTCACCCTATCAAAATTTGGTCCCCCCTGTAGTAGAGGATTTAATAGCTCAAATAGAAAAAAACAAGAAACAAATAAAAGTTTATACCTCTTCTCAAATTAGTAAGATTTCAGGAGGTCCTGGTATTTTTAAGGTTTTTATTAACCAAGCAGGTAAAGAAATTGAGGAGAAAGTAGGTGCCATAGTTTTAGCAGTGGGATTTAAACCTTATGATGCTTCTAAACTTTCTGACTTAGGATATGGAGTAATAAAAAATGTGGTAACCAATGTAGAATTTGAAAAGATGGCTAAGGAAGGGAAATTAGTTAGACCTTCTGATGGAATGCCTATTAAAAGTGTTGTTTTTATTCAATGTGCAGGACAAAGGGATGAAGCTTATCTTCCTTACTGTTCCAGTTTTTGTTGTTTAGCTTCTTTAAAACAGGCTAAATATATAAGAGAAACTGACTCAGAAGCTAAAGCCTATATAATTTATGAGTATATGAGAACTATGGGAATTTATGAAAACTTTTACAAAGTTTTACAGGATGATCCTGGAATATTTCTAACCAAGGGGAAGGTGGTGAGTATTTCCGAGGGAGAAAATGGGAAAGTAAGAGTTGAGGTAGACGAAACTCTTTTAGGTGAGAAGATTCTTTTAGAGGTAGATACGGTAGTTTTAGCAACGGGTATGGTTCCTGTTACAGCTGAGGACCCGGTTTTAAATTTGGAGTATAGACAAGGACCAGCTTTACCAGAATTGGAACTTTTTTATGGTTATGCAGATTCTAATTATATATGTTTCCCCTATGAAAGTAGAAGGACAGGTATTTATGCGGCAGGTGCTGTTCATCAACCTATGACTATAGGTCAAGCTATTGAAGATGCCCGGGGAGCGGCTTTAAAGGCCATTCAGTGTATTACTGCTGTTGAAGTCGGGCATGCAGTACATCCCAGAACTTGGGATTTTGCCTATCCTGAATTTGATCTTAAAATGTGTACCCAATGTAAAAGATGTACCGAAGAGTGTCCCTTTGGAGCTTTAAATGAGGACGAAAAAGCCTTTCCTATTCCTTTTACTACCAGATGTAGAAGGTGTGGAACCTGTTTCGGAGCTTGCCCCCAAAGAATTATTAATTTTAAAGACTATTCTATTGATATGATTTCTACTATGGTTAAAGCTACAGAAATGCCAGAACAGGGCTATGAACTTTATAGATTTATGGCTTTTGTCTGTGAAAATGATGCTTTACCAGCCTTAGATATGGCAGCCTATCAAAGAAAGAATCTTCCTGTGGCTTTTAGAATTATCCCTGTAAGATGTTTAGGTGCTGTCAATGTGGCTTTTGTAAAAGATTCTATGAGTAAGGGCTATGATGGTATTTTAATGATAGGTTGTAAGTATGGAGAAAGTTACCAGTGCCACTTTATTAAGGGAAGTGAAATTGCTAACAGGAGAATGGAAAACGTAGCTGAGACTTTACAACAATTAGCCCTAGAACCAGAAAGAGTTACCATGCTAATTACTGCTATAGATGAAGTTGAACATGTAGTTGAAAAAATGAAAGAGTTTGCAGAGACTATAAAGGGTTATGGAGAAAATCCATTTAAAGGATGGTAAGGAGGAAGGCTTATGGGAGGTGAGGTAATTAAAATAGATGCAGATTTGTCAGCTATTAGAGAGGTCCAAGCGGTAGGAGGAGATACTTTAAAGAAGTGTTATCAATGTGCTACTTGTGCAACCGTTTGTCCCCTTTCTCCCGATGAAGCTCCTTTTCCAAGAAAGCAGATGATTTTAGCCCAATGGGGATTTAAAGAAAAGTTACTTAAAGATCCTACGGTTTGGCTTTGCCATCAGTGTGGAGATTGTAACAAGTATTGTCCTCGGGATGCTAAACCTGGTGATGTATTTGCAGCTTTAAGACTTTTAGTGATCAGAGAAGTCATGCCCTTTAAAATTCTTTACTCTCTGTGTAATAACCTTTGGGGACTTCCTATTTTAGCTTTAATAGGATTGTTTTTTATCCTTTTCTGGACGGTGCTTTTATTTGGAGGAGTGCCTAATTTTGCAGATCCTAACTCCTTTCCCTATGGAGGAGGATATTATAAAGTTTGGTTTTTAGAATTACCAGCTCGGGTTCTGATGATTGATATTATTTTTATGCCCTTAGCTGGCTTTATAGCTGTAGTTTTACTTACAGGGATTAGCAAACTTTGGAATAATTATGTGGAAACCTTTAATATTCTTCCAGCTTATCGTTATAGATGGTGGCAAATTGTAAAAATGTATCTTTGGCCAGCCATAAAGGAAATTCTTAATCATCAAAGATTTGAGAAGTGCAATGTAAATAACTGGAGAACAACTCCTCATCAAATGTTACTTTATGCTTTTATTATTTTAGCTATTACTACAGCAATAGTATTTTTTATGGCTGATATTTTAGGATTCCATACTCCTTGGAATCCTCTTACTCATCCAGTAAAGTGGTTAGGCAATATCGGAGGAATTCTTCTAATTTACGGGAGTCTTAATATGATTGCAGGAAGGACCAGAGCTTCTATGGAAAATTATTTAAAAAATAGCTATCCCGATCTCTTCCTGATGTACTTGATTTTAGTAGTAGGGCTTACGGGATTTGGTATTGTAATTTGTCGTTCCATTGAATTTATAAACTTTCTTACTGCCTTTTTCTATATAGCTCACTTGGTGGCAGTGTTTATTTTATTTATCAGTGTAGGGTATTCTAAATTAGCCCATTTAGCTTTTAGAACTACCGCAGTAGTTTTTGATCTTTATTATAAGGACATTTTAAAGAAAGTTTCTTAAAAAGGTTTTAAAGAGAAAGCCCCTTTTGGGAAGGGGCTTTCTTAGCCTCTAAAAAAACCTATGAAATCTATAAAATTAAAAATTTTAAATCAAAAAAATTTTCAATTAAAATTTCTCGTCATAAAAAGAGAATTAGGGTTACTAAAAATTTGCAGGAGGTAAAGTAATGAATTTAGGGAAATACCTTCCTGGGACTAAAGCTTCTCGTTTTTTATTAGGACTTACCTTCTTAGTTTTTTTAATTTCTATGGCCTTTGGCATCCATGCTATGCATATAGGATATAGACACGCCTATGGTGTTACCAGAGAAATTCCTTGGGGAGTCCTAATATCTGGTTATGTATTTTTTGTAGTAACTTCTACGGGATTATGTATAGTTTCTTCTATAGGACATGTTTTTGGAGTTAAATCCTTTATACCCATAGCTAAGAGGGCTGTTTATCTTTCAATAATAACTTTACTTGCAGGTTTCATGGTAATTTTTTTTGATTTAGAGAATCCTTTTAGAATGCTTATTTGGAATCTTTTTTCTCCTAACCTTACTTCTAATATATGGTGGATGGGAACTCTTTATGGAGTTTATCTGTTTTTTATGTCTCTGGAATTTTTCTTTCTTTTAGTGGAAAAACATCGTTCGGCTACGATAGCTGGACTTTTGGGATTAATTTCTGGAGTTGCTGCTCATAGCAATTTGGGAGCTGTTTTTGGGATGCTTCATGGTAGAGAGTTTTGGTATGGCCCCTATATGCCTATCTACTTTATAGCTTCAGCTGCTGCTTCTGGTTGCACTGCTATTATATTTTTTACCTATTTGGGATATAAGTTGATGAATGAAAAAATGGAGAGGGCCATGGAAATATCCTTACAAGCTGTAGGTAAAGTATGGGCTTTGGTTTTAGCTATACTTATGTTTTTTACTACTTGGAAGTTAATTACAGCTTTCGTGGGAGGAGAAGGTAAAATCTTAGCAGTTAAGGAGTTAATCTCAGGAAAGTATGCCTTTAATTTCTGGTTTTTTGAAGTTTTTTTGGGTATGATACTTCCTTTTATAATATTATTAGTTTCAAGATTTCAAAACCTAACTCATATGTTTATAGCTTCTTTGTTAGCTTTTATTGGGATTTATTTTATGAGAGTGGATTTAGTGGTTTTAGGTCAAGTAGTTTCTCATTATTTTGAATTGAGTATTACTGATTTTCCTACTTTCCTTTCTTATACTCCTACTATTTATGAGAATATGATTATTATTGGAGCTATTGCTTTTACTATATTGACTTTTCTTATAGGAGAAGGAGTTTTTAAAGGTCACAAAGTAGAAATTCATTAATAAAGAGGGAGGAAGTTAGAAATGATTAAAAGATGGTTTAAGGAATTTAAAAATTTAGGAAATGAAGAAATAGAGAAAATTCCCGATGAAGAAAGAAGGGAGTTTCTTAAGATAGGATTAATAATAACCGGGGTTTTTGCTGGAGGAAGTTTATTAAGTGTAGTTTCAAAAGTAGCCGAGGGATTGGCAACTCCTGAGGAACTAAAAAATAATTATCCCTATAAACCTCATTATAGTATGGTTTTTAAGATAGACCTATGTATTGATTGTGAAAGATGTGTAGAAGCTTGTAATCTTACTAACCAAGTTCCTGATTATGGTTGGCGAACTATGATTCTTGAAAGGTATAGTTCTAAGGCAGTAGATCAGAAAAGAATCTTTTTACCTATTCTTTGTAATCACTGTAATCATCCTCCCTGTGTAATAGCCTGTCCTACCAAGGCTACCATTAAGGATAGTCAAACAGGAATTGTAAAAATGGTTTCCTATAAGTGTATTGGATGTAAAACTTGTATGACAGCTTGTCCATACAATGCTCGTTATTTTAATGAGGAAAGACATGCGGTAGATAAGTGTGATTTTTGTTGGGAAAAGAGGCTCTCTAAGGGAATAACTCCCACAGCCTGTGTAGAAGCCTGTCCAGCAGGAGTAAGAATTTTTGGGGATCTTTCTGACCCATTAAGTGAGGTTTATCGTCTGGTTCATCAGTTGGGCAAACCTGTTTGGGTATTAAAACCCGAAACCGGTGCTAAACCTAATGTATTTTACACCATAAGTTAGAGAAGGAGGTTTCTGAGATGAAAAAAATTATAAAAATTTTAATTTTTTTGAGTTTTCTTTTGGGATTTAGTGGTTTAGCCTATCTTCAAGAAAGAAGTGAAGAAGGACTGGTTATTCCTAACGAAGAGATAGGAGCACCAGAAATAGTCTATAATAAGCCAGTAAAGGGAGTTCTTTTTAGTCATAAATATCATGTAGGGGAATTAGGTCTAAGTTGTGAAAGTTGCCATCCTAAGCTTTTTGAAATGCAAGCTCTAAAAGCTCAAGAAAATCCAGATTTTAATATGAATGCCCTCTACCAAGGAAAATATTGTGGAGCCTGTCATGATGGCAAAATGGCTTTTGCTTCCAATACTAAATGTGCCACCTGTCACATAGGAGTAAAGGGTTTAAAAAGATTAGAAAAGGAAATGAAAACTGGAAAAAAATAATAAAGTTTTAAAAAATAAACCTTTCTGAGACGAGACCTTTGAAAAATTCGGTCTAATTTAACTTCCTAAGCTTCTCTTTTGGCTATCTCCTATCTACCCACAATTTAACCCTTACACACGTACTCATCTCAAACCTCTCAATCTCTCTCCTTATATGCCAATACCTCTACTATCTTCCCACTTATCAACTCAAATCCTTTACCTCAAATCTTCCTTTCAAGCTCCTTAAAACACTACTTATATACATTTATACTTTTCAGTAATTTACAAAATCTACCTATAGTTGAAGGATCTGGCACCTCCTTTCTTTCACCAAGTCCTAACACTTGAGAAGTCTCCTTGTTTTTTCTGTAATTTTATCTTAAGATCTTCTTTAAACCATTAAATTTTGCCAAGGTCTCCTTTCTTACAATTTTTCATTTAGTGATAACTTTCACAGTAGTTAGTTGGTCTTGCGACATTTTTCTCATTGACAGTTAGAAAAAAAATATTAGACTTAAATAAATTTGAAGATATAAGGTTAGGCAGGAGGTCTTACTTTTATGGAATTTGAAGCTGTCATTGGGCTGGAAGTTCATGCTCAATTAAGTACAGAAAGTAAGATGTTTTGTTCTTGTTCTACCAAATTTGGGAGCGAACCTAATACTCAAATATGTCCTGTGTGTACAGGACTTCCGGGAGTTTTACCTGTAATTAATAAAAAAGCTGTAGAGTATGCCCTTAAATTAGCCTTAGCCTTAGGATGTAAAATAAATCTTTATTCTATTATGGCTCGCAAAAATTATTTCTATCCTGATTTACCTAAGGGTTACCAGATTTCTCAATATGAACTTCCTATAGCTGAGGAAGGTGCGGTAGAGATAGAAGTTAATGGAAAGACTAAAAGAATTGGTTTAATAAGAATTCACTTGGAAGAAGATGCTGGAAAGTTGATCCATGACGAAAAGCAGCCTTTTTCTTATGTAGACTTTAATAGAACAGGGGTTCCTCTTTTAGAGATTGTTACTAAACCTGAAATATCTTCTCCTGAGGAGGCCGTAGCTTACCTTAAAACCTTAAGAAGTATTCTTCGTTATCTTGAAATTTGTGATGGAAATATGGAAGAAGGAAGTCTTAGATGTGATGCCAATGTTTCTATCAAACCTAAGGGAAGTTTTGAATTTGGAACCAAAGTAGAGCTTAAAAATATGAATTCCTTTAAGCATGTAGAAAAAGCTTTAGCCTATGAAATTAAAAGACAAATTGGTCTTCTTTTAGAAGGAAAGGCCATTATTCAAGAAACCCGACTCTATGATGAAGCAACCCAGACCACCCATCCCATGAGGGGTAAAGAAGAGGCTCACGACTACTGTTACTTTCCAGATCCAGACCTAATTGAAATTAAATTAGAGGAAGCTTTAATTGAGAGGTTGTTAAAAGAGCTTCCAGAACTTCCTTTAGTAAAAAGGAGAAGATTTATAGAAACTTATTCTCTTACTCCCTATGAAGCTGATATTTTAACAGAGGAAAAAAGTTTAGCTAATTTTTTTGAAGAAACAGTTAAACTTCATCCCTATCCTAAGTCAGTTTCAAATTTTATTCTTACAGAAGTATTAAGGTATTTAAATAGAGACCGCAAGGATATAACAGAAACTAATTTAAAACCAGAAAACTTAGCAGAACTTTTAAATTTAGTAGAAAAAGGTCTTATATCAATTACTATAGCTAAACAGGTTTTTCCTGAAGTTTATGAAAAGGGGTTGGTTCCTCTTAAAGTGATAGAAGAAAGGGGCTTAATTCAAGAAAGTTCAGAAGATAGATTAAAGGAAGTATGTGAAACAGTTTTAATAGAAAATCCTAAGGAAGTGGAAAGGTATAAGGCTGGTAAAAAGGGTCTTTTAGGATTTTTTGTAGGGCAGGTTATGAAAAAGACTCAAGGGAAGGCTAATCCTAAATTAGTAAATAAAATTTTAGAGGAACTTTTAGAGAGATGAACTTCTTAAAAAGCGAAGGAATAAAAGAACCAGAAGAGGCAGATATTCTTAAAACTTGGTACTGGACTGAAAAGGCTCTCTATCTTTTAGACCAAAGAAAGCTACCTTTAGTTGAAAAGTATGTAAGATGTGAAACTGTTCAACAAGTTAGAAAAGCTATTAAGGATATGGTAGTAAGAGGAGCTCCAGCTATTGGAATTTGTGGGGCTATAGGATGGGTTTTGGGATTGAAACAATTTTTAAAGGACTTAAAAAAAGCAGATCTATCTAAGAGGAAGTTGGAAGTTTTTTTTAATAGAATGGCTAACCTATTAGTATCTGCCAGACCCACTGCTGTAAATCTATCTTGGGCTGTAGAAAGGATGAAAAAAAGGGCTTACGAAATATTGAAATCTTTCCCTGAAAGGATCTCTAAAGTTGACTTAGAAGAGATAAATAAGTTTTTGGAGAAGGAGGCTCTAAGAATTTGGGAGGAAGACCTTAAGGCTAATTTAAAAATAGCGGAATATGGAAAAAAAATTCTCCCAGAGGGCGGGATTCTTACCCATTGTAATACGGGAGCTTTAGCTACTGGTGGATACGGAACGGCCTTAGGTGTCATAAGAAAAGCCTATGAGGAGAAGAGAAAAATTGGTATTTTTGTTGATGAAACCAGACCCTTTCTTCAGGGAGCAAGACTTACGGCCTGGGAACTTTTTAAATTGAAAATTCCTTTTACCCTAATTACGGATAATTCAGCTGGTTTTTTAATGAAAAAAGGAGTAATTCAAGCTGTTATAGTAGGAGCAGATAGAATTGTTAAAAATGGAGATACAGCCAATAAAATAGGTACCTATAGTTTGGCAGTTCTGGCTAATTTTCATAAGATACCCTTTTTTGTAGTTGCCCCTTCTTCTTCTTTTGACTTAAGTTTAGAAAAGGGAGAGGAAATTCCTATAGAAAAAAGAAATCCCAAGGAAGTTTTAACCTGTTTTAAAAGTAAAATTGCTCCTTTAAAAAGTAGAGCCTGTAATTTAGCCTTTGATGTTACTCCTGCAGAATTAATAACTGCCTTTATTACCGAAAAGGGTATTCTTTACCCACCCTATGAAAAAAGTATTGAAAAAATTTTGGCTTTAGAAAATAATAATAGAAATGAAAGTTAAAGAGTTACCCGAAAATACCCTTCAGAGATTAATTATCTATTTAAGAGTTTTAGAATATTTAGAAAGGGAAAAAATTGATCCCATAAGTTCAGAAGATTTAGCTCGTAGGTGTGGTGTAAATTCTGCTCAACTTAGAAAGGATTTAAGTTTTGTAGGAAATTTAGGAACTAAAGGAGTAGGTTATAGTGTTAAAAGTTTAAAGTATAGTCTTAAGAAGTTCTTAGGAAGAAATCATGAGTGGAATTTAATTTTGGGGGGTATTAATCCCTTAGCTAATTTTTTATTAGAAAATTCCCAACTTTTTAAAGAGGGATTTAATTTTATGGCTGTCTTTGATACCCGAGATGAATATATCGGTAAGGTATATAGTGGTCTTTCTGTTTATAATCTTTCTCAAATCTCCTATGTAGTAAGAAATATTAGAGTAGATATAGGAGTTATTACTGCAGATGAAACCCCAGAATTATATTTAGAAACCTTTTTAAGGGAAGGAATCAAGGCTATTCTAAATTTAAGTAATGTCCCTCTTTTTTCAGAAAATGAGAAAATAAAAATTGAAAATTTTTCCTTTCCTTTTATTTTAACTAAGCTTTCCTACTTTTTAAAACTCTATGAGGAGAAATAATTAATTGATTAAAGTGAAGATTTGGAAAAAGGATTTTCGAGCCAGGCTTCCTGAAAAGGCTACTCCTTCTTCTATAGGTTATGATCTGTTTTCCTTAGAGGAAACCGTTATTCCTCCCAAGGAATTTAGATTAGTAAGAACGGGTTTGGTCATTCAAACTCAATTTCCCTACGCTCTTTTTATTTTTCCCCGTTCTTCCCTTTTTCAAAAAAAAAACCTTATTATGCCTAATTCAGCTGGAATTATAGACTTTGACTACTGTGGAAAAGAGGATGAAGTAAAAATTCCCCTTTTAAACTTAGGAGAAAAAGAGGTAATTATTAAGGCTTACGAAAAAATTGCCCAGGCTGTTTTCCTAAGGATAATCTTTCCAGAAATAGAAGAAATTCAAGAACCTCTCCAAGAAATTTCCAGGGGGGGATTTGGGTCAAGCGGAGGCTATCAAAAAGATGAACCTTTCTCAACTTAAAACTCTTCAGAAAAAACTGATTTTAAAGGTTTATTCTCAAGCGGATTGGTCTTTTCTTCCTTCCTTTATTTGGTTTAGCTATTTAGGAGCCCGTATTTGTTATGCCGAAACCCATCCTTTAGCTATTTTCCAAGAAGAAAAATTTAGAGACCACTTGAAATTGGTAAAATTTTTAGTACATCTAAAGACCCAAAAACACTTTAGTGTTTTTGCTCACACACCTGTGCCTGTCTCTCTTAGTAACTTTTCCGAAAGGGAAAAATATGAGATAGCTAAAAGTTTTTATAAAGTTTTTTGGGATGAAGAAGACCGATGGGCTCTTTTCAATTTAAGACATTTTGCCGAAAATTTAGAAGAAAACATTTTTGAAAATCTTATAAGTATAAAACCTAATTTAGAGGAAATGAAAATAAAAATTTTTAAAAACTGGGTTAAAATCTACGAAGGAAATTTTTCAGGTCTTTTTTTAGAAAAATTGGGAAAGGAAGGCTTAAATAAAGAAGAAAGTCCTTGGGCAACTCCTGAGGTAATCATTATAGAAAGTAAAAAAGATTTTCCTTTAAGATGGATAGGAGTAATAGTGCATAACCTTTCTCGAGTTTTTTCCCATCAATTTGTAAGACACACTTGGCTTAACTTTAATCAAAGATCCCATCGTTATACTAAGGTAGAAAAGTTTATAGTTCCTTCCGGTTTTTCAGAAGATTGTTTTAAAAGATATAAGGAAATAATTTTAAATTCTTTAAAAATTTATCAAGAACTTTGTGTAGAAGTAAAAAAGGAGTCTGCCAGATTGGTTATTCCTCAAGGTGTTACTACTACTCTTTTAGCTACAGGTCCTTTACTCGTATGGGAGGACTTTGTAAGTAAAAGAGCTCTTCCTCAAGTTCAAGAAGAAATAAAAAATTTAGCCTTCTTGCTTAAGGAAAATTTATTTGAAGAAAAATGAAAAGGGAGGAAAAGTTAAGATGGAAAGGTTGTCTATTAAGTGGCGACACTTGGAAATAAACGGTGAGACTTGTTTAAGATGTTCTGAAACCGGAAAGGAATTAAATAAAGCTATAAATTTACTAAAGGAAGTAGCCAAGCCTTTAGGTGTGGAGGTATCCTTGGAAGAGGAGATTATAGGACCTGAAGATTTTAAGCTTAATCCTTTGAAATCAAACGAAATATGGATTAACGGAAGGTTGTTAGAGGAGTGGCTGGGGCTGAAGAATACTTCTACCAAATGTTGTGATGTATGTGGGGATTTTTATTGTAGAGCTATAGAAGTAGAGGGTGAAGTTCAAGAAATTATTCCTTATGAGCTTATAGTAAGGGCTGGACTAAAGGCTCTTTGGGAGAGTTTTTAAGGAAGGGCTTGTAGCTCAGGGGACAGAGCACTGGCCTCCGGAGCCAGGTGTCGGGGGTTCAAATCCCCCCAAGCCCGTTTATTTGTCATAGTGTCAAATTTTTATATAAAATTTTTTTCTGTAATAACTTTTTTAACTCTATTATCACCATATTCCTCCTTCTTTATATCTCTTAATCCTCTCTACTATTTTCTTCGCAGAATTCCTAATCTTCCTTTCTGCATACCTCCTACCCATCTTCTTAACTTACCAAATAAATTGTCTTAATTCTCAAGGATTTGTGAGTTATGGGATGAGTTATGGGAAAGGCTTGCCCTATCAATTTCTAAAGTAGTGGATGAAAGTAATCAAACGGGTGTGAAAGAGGGTTAAAAGGGGGGTTATAAGCAAAGTAAAAAAGTATACTAAAAAGCACCTCCTTAAGTGAGAGGAGAAAATAATCTTTAACTTTCTATTATAGCCTCCTAATTCATAGTAACCTAATTTAATTAAAGTAAGAAGAATTCCTAAGAGGGAAAATCCTCCTACAATGAGCCACTGCAAAAAATTAAATCTTCTTTCCATAGCCTCAAAACGCATATTCATGGCCTCAAAACGGGCATTCATAGCTTCAAAACGGGCATTTATAGCCTCAAAGCGCGTATTCATATCCTTTTGTATAGCCTTTTAAGATTTCTCTTAAGGAGACGGAACTTATGGAGAAGTGGAAATTTAATAAAAAGTGGATTGTTTCCCATAACTTTGGGTGTGGCTTTTTCAAGTTTTTGGAGGAGAAAGGATAGAAGGTAAGGTCATAAGTATTCAAATTTTGGGAAGCCTTTATGTAAGGAAGCCTTTATGTAAGGATATGTGTGTAAAGTAAGAAAAGTTATTTATTACTTTATTAAGTGGTTAACTTTTTTTATTTTTCAAAGTTTTTATATAGGTTTTGAAATCTTCTGGAAGTTCAGCTTTAAAAGTGAGTTTTTCAAGGGTGCGGGGATGAGAAAAGGAAATTTGATAGGCATGAAGCATAAGTCTTGGAGGAGAGGGAATTTCATATTTTAGTCCTCCATAGATAGGATCACCAAGGATAGGATGTCCAAGAAAGGAAAGATGAACCCTTATTTGATGCGTTCTTCCGGTAAGAGGTTTAACCAAGAGTAAAGCACTTTTAAAAAGAAGTTCTATTACTTGACACCAGGTAATAGCTAAGCGTCCTTTATCTTTTAAAACAGCTATTTTTTTTCGATAAACAGGATGTCTTCCTAAATAGGTTTTAATTATTTTTTCTTTAAAGTTAGGATGACCGAAAACTAAAGCATAATAAATTTTTTCAATTTCCCTTTTTTTAAAAGCTTCTACTAATTTTTGATGAGTAAAGTCATTTTTAGCGACAAGCATGACTCCTGAAGTATCCTTGTCTAAGCGGTGAACTATTCCTGGTCTTAGTTTTCCTCCTATTCCAGATAAATTTTTTAGCTTACTCATTAGTCCGTGAACTAAGGTTTTTTCCCAATGACCTGCCGAAGGATGAACTACCATTCCTGAAGGTTTTACAATTACTGCTAAGTCTTTATCTTCGTATAAGATTTCAAAGGGAACCTCCTGAGGAACTATTTCCCATTCCCTTTCCAGAGGAACTCTTATCTCCACTTGGTCATCCTTTTTAACTTTATAACTGGGTTTAACTAATTTTCCATTTACTAAAACCCTTTTATCTTCCACTAAATTTTGAATTCTATTTCTACTCCAAGAGGAGAGTTTGGTTTTTATAAAGGAATCTAATCTTAAGCCTACTTCCTTTTCTGAAACTTTAAAAGTATAGATTTCTTTATAAGAAATTTCCTCCATTTTATAAAATGAAACCTTTGGAAAATTCAATGGTTTCAAGAAGATTTTAAGATAGAATTATAGAAAAGACAAGGAGTTTTTTCAAGTGTTAGGGCTTAGTTAAGGAAAGGGGTTGCCAGATTCTTCAACAATAGATAGTTGTAAGTCCTAAGAGGTGTGTTAAATTTAGAAGGAATTTATGAAGGTTAAAGTGCTTATTCTTTGGGGATATGGTATAAATTGTGAAGTAGAAACTAACTATGCTTTTAAAGTAGTAGGGGCTTCTTCGGAAATAGTTCATCTTTCTGAAATCTTTTCAGGAGAAAAGAGCCTCTTAGATTACCATATAATATGCTTCCCAGGAGGGTTTTTAGATGGAGATCATCTTGGTTCAGCTCAAGCCTGTGCTCATAGGTTTAGATTTTTAAAAATTAAGAATAGAGTTTCTATGTGGGAAGAAATTTTAAGATTTTTAGAAAAAGGAGGACTTATTTTAGGAATTTGTAATGGCTTTCAACTTTTAGTGAAAATGGGATTACTTCCCGGAGGAAAGTATTTAGGGCAGAGGAAGGTCTCCCTTACTTATAATGACTCGGGAAAATTTGAAGATAGATGGGTTTCTCTTAAGGTTCATCCTAAAACCCCTTGTGTTTTCCTAAAAAACCTTGAGATTTTATATCTTCCGGTAAGGCATGGAGAAGGAAAGTTTGTTCCTGAAAGTCAAGAAATTTTAGAAGAACTTAAAAAAAATCATCAGGTGGCTTTGCAATATATAAATCCCCATACTAAGGAAATCACTGAAGAGTATCCCTTTAATCCTAATGGTTCTCCAGAAGGTGTGGCAGGTATTACCGATCCTACAGGTAGAATTTTTGGTCTTATGCCCCATCCTGAAGCCTTTAATCACTACACTAACCATCCCAGATGGGTTAGAGAAAAAAATCAAATGGCTCAAGGGCTCTTAATCTTTGAAAATGCTGTAAACTGGGTAAAATCTAATCTCCTCTAAATGCTTTTTTCTAAAATTAAGTATTTTTTTAGAAATTTTTTTAGTTTTAAAAGAAAAAAAAATCTTTTTTTATTGGGATTAATGATTTTTACTTGGGGTATAAATTTTTATTTTTCTCCTTATGGTTTAGACTTTTTGCAAAGAAGTTTGGGAACAAAGATAGTTTTTTTTAGTGTGACCGAACCCCTAGTGGCTATGCTCAAATTTTCCTTTCTTCTTACCTTTCTTCTCTTTTTTCCTTTTTTATGGTATATATTTTTTAATTTATTAGATTTTTTATTTTCTCTAAATTTTTCCTTTCACAAAAAAGGTTTGGTTTTCTTTTTTCTTTTAGGAATCCTTCTTTTTTATTTAGGAATTTTTTTTGCCTATAAAATAAGCCTTCCCTACGGAATTCAATTTTTACTTTCCTTTAAAACTGAAAAATTAGAACCTGCTATTTCCTTAGAGCACTTGGTAAGTTTTTTTAGTTTTTTTCTTTTAGCCTTTGGTCTTCTTTTTGAGCTCCCCTTAATAATTTGTTTTTTAAGTTTTTGTCAACTTTTAAATCCCCATAAAATTTCTTCTTATCGGAGGGAAATTTTTTTTGTGATAGCTGTTTTTTCTGCTATTATAACTCCAACTCCCGATGCCTTTAATATGATGCTTTTAGCTTTACCTCTTTACTTACTTTTTGAATTGGGGCTTTTTTTAAGTAAAAGATTGGTTAGGAGGTAGGCTCAAGCTTTCTTTTAGAAGTTGGATAGGGTAGAATTTCTTTTAAGGCTTGAAGGGTTTTTTCTGAAAGTTTTATCGGTTTGAAGACCCTAAGACCTGCCTCTTTTATGGCAGATTTCCAAAATTCATCTCTTTCAAAGTCTCTGCTTTCATAGTCATATTCGTAGTAAACTTCCTTGATACCTGCTGAGGCTATAAGTTTTAAACATACATAACAGGGAGCTAAGGTGCAGTAAATACTTGCTCCTTCAACGGAGATGCCAAACTTAGAAGCTTGGGCAATAGCATTGGCTTCAGCATGGGTGGCTCTGCAAAAGTTATACTTGTCTATATCTGGTATTCCCCTTTCTCTTCTAAAGCAGTAGTTTGGTCCTCTATCTGTGCAGTGCCAAGCTCCTGGCATAGGACCATTGTAGCCGGTAGCTAAAATTCTTTTGTTTTTAACAATAACTGCTCCTGTGGGCCTGGAATTACATCCAGAACGAAGAGCAACTATTTTTGCAATAAGCATAAAATACTCATCCCAGTCTGGTCTTTCCACAACTACCTCCTATAAAAGGGAAACCTTTCACAAAGCCTTCTTACCTTTTCTTTTATCTCTTTTCTTAGGTTTTCCTTTTCAGGATTTTTTAAAATTTCACAAATCCAAATAGCTACCTCTTCTACTTCCTTTTCTTTTAAACCTCGAGTAGTAATGGCAGGAGTGCCAATTCTAATTCCACTGGTTATTTTGGGAGGTAAGGGGTCAAAGGGTATGGAATTTTTGTTAACCGTTATCCCTGCACTTTCTAAGAGTTTTTCTGCTTGAGCTCCCGTTAAACCTTGAGAAGAGACATCTATTAAAATCAAGTGATTATCTGTTCCTCCAGTTATAACTCTAAATTTGTTCTCCTTTAAAATACGGGCTATAGTTTTAGCATTTTTAACTATTTGTTGTTGATATTCCTTAAATTCTGGTTGTAAAGCTTCTTTAAAGCAGACTGCCTTAGCTGCGATAATGTTCATGTGAGGCCCCCCTTGAATTCCTGGAAAAACTACTTTATCTATAAGTTCACCGTATCTTTCTTTACATAGAATGAACCCTCCCCGAGGACCTCTCAAAGTTTTATGAGTGGTAGAGGTAACAAAGTCAGCATAGGGAATAGGGGAAGGATGAATGCCAGCTGCAATAAGTCCTGCAATATGGGCTATATCTGCCATCAAATAAGCCTTAACTTCTTTGGCAATTTCACTAAAAGCCTCAAAATCAATGGTTCTCGGATAGGCACTTGCTCCAGCTACAATTAACTTAGGTTTATAAGTTAAAGCCAATTTTCTTACCTCTTCATAATCTATAGTTTCCGTTTCCTTAGAAACACCATAGTAAAAAACTTGATAAAATTTTCCTGAAAAATTAACCGTGGCTCCGTGAGATAGATGCCCTCCATGAGTTAAATCCATGGAAAGTATGGTGTCTCCAAGATTTAAGATAGCAAAGTATACAGCCATATTGGCTTGGGTTCCCGAATGGGGTTGAACATTAGCATATTCTGCTCCAAAAAGAAGTTTCACCCTTTCAATTGCTAATCTTTCTACCTCATCTATAAAGTCACACCCTCCATAATAACGAGCGGAAGGATAACCCTCGGCATATTTGTTCATCAAAGGAGAACCCTCAGCCTCCATCACTGCTAAATCAGCTAAATTTTCTGAAGCTATCATTTCTAACTGATATTCTTGACGTTCTATTTCTCTCTGAATACATTCCCAAATTTCAGGATCTATATCTCTTAAAGGTTTCATCTATCCTAACCTCCTATCTGATATTTTTCAATTTTATACCTTAGCATTCTTTCTGTAATTCCCAGAAGTTCTGCAGCTTTAGATTTTACTCCCCTACTTAATTGTAAGGCCTGTTTTATACGATATTTTTCTAAATTCTCCACGGCCCTTTCTAAGGGAAGACTTAAAAGATTTTCTAAAAACTCGTCCTTTCTATCACTACTTTCCGTTAATCCCAAATCCTCTTCCGTTAAAATCTCTTCCTCTGTTAAGATTATTCCTCGTTCTATACGATTTTCTAATTCTCTCACATTACCAGGAAATTTATATTTTAATAAAAGGTTAATAGCAGAAAGAGAGAGCCCCTGAATTTTTTTATTATATTTAGTGTTGAATTTTTTAATAAAGTATTCTGTAAGTGGTAAGATATCTTCTTTTCTTTCTCGGAGGGGTGGAAGATGGATATTAAGAACGTTTAACCTCCAGAAAAGGTCCTCTCTAAAAGCACCTTTCTCGATAAGCTGAGAAAGGTTTCTGTTGGTAGCAGCTATAAGTCTAAAATGTCCTTTGATTTCTTTTAAGCTTCCTAATCTTCTAAAGGTTCCATCTTGTAAAACCTTTAAAAGTTTAGCTTGAATAGAAAGAGGCATCTCTCCTATTTCATCTAAAAAGAGGGTTCCGCCTTCTGCTAATTCAAAAAGTCCAGGTTTACTATGGGTAGCTCCCGTAAAAGCTCCTTTTTCATAACCAAAAAGTTCAGATTCAAGCAAAGTTTCAGGAATAGCTGCACAGTTGATTTGAATAAAAGGACCCTCTTTAGTAGGACCTAAGTGATGAATAAGTCTTGCTATCACTTCCTTTCCGGTTCCAGATTCACCTGTTATTAAAACTGGAGCCGAAGCCTCAGCAAACTTGTTTACCAAGGAAAAGATCTTTTTCATAGCTGGACTTTCAGCAATAATTCCTTCCTCAGAAATCTTAAATTGGGAAGAAAAATACTTAACCTTTTCTTTAAGAAGTTCTACTTCCCGGGTTAAATTAAATTCCTTAATAGCTCTCTCCACTAAAAGGAGAAGTTCCTCTAAATTGATAGGTTTAGCTAAGTAATAGTAAGCACCCTTTTTCATAGAAAGAACAGCATGCTCAACATTGGCAAAAGCAGTAATCATAATCACAGGAGTCAAAGGATGTTTCTCCTTTATTTCCGAAAGAAACTCTAAACCATCCCCATCAGGTAGCTTCCAGTCTAAAAGTATAACTTGGTAATCCCTTTTGCTTAAAAGCTTTTTAGCTGAAACTACAGAATCTGCAGAATCTACAGAAAATCCCTTCTTTTTTAGAAAATCCGTTAAAATTTCCCTTTGATTTTTTTCATCTTCTATAACTAAAAGGTATTCCCTTTTCATTTTAGCCCTTTTTCCAAGAAAGGATAAAAACCTTGCCTTTAGGTTCTAAGTTTTCTACTGTAACCTCTCCTTTGTGGGCCTCTATGATTTTTTTAATTAAATAAAGTCCAATCCCCAGTCCTTCTTTTTTAGTAGTATAAAAGGCTTCAAAAATTTTTTCCTTTTCTGAAGGTGAAATAACTTCTCCCTCATCCCCGACCTCTATAAAAAATCTGTCCTTGGTTTCATAAAGTTTTAAAATAACCTTTCCTTGAGGAGGACTGGCTGAAATGGCATTTTTTAAAAGGTTTTCTACCGCTTTTTTAAGCCAAAATCTGTCTCCATAAAGTTCCTTTAAAGAATTTTGAATCTCCAAAATAAGTTCTCCCTTAGTGTTTAAGGAAGAAAAAAACAAACGTAACTCTAAGAGAAAATCCTCTATAGAAAATTTTTCTAAATTAATCTTAAGATCCTTAGTAAAAATTAAAATCTCTTGAAAATGATGGGAAAGTTTTTGAATTTCACCCATGGTTTGGGTAATATATTTTTTCGTTTCCTCCTGGCCAGGTTGGGTTTGTAACAAAAGAGCTAAAGTATTTAAAGTATTTCTTATTTCGTGAGCAATAGTGGCAGACATCCTTCCTAAAAGAGCTAATTCCTTTTCAGCATTTAACTTTTTCTGGATCTCTTCTTTTTTTCTTTCAGCCCGTATTAATTTTAACATAAAATACCCTATTAAAATAGAATTGAGAAGATAAACTAAAATTACTATAGTTACATACTTTAGAAAGGTTTTTCGGTAATAGGAAATATCTAAAGCCAAATAAATAAGATAGGGATATTTTTCAATTTTAACTAACTTACAAGCAGTTAGAGTATCCCTTTTTAAAATAAACTCTTCCTTACACTGAAATTGAGCCTTAGCAAGTTTAGAGGGAGTTTTAAATTCAGCTTCCTCAGTATCCCAGGATAGTAAAGGCTTATTTTGATAGTAGATAGCTAAATTTAAAAATTTTTCCCTTTTAAAAAGGGCTTCTAAAAATTCTATAAGCTCTAAAAGCCATCCCTTACTTTCAGGTAATTCGGCAAATTCTGGAATAAAGGGTATTTTGTAATAGGTTTCTAAAAATTTTACGTAATCGGAAAGCTTATTTTCTATTAAATTTAAAGAATTTTCAGCTTTACTAATTAAAGATTTTTCTAAATATTTTTTAAAGTAAAGAATCTGAAAGCCTGTCCAGAAGGTAAATACAATTAAAAAAAGGAATCCCAAAAAAAGAATATTGTCCTTAAACTTAGGAACTTTTTCCATTTAAAGAATTTCTTCTACTTTAAATACCCCTTCTACTTGGGCTAAATTAAACCTTTGTAAGTTTTGCCAAATAACATAAGAAAGAAGGGAAAAAAGTCCTAAAAAGAGATCTATTATTAAGAAGGAAAGAGAAAAATCAAGAAGAAAAAAAAAGAAAAGTCCTGAAAGAATAAAAAGGCTTAATTCAAAAACACCTTTCCATGTTCTTTCATATTTAACCGGGTCCTTTAAAATAAAGGGAATAGTTAAAAGATCTCTTAAAACCTCAAAGGTTCTTTTAAGACTGTAATGGGTTTTACCATGAAGCCTTGGTCTATCTATGATAGGAATTTCAAATACTTCATCATTTTTTACTCCGAAAAGGGCTGGAATAAATCTATGAAATCCCTGAGGGATTTGCCACTTTTGAGGAACTCCCCTTCTATATCCCTTAAGAGAACAACCATTGTCTCGAACTTTAAGTCCCGTAAAAAGGGCTATTATCTTGTTGGCAATCTTGGAAGGTAAGACTCGTGTTAAAAAGGGTTCTTTTCTTTGTTGTCTAAAACCGGTTACTACTTTATAGCCTTCCTTTAACTTGCTTAAAATAATAGGAATATATCTTGGATCATTTTGCCCATCTCCATCCATAGTAATAATAAAATTTCCCCTGGCATAAAAAAATCCTGCAGTTAAAGCAGCAGCTTGTCCTCGGTTTTTGTCCATATTGAGAATCCTTAAGCCTTTATCCTCTCTTTTTAAATTTTTAAGCACCTCTAAGGAGGTGTCCGTACTTCCATCATTCACAAAAATTATTTCATAACTAAATTTTTTATTTTTTGATAATTCTTTTAAAATTTCCTTTAACTCAGTGTAAACATAAGGAATATTTTTTTCTTCATTATGAACGGGTATAACGATTGAAATCTTCATTTCCGTTTTTTTAAATTATCCTTACTTTTTTATTTGTAAAGGGTCAAAAAAGCAAACCTTCTCTCTTCCCCCTGCATAAGCTCTGCCTCTTATTGGAATGTAAGAAAGTGGTAAAATTAAAAATTAAAAAATCAATCCTAGAAGGACATCTCCCATGTATTCTTTTACTATCTCTCCAAATATTGTTCAAGATACAAAAATGCTTGAAAGACCCAAACTATATTAAAGAAGCTTCTTCCATAGAGGAAGTTTTCTCTATAGCACTCAAGCAACAAAAGAAGCCTATGGAGTATCTAAAAGCACTTTTTACAGGTTGAAGAAACTTTTAAAGGAAAGTGGAGGTAAAGAGGAAGGCTCAAAAGCGGAAGAGACCACAAATAGGTAAGGAAAAGCTTAAGCCCTTTGGTGGATAGATTTTGGTAAGAAAGGAATGAGGAAAGGTGTGGGTATTGAGGATAGGTAGAATAATAAGGTATTTGAAACTTATATGCACTATTTTAATTATCCGAGGAATCTGAAAGGGAATAGTAGTGTTAAGCGATTTAATAGGAGGTTGGATGCGGATTTGAGAGACCTATATGGAGGAGGAGTTGGGGTATGATATAGAGGGTGGAGAGGGGCTTATGGATTGAGTAACAAATTGCCGTTAAGATGGTGTGGCGAAAATTAGGTCAAAATTTTACTCAGTCCTAAATCCTATGGTCTCATACAGAAACTTGTTTAAATAGAAAATATGGTTTATACTTTAATAATAGAAAATAAAGGGATGGGAATGGAAAGGTATATTTTTAATATTTTTAATATTTTTATATTTATTTTTAGTTTTTATTCTTTGTTACTGGCTGCCTCTGAAATAAAGGTTGATGCTGATAAAATGGAAGTTTTAGAAAGTGAAGGTTTAGTGGTATTTACGGGAAATGTAGAAGCTACAAGAAAAGATTTAAAAGTATGGACCGAAAAACTTTATATTTACTATAATAATAGTAAAGAAGATAAGAAAACGGTTACCAAACTGGTTGCCTTAGGAAGGGTAAGGATTCAAAAGGGAAAGTGGCAAGCCTATGCTGGGAAGGCTGTTTATTTTAGAGATCAAGATTTTTTAGTTTTAGAGGAAGAACCTAAGGTTTGGTACGAAAACCATTTAGTTGAGGGAGATGTAATAAAGGTTTATTTTAAGGAAGACAGAAGTGAAGTTTTAGCTAAAAAAGGAGGAAGGGTAAGAGCAAGTGTTACCACCAAATAAGATTACTTTAGAAGCTTTAAATTTAAAAAAGAGTTTTAAGAATAAAGTAGCTGTAAAGGGAGTAAGTTTAAGGGTTGAAAAAGGAGAAATTGTAGGTCTTTTAGGACCTAATGGAGCAGGAAAGACCACTACCTTCTACTTGATAGTGGGTTTTTTAAAGCCAGAGGAAGGAAAGGTATACTTAAATCAAGAAGAACTAACTTCTTTGGATGTATCCCAAAGAGCCCAAAAGGGGATTATCTATTTACCCCAAGAGTCTTCTATTTTTAGAAAGCTTACGGTGATGGAAAATTTTAAGGTAGTCCTAGAGAGACTTAAAAGGATTAATCAAAAATTAGAGGAAAAATTAGAGTATTATTTAGAGCTTTTTAACTTGAAAACTTTATTAAATGAAAAGGCTTATACTCTTTCAGGAGGTGAAAAAAGAAAGGTAGAAATAGTAAGAGCCCTTCTTATTGAGCCTCACTTTATTTTTTTAGATGAACCCTTTGCAGGAATAGATCCTCTTGGAGTAGCCCAATTAAAGGAGATTTTTAAAACTTTAAAAGAACAAAGTATAGGGCTTTTAATTTCAGACCATAATGTAAGAGATACTTTAAAAGTTTGCGATCGAGGTTATGTAATAGCAGAAGGAGTTATCATAGGAAAGGGAACTCCTGAAGAATTAATAGAAAACCCTTTGGTAAAAGAGAAATATTTAGGAGAAAATTTTAGCCTTTAAGGGAAAGGGTATGGTAGAAATTAAGAATCAATTAAAATTATTACCCCAACTTTTATTAACTCCTCAACTTAAGTTACTTTTGAAAGTTTTACAACTAAATACCCTGGAACTAAATGAATTCCTTTTAGAAGAAGTTCAAAGCAATCCTTTTTTAGAAATAGAATATAAAGACCTACCTAAGTTAGAAACTAAGGAGGAAACCTTAGAAGAAATAGGTTTAAGTGAAGAACTTACTTGGAATACAGAAGATCTATATGATAAAGAGGCTTTTATAACCGGTATAAATGAAGAAGAAGCTAATCTTTGGGAAAAATATTTAAAAGCTGAAGAAAGTCTTTCAGAATATCTTTCTTGGCAAATGGGATTTAAAGAACTTACTCCTTTAGAGAGGGAAATAGCTAATTATCTAATTGGAAATTTGGACCAAAGAGGATATTTAACTATTCTTCCCAGCGAAGTAGCTAAGGAGTTTAAGGTAGATTTAAGCAAAGTAGAAAAGGTAAGAAAAATCCTTAAATTTTTAGACCCTTTGGGTGTAGCTTCCTTAGATTTAAAGGAATGTTTAATTACTCAGTTAGAATTTTTAGGCTACTCTAAGGACAGTTTGCCTTATATTTTAGTTGAAAAACATTTAGAAGAATTAGAACACGGAATTGAGGCTTTAAGTCAAAAATATGGATATGAAAAGGGAGCCTTAGGTTCTGCTTTAGAAGTAATTAAGAATTTAGAACCCTATCCGGCAAGGAATTTTACTTTTGAAAAAACTATCTATGTAGAACCAGATTTAATTTTTTATAAGGAAGAAGAGGAATGGAAGGTTCAAATTAATAAAGAAGGCATTTATAAAATAAAATTTAGTTCTTTTTACAAAAAGTTTAACTCTTATAAAAATTTAGATTTTAAGAGTAAAAATTTTTTAAAGGAAAAGATTAGAAATGCTGAAATGCTTCTAAAGGCCTTAGATGGAAGATTTACCAGTCTCTATAAAGTAGGATTTTCCATTTTACAACATCAAGTGGATTTTTTAGAAAAGGGTGTAAAATATATGAAACCTCTTACTCTAAAAATGATAGCTCAAGTTACGGGATTACATGAGTCTACCGTAAGTAGGATTATAGCTCATAAGTATGTTCAAACTCCCTTAGGAATCTATCCTTTAAAATTTTTTTTTAGCACAGGATATACCAACCTTCACGGTAAGGACCTTTCTTCAAAGGCTGTAAAAGATTATATTAAAGAAATTATAAGTAATGAAAAGGCTCAAAAACCCTATAGTGATAGTGAAATTGCTAAGATTTTGAAACAAAAATACGGAATAAACATAGCAAGAAGAACGGTGAGTAAATATAGAGAAGAACTTAAGATTCCATCTATAAGAGAGAGAAAAAATAAGAATTTTAAGAGAGGAGGGATAAACTAAGATGATGAACTTTATCTTTACTTTTAAGGGATTGGAATCCTCTGAGGCTATAAAAAATTATGCTCAAAAAAAATTTTTAAAATTGGAAAAATATTTTGAAGGTCCTGTTGAGGTTCAAGTATTATTTAAAAGAGAAAAATTTAGAGAAATAGTGGAAGTAATTATGAGTGGAGATGGAGAACATTTGGTAGTAAAGGAGGAAACTGAAGATATTTATAGTTCCATTGATTTTGCTTATGAATCCTTAGAAAAACAAATAAAGAAAATAAAGGAAAAAAGAAGGGAATTTAGGGGAGAAAGAATATTAGAGGGAATTTCTGAGGAACCTGAGGAAGGATATCTGATTAAAAAGGTAGACTTGGTTCCTATGTCTACAGAGGAGGCCTATATTTGGTTTAAAAGAAGTAAGGATAGTTTTTTTGTTTTTTATAATATGGATTATCAAAAGGTGTGTATCTTTTGTACCGAAAAGAATAGACCCCTTCTCATTGTCCCAGAATTTAAATAAAAGAAATGAATTTAATAATTATTACTGGGGTTTCTGGTTCAGGTAAAAGCACAGCTCTTAAAGCTTTTGAAGATTTAGGTTTTTTGGCTATAGATAATTTTCCTGTAAGACTCTTACTTCCCTATTTGGAAGAGGTAAAGGAAAGTTTAAATGAAGCTAAAATTGCTTTAGTAATGGATATAAGGGATAAACACTTTTTAGAGGAATACTCTAAGGTTTTTAATCTTTTAAGAGAAAGGGGCTTAAACTTTGAAGTTCTTTTCTTAGATGCTCAAGAAGAAGTAATTATCTCTCGCTACAATCAGACTAAAAGGGTTCATCCCCTTATGAAAGAAAACCAATTTAACAGTTTAGTAGAAGCTATAAAAGAGGAAAAAAGATTACTCTTACCCTTAAAGGAACTTTCTAATTTAGTCATAGACACTTCTTACTTTAATCTTCATCAGTTAAGGAATGAAATTTTTAAGTTTTATAAAAATAGGGGGAATTTAGGGAAACTGGTAATTCATTTAGTGGCCTTTGGATATAAATATGGAATTCCTTACGAGGCTAATTATCTTTTTGATGTGAGGTTTTTACCTAATCCCTACTTTAATCCGGAGCTTAAAAGTTTAAATGGAACCTTTGAGAAGGTTAAAGGTTTTCTTCTATCCTTTGTAGAAACCCGTCAATTTTTAGAAAGGTTTATGGAATTTATAAAGTTTGTCTTACCTTTCCATATCAAGGAGGGTAGAAAGTTTTTAGTAATAGGGATAGGTTGCACCGGGGGAAGACACAGATCTGTAGCTTTAGTAGAAATTTTAAAAGAAGAGATTTTAAGTAACCTTTCTGAAGTAGAGGTGGTTTCAAGTTATAGAGATATAGATAAGGATGTTTGAAATAAGAGTAGCCTGTAGTGAAGATTTAAAGAAAATTTATAACTTAGAAACCTTCCTTTTTAAGGAAAAAGCTTGGTCTTATGCTTCCTTAGGGAAGGAATTTAAAAATTCCTTTTCCCAGATATGGATTTTAGAAAAAGCAAGGGAGTTCTTAGGGTATTTAATTTTTAGACAAATTTTAGAGGAAGCAGAAATTTTAAGATTAGGAATAAGACCAGAATATCAAAATCAAAAATTAGGCACCCTTTTTTTAAAATTTTTTTTAAATTATTGTAAAGAAAGAAAAATTAAAAAAATTTACTTAGAGGTTGAAGAATTAAATAAAGCGGCCTTTAATCTTTATCAAAAATTGGGTTTTAAAGAAAGTTATAGAAGAAAAAATTATTATAAGGAAAGAACTGCTATAATAATGGAGAGTAAGTTATAATTATGGTAGAAAGAGAATTTGAAAAGTTTACCTCTAAGGCTTTATTAGCTAATTTAGCTCGCACTTTCGTTAAAGAAGTTTATTATGATCCTAAATATAGTATTTTTTTGCAAATTTTTGAAAAATTTCCTGCCCTTAAATCTCAAATAGAAACCTTACTTAAGGAAATCTTTCATCCCTATAAGAATAATCTCTTAGTCTTAGAAGAATTTCGCAATTTTTTCATCCGAAACCTTCCCTTTTTAATTAGACATCCCTATAAAATTCAGGGATATTGGCTTATTTTTGATCTTCTTTTTAAATTCTTTGAAGAAAATAGACAGATTAATATTAAAACCTCTGAAACTATTTTCTCTATTTTAGATAGAACCTTAGATATTATTTTTGAAAAGGACTTTGAAGAATTTTCTCAAGTATTAAAGGAAGTTTTAAAAGCTGTATCTAATTTGCCCTTGGTTTACTTTTTAAATTTTTTAGAAAATTATTATTCCTTCAAAAAACTAATTAAAAAATTAAATCGGTTTAAATTAGATGAAGAGTTAAATGATATATGTATATATTTACTAAAAAGAGCATATAACTTAACTTATGAGTTGTGGAAAAAGTTAGTGGAAGGAGAGGTAGAAAATTTATTAAAACCTTTAGAAAATAAAGTGTCTAAGGTACTAAACTTTAGTTTTTCCTATTTTAATCGTCTGGCAGAGGCTTTAGAAAAAAATCAATTTAATTTAGAAGTTTTATTACAATATCCTGACCATTTAGACTTATTAAAAGAGCTTAAAGAAATAATTTATGAAATTAATAAGTTAGATGATAGTGTTTTTTCTGATGAAAAGAGGCTTTTATTTTTATTCAAGCTCATAGAAAATCCTGGATTAAACCTAATTCATGAGGAACTTATTAGAGAGGTAAATAGAATTTTGATTATTTTAATTGAGTCTAAAATTTTTAAAAATTTAGAGGAATTTTTGACTAAATTTTTTAGAATTTTAAAGGAAAATTTAAATTTATATCCTTCGACAGCCTTAGAGTGTATTAAAAACATAGGGATTTGTATTTTAAATAAGAAGGATGTTTATCTTACGGAGTTATTAATAAACGAAATAGTAAAATTTGGATTTCAACCTCCTAAAATTGAAGGGATAGATGAGACCTGGAGGATAAAACAAAATCCCAATCATCTCTTGAACATAAAGGTATGGTTAGAAATTTTTGAAACCAATCCTGAATGGTGTAGTAGTTTACTTTCTGCCTTAACTTTAAATTTAAAACTCTATGGAGTTTCTATTAGAGATACCGATCTTTTTCAAAGAGAGGTAACTAAGCTCTTAAATTCAACTATTAAACCAGTTTATAACTTAGTTAAGCAGTTTTGTAAATGTTTACCTGTTTATTATAATGAGATTGGTGCAGAAGGATTAATCAGAGATTTATCTACTGAGATTGACGAATTATTTCAAAGAAGTGATACATTAATACATTTTTTAAGAAAATTTATTCATATAGAAAATTCAAGTTTAGCCATTAGTTTTATTAAAGATATTTTAAAATTTTGGTATACTTTAGATGAAAATTTTATTAAAAGCTATATTCCTGATGTTTTATTAGAGAAAATTTTAAAAGAAGACCGAGATTATTATATACCTATATATAATATTTTACATTCTCTACTTAAAGATTTGAATTTAGAAAATTTAGAAATACTTCTTGAAAAGGATATAAATTATATTAAAGAGAAATTGGAACAAGTAGAGGGAGAGGAAATTTATAAAAAGAAATTATATTTACTTATTTATTTATATAAACTTGAATATCAAAAGTATTATGGAATGTTAAATGATATTAAAATGTTTGTTAATCAATATAAACAAGCTGGATTTGAATTTGTTCAAGAAATTGAATCTTTAGTGGAATCAAAAATTTCAGTTTATAACAAATTAGATAAAATACTTTTTTGGTTAAACGAATTAAAAGATAAAATAATTTTATCTTCTGAAAAATTTACTCCTGTAGAAGAAATTATATTAAAAAGACATGTAGCAGTAGATATTCCTTCTATGTATGGAAGATATAAGGAAAAAAAATTTGATGCTTTAGGCTTAACCTTCAGGTTAGAATATTTAGCTAATAAATATTTTGAAGAAATTGTAGACAACTTTGAACTTTCTATTATTACTAAATTAAGCTTTTTTGAAATATTAAAGATTCTAAAAATTTTTAAAAAGGCTTTAGTAATAGATGGTATATCTTCTCAAAAATTTAATTTATATTTAAAACTATTAGAAAATTCTTTAAAAAGTTATCCCCTTTCTTATTATCAGTATTTAGATATATTTAAGGGACTTATAGATGGTGTTCAACACATTGTTAAGTCTTATTATATTAATCCCTATCTCAAAGTTTTTCCTTTAATTTTTTCTAATTTAGATTCTGAAAATTTATGTTTTAAATATAAACAATATTTAGATAAGTTAAATCCTGAGGAAAGATATTTTTATATAAGTGAAATTATTATTAGAGAAATAATAGGATCTGGATTTGCCTTAAAATACTTAGATAAATTTTTAAGAAAGGTTTATCAACTCTTATCTGATTATATAGATAAGTTTGATAAAAGGGATTTAAATCTTCTTATGAGTTATGATAAAAGAAAGACCATATCTTTTATTCATCAGCCTAATTTTTTGGTCTCAGACTTGATTTATTTAGGTAATAAAGGTTATAATCTTCTACTTCTTTCAAGAGATGAGAAGGTTAAAAATTTTAAAATTCCCTATGGCTTTATTTTGACTACGGAAATTTTTAGATGTTATGAATTAATGAAAAGGTATCCTGAATTAGAGGAAGATTATAAGAATACCCTTAAGGAGGCTATAAGGGTTTTAGAGGTCTTAACTGGTAAGAAGTATGGATGCGTAAATAATTCTTTAATTTTGAGCGTAAGAAGTGGTTCAGCTATTTCTATGCCAGGGATGATGAGTTCCATTTTGAATGTAGGTCTTAATTTAGACTTAGTGAAGGGGCTAGCTGAAAAAACACAAAATCTTTGGTTTGCCTGGGATACCTATAGAAGATTTGTGCAAAGTTGGGCTATGGCTTATGGAGTAAATAGAGACTTTTTTAATAACTTGATGAGGGAACATAAAAGAAAATATGGTGTAAAAATGAAGAGAGAATTTACCGGAGAACAGATGCAAGAATTAGCCCTTTTATATAGAGAGAAGGTTTTGGAACAGGGTATTGAAATTAGTGATGATCCTTGGGAGCAACTTTTTAAAAGTATAGAACTTATTTTAGATTCTTGGTATAATAATAAAGCTAACACCTATCGAGAAATTATGCAAATAGCTGAAGAATGGGGAACAGCGGTTATTGTTCAGCAAATGGTTTTTGGAAACAAGGGTCCTATGGCAGGCACAGGGGTAAGTTTTACTACCTCTCCGATAGGAAAATTTCCCAGGGTTGTGCTCTGGGGAGACTATACTACCCACAATCAAGGGGAAGATATTGTATCTGGTTTAGTAAATACCTATCCTATTTCTATAGAACAGAGGAAGTGGGAAGAAAGAGAGGGCCCCAGTTTAGAAGAGGCTTTCCCTGAAATTTATAAATCCCTTTTGGATTTAGCTTATTACTTAGTTTATGAAAAAGATTGGGGACATCAAGAGATAGAATTTACCTTTGAAAGTGAAAAAAGTGAAGATCTTTATATTCTTCAAGTAAGAGATATTATCTTGAGAGAAGAAAAGATGGTTCCTTTCGTAAAAAAGGAAGTGCTATCGGATTTAGAATATATAGGTAAGGGTATAGGAGTTTCAGGAGGATTACTTTCGGGAAGGGTGGTGTTTAATCTTCAAGATATAGAAGTTCTTAAGCTTCAAGGAGAGCCTTTAATTCTTTTAAGATACGATACGGTTCCTGATAACATTAGGGAGATTTCCTTGGTAGATGGAATTTTAACTGCTCGAGGTGGGCAAACTTCCCATGCTGCCATAGTGGCTTCCAGATTAGGAAAGGTGTGTGTGGTGGGATGTGAAAAGTTAAGCATCAATGACTTACAAAAGGAAGCCAGAATTGAGGGAATTACTTTAAAATTGGGAGATTGGATTACTATAAACGGTTTAAATGGACACATCTTTAAAGGGAGACTCAGTGAGTGTAAAATATAAAATAAAAGAAGGGGGGAAATAGAGATGAAATTGGGAATAAATGGATTAGGTAGGATAGGGAAACTTACCCTCTGGCATCATGTAGCCAGAAAATATTTTAAAGAAATTGTAGTAAATATTGGAAGAGAAGTAGGAACTTCCTTTACAGATATTGCTAATTACATAGAAAAGGATAGTACCTATGGATGGCTTCCTACCTATCTTTATGGATATAGGGGTAAAAGGGTTATAGAAAACTTAGATGAAAAAGAAGGAACTATGTGGGTAGATGGAATAAAGGTAAAAATTTTAAGAAAAAATAGAAATCCTAAGGATATAAACTGGAGGGAGGAAGGGGTTAGATTGGTAGTAGATTGTTCAGGTAAATTTAGGGATCCCAATGCAGATCCTGAAAGTGCTAAGGGTTCGGTAAGGGGACATTTTTTAAGTGGAGCTGAAAAAGTTATTGTATCTGCACCTTTTAGAATAAAGGATAAAGAAAAGGGTCTTCCTGAAGAGGCTATAACTATAGTTTACGGAATAAACGAGGAAATGTATCAGCCTAATAGGCATCATATCATATCTGGTGCTTCCTGTACTACTACTTGTTTAGCCTATATGATGAAACCTCTTTTAGATTATTTTGGAGCCGATCGGATACTTTCAGCTTTTATGGTGACTGTTCATGCGATTACCAGTTCGCAAGTAGTTTTGGATAAAGTCCCTAAGGAGGGAGACAGAGATTTAAGAAGAGCCAGAAGCGTCTTTAATAATATTATTTTGACTACTACAGGTGCAGCAGATGCCTTAGCTTTAGTAATACCTGAAATGAAAAAAATAGGTTTTATGGCTGAAAGTGTAAGAGTTCCTCTGACTACAGGAAGTTTAATAATTCTAACGGTTAATATTCAAGACGAAAGTATAGAAAATCATATCAATCGTGAACTAATTAATCAAATTTATAAAGAGGCTTCAGAGACTAAGTATAAGGATTATCTTATTTTTAGTATGGAACAAAATGTATCTTCAGACATTATAGGCTATCCCAGGGCTGCAGCTATTATTGAAGGAACAGAAACCCATACTCGCACAGCTTTAGCTAAAGTAGATATCTGTAGAGCCCTCCCAGAAATAGGAAAAACCATTTGTACTCACGTAGAAATTCCTATAACCCAAGTAGTAGTCTATGGATGGTATGATAACGAATTAGGTTCCTATACTAACATGTTAGGAGATTTAACGGTTTATATAGCTGAAAAGATGTTATAAAGATTTAATATGATAAGAAGAAAGGGGAGAGAAATAGCTCTACAAATTCTTTACCAAAAAGAAATAACTAAAAATCCTTTAGAGGAAACTATAAATATTTATAAGACCCATTTTAATATAGAAAATGAAAAAGCTTTAGAGTTTGGAGAAGAACTGGTAAGGGGAATTGTAGAAAGGTTAGACTTTATAGATGGGCTAATAAAAAAGCATGTTCCTTCTTGGCCCTTTGAAAGACTTAATCTTACTGATAAAAATATTTTAAGAATTGCTATTTATGAACTTTTTTTTAGACCCGAAATTCCAGAAATTGTTTCTATTAACGAAGCTATAGAGTTAGCCAAAATTTACGGAACTGACGATTCTCCAGCCTTTATCAACGGAGTTTTAGATAGTATTTATAAGAAGGAACTATTAAAAGTAGAGGCTAACTCAAGGTGGTAGAGAGCTTCATCATTACCATTGATGGTCTTGCCTCTTCAGGTAAGAGCACTATAGCTAAAATGTTAGCTTCTAAGTTAAATTTTTATTTATTAGAATCCGGTAGTCTTTACCGATTGGTTACCTATTGGTTTTTAAATTATTTCAAAAACCAAGAGAATCCTTTAGAAGAAATAGAAAAACTTTTTAAAGAAGTAAAAATAGATTTAACTTCTAAGGGAACATTAATTTATTGGAAAAATAGATTTTTAAAAGAGGAGCTTAGAAGTAAGGAAGTAGAAGAATGGGTATCTAAGATTTCTTCTCTTAAAGAAGTAAGGAATTTTCTAACTTCCTATATGAGAGAACTTACATGGGATAAAAATTTGGTAGCTGAAGGAAGGGATATGGGAAGTGTGGTTTTTCCTTGGGCCAGGTTTAAAATCTTTCTTACAGCTAAGGAAGAAATAAGAGCCAGGCGTAGACATGGGGAACTTACTTTGAAAGAGAAAAGAAGTTATGAAGAAATACTCAAAAATTTAAAAGAAAGAGATGAATTAGATAGTACGAGAGAGGTTTCACCTTTAGTTATCCCTGAGGGAGCTTACTTAATAGATACCTCTTATTTGTCTCCAGAAGAGGTTTTAGAAAAAATTTTAAGATTGATAAAAAATTATGAAGAATGAGAACTTAAGTTTAGAAGAATTTATTAAAAGAGAGAGAATAAAAGCTCGCAAGCTTAAAAATACTAAATGGTGGAAGAGAAAGATTGAGAGGGGAATTTGTTATTATTGTGGGAAAAGGGTATCTCCTAAGGAGTTAACTATGGATCATAAAATTCCCCTTTCTTGTGGAGGAACTTCAGAACGTTCTAACATAGTTTCTGCTTGTAGGGAATGTAACTTTAAAAAGAAATATTTATTGCCTTGGGAGTGGGAAGAGTATTTAAAAATTTTAAAAGAGGGAAAAAGGTGTGCGGAATAATAGGATATATAGGAGATAGAAATGTTTTGGCTGTTCTTCTGGAAGGTTTAAGAAGGTTAGAATATAGAGGATATGATTCTGCAGGAGTGGTTTTTTTTGATAAAAAGGGAATTAGAGTGGTCAAAGTTAAAGGTAAGATTTTAAACTTACAGGAAAAAATTTTGGGAGAGAGTTTTACGGAAAGTAAAGCTCCAGGATTGGGGCATACTCGATGGGCCACCCATGGAGAACCCTCCACAGAGAATGCCCATCCTCACTTAGATTGTAAAGGAAATTTAGCCTTAGTTCATAACGGAATTATAGAAAATTATTATTCCTTAAAAAAGGAATTAGAGGCTAAAGGTCACCAATTTAGTTCAGCTACCGATACTGAGGTAATAGTTCACTTAGTAGAAGAATTTTTAAATCAGGGCTTAGAATTAAAGGAAGCCTTTATTTCTGCTCTTAAGCGTTTAAAGGGAGCTTATGCGGTGGCTTTAATTTCGTTAAAACATCCCGATCTTCTTTTAGTGGCTAAAAATCAAAGTCCTGTGGTGATCGGATTAGGGGAGAGAGAGAATTTGATAGCCTCTGACATTCCTGCTCTTCTTCCCTTTACTAAAAGGGTTCTCTTTTTAGAAGACGAAGAACTTGCTCTTCTTACCAAGGAAAAGGTTGAACTTTATAAACTAAGTGGGGAGAAGATTCAGAAAGAGGTGGTAGAAATTAAGTGGGATTTAGCTTCAGCAGAAAAGGGTGGATTTCCCCACTTTATGTTAAAGGAAATTTATGAACAACCTGAGGCTGTTAAAAACACTTTGTTAGGAAGAATAGATTTAGATAAGGGTAAGGTTGACTTTTCCAAGGAGGGGCTGGAGATAAACTTTTTTAAGGATATTCAAAAATTTTTTTTAGTTGCTTGTGGTACTTCCTTTCATGCAGCTTTAGTTGGAAAATATCTTTTAGAAAAACATGTAGGTTTTCCCGTAGAGGTAGATTTAGCTTCTGAGTTTAGATATCGAGCCCCTTTAATTAATTCTCAAACCCTTTTTGTAGCCATTTCCCAGTCAGGAGAAACTGCAGATACCTTAGCCAGCTTAAAAATGGCTAAAGAAAGGGGAGCTAAAATTCTTTCCATCTGTAATGTGCTTGGAAGTAGTATTGCTCGAGAGAGTCACTTGGTAATTTATACTCAGGCAGGACCTGAAATTAGTGTAGCTTCAACTAAAGCCTTTGTGACTCAAGTGTTAATTCTTATACTCCTTAGTTTTTACTTAAAGTCTTTTTTTAATTCCTTTGAATTTCAAAAATCTTGGATAGAAGACTTAATTCATTTACCTTCTCAGCTAAAAAGTTTTACCGAAGAAGTACATCAAAGGATAAAGGAAGTGGCTAAAATCTGGTATAAGGCTAAAAATTTTCTTTATTTAGGAAGAAATCTTCTATTTCCTATAGCTTTAGAGGGAGCTTTGAAGCTTAAGGAAATTTCCTATATTCATGCAGAGGGTTATGCAGCAGGAGAGATGAAACACGGTCCTATTGCTTTAATAGAGGAAAAGGTTCCTACGGTTATTTTAGCTGCTAAAGAGACAGGAATTATCTTTGAAAAAACCCTAACCAATGCTGAAGAAGTAAAAGCCAGAAGAGGACCTGTTATTTCGGTAGTTACTAAGGGTTCAGAGGAGTTTCGTAAAGTTTCTGATGATTTAATTGAAGTTCCCTTAACCTGTTGGGAATTTTTACCTATATTTTATGTGATTCCGTTACAGCTCTTAGCTTACGAAATAGCTGTGCTTAGGGGCTGTGATGTAGATAAACCGCGAAACTTAGCTAAGAGTGTCACAGTAGAATGAGTCTTTTTTAAAGGAGGCTTAAGGAATGGAGTGCCAAAAAGAAGAAAACTTAAAGTTTTGTAGGTGCACCTATGAACCTTGTTCTAAAAAGGGAATTTGTTGTGAGTGTTTAAAGTATCATCTCAGGATGCGTCAGCTTCCAGGGTGTTTTTTTCCCAAAGAATATGAAGCTACCTATGATAGAAGTTTTGAACTTTTTGCAAAATTGGTAATGGAGAGGAAAGTATAGATAGCGAAGTTTTAGTTCAAGAAATTGTAAGGCTTTTAGAGTTTAAAAAGGCTGAAGACATAGTAGTTATAGACCTTAGAAAGAAGGTAGATTTTACGGATTTTTTTGTGATTTGTAGTGCCTATTCAACCAGGCACACCCAAGGGTTGGTAGACTATTTAATTACGGAATTAGAAAAGTTTAAGATTAAGCCCTTAGGTATTGAAGGTTTGGAACTGGGGCAGTGGATTGTGTTAGATTACGATACAGTAATAGTTCACCTTTTTTATGAACCTGTTAGGAAAGTATATGCTTTAGAAGAACTTTGGATGGATTTTCCATCAAAGAAAAGGGAAAAAGCCTCTTCAGAAACTTAAAAGAACTTTTAAAGGAGATTAAAGTCTTTTAAAGTGGTTAAGAAGGTCTTTATGGCATAATTCCACCTAAATTTTTCAACTCTTTTAAATCCTTTTTGAATTAAGTTTTCTCTTAAATTTTGATTATCTAAAATTTCCTCTAACCCATTTGCTATTTCTTCTGGTTTATGAGGATTTATAAATAAAGCTGAGTCTTGGGCTATTTCAAGAAGAGCTGGGATTTTGGAAGCTATGACAGGACATCCGCAAGCCATAGCTTCAAGTAACGGAAAACCAAAGGTTTCATAAAAACTTGGTAAAACCAGGCTTTGAGCTTTATTGTATAATTCTAAAAGTTCTTGATCTTCTTTATATCCAAGAAATTTCACTCCTTGAAAATTAAATTCCCTAAATTCCTCATTTTTAAATACCCTTTTATCCTTTATTCCCACTATCCATAGTTCTATTTCTCTTCCATTTCTTCTTAAAATTTGGAAGGCTTTAAAAAGATTTTTTAAGTTTTTATAAGGTTGTATATTCCCAACATAAAGAATAAAATTTTCTCTCTTTAGATTCATAAACTTAAATTTTTCTGAAATTCCTGGGTATAAGATTTTTATTTTATTTTCTTCAATTTTAAATTCTTCAATTAATTCTTCCTTATTAAATTGACTCACCACAAAAATTAAATGGGCTTCTTTTAATATTCTGGGAATCAAAAAATTATACCACATTCTAAACTTATTAGAAAAGGATAGGGGATATCTTTTCCAAGCCAGACCATGATTAAAAACTATATTTTTCTCATATTTCATAGGGGCTGTATTTCCTGGATTTATTAAAAAGGGACTATTTTTTTTTCTTCAAATAAAAGGGTAATTCTACTTGTTCCCATAAAATTCCTTTTAATTTTCCAGCTATTTCAATTTCACCATAGGTCCATTCTTTTTTCCAATATCTCTTCTGGGGAGAAATTATTTTTATTTCAAATTTTTCTTTAATTAATTCTTTAGCTAATTCATAGCTGAACCTTTGAACTCCTGAAAAATTTTGAGTTAAAAATTTAGCATTTAAAAAAAGCATTTAGCACCCTTTAAAATTCGCAAATTTTGACCCAAATTATATTCTATTTTCTTAAACAAGAGAATAGGTATAGAGTAATATCCAAAATTGACATAAATGTTGTCGTTTCCGAAGGGAAGTGACAAAGTGGGATGATGTGGAATGAGGCGGGATATATCTGGATAGCTTGATAACTCTCATCTCTGGGGAGAGTTCTTCAAGTTGGAAAAGATTTGGGAATTTTGCCACTTAAAATTGGAAAAATTAATATTCTTACTTAGTTTGTCACTACTATTGGAAACCACTTCTAAATAACTACTTCACAGGGTCTTGACTTTTTAAAAATTTCTTAATAAGCTTTAGTGGTATAAAGTGGAAATAGATGGAAAATAGTGTTTAGAGGAAAATATAAACATCACTTAGATGAAAAAGGAAGGGTAGCCCTTCCTAATAAGTTTAGAGAAATTTTAAGAGTGAAATATGGAAGTGAAGTTCTTATTGTTACTAATTTTCCAGATTACTTAGTGGTATATCCCTTAGAGGAATGGAAAAAAATTGAAGAAAAACTTCTAAAGCTTCCCTGGGATATTCCCCAAATAAGACAATACATTAGATACTTTTGGGGAGCAGCAGAAGAATGCTACCCTGACAGACAAGGAAGACTTCTAATCCCTCAATCTTTAAGAGAAGAAATGAAATTAGAAAAAGAAATAGTCTTAGTGGGGATGCTCAATCACTTTGAAATTTGGAATCCTAAGGTTTTAGAAAAGGAATTTAAAGAAACTAAAGAAAATTTTGGCCAACTGTGGAAACAGGTTAGTTCCTTTCTAAATGGAGACAAAAACACCCTATCATGAACCAGTTTTACTAAAAGAGGTTTTAAAGTGGTTAAAAGTGGAAGAAAAAAATAGAAAAGTTTATTTAGACGCTACCGTGGGATTGGGAGGACATAGTTTAGCTATCTTAGAAAATTCAGATACTTCTTTTCTTTACGGATTTGAATGGAATGAAGATTCCTATGAATTAGCCTTAAAAAGATTAGAAAAATATAAAGAAAGAATTAAACTTTATAATCAAAATTTTATCTTTGCTAAAGAAATCCTTCAACAAGAAAAGGTTTTAGTTGATGGAATTCTTTTAGATCTTGGACTTTCCTCCTTTCTTTTAGAGGGTTCTAAAAGAGGTTTTTCCTATCAAAAAGACGAACCCTTAGATATGAGAATAAACTTAGAGCTAAATCTTACAGCTAAAGATCTTCTCCATCGTTCTTCCTATGAAGAATTGGTAACCATTTTTAAAAAAGGAGAAGTTCCTAAAGCAGAAAGCTTAGCTAAAAAAATTGTAGAAAAGAGAAAGAAAAAAAACTTTGAAACTACCTTTGACTTGGTAACCCTCATAAAAGAACTTTATCCTTCTCCTAAAAGAATTAATCAAATTTTACCTATAGTTTTTCAAAGTTTGAGAATAGAGGTAAATAAGGAGTTAGAGAATTTGAAAAAGGCTTTAGAGGACCTACCTGAAATTTTAAAGCCTGGAGGAAGATTGGTGGTTATTTCCTTTCATTCCTTGGAAGATAGATTAGTAAAAGAATTCTTTAAAAGGGATGGGAGACTAAAGGTCCTTACTAAAAAGCCTATCGTTCCTGATTTAACAGAAATCAAGCATAATCCCCGTTCTCGTAGTGCTAAAATGAGGGTAGGGGAAAGAATATGAAAATGCCTAAGTCTATAATTTATAAGCCTTCTATAGGGCCTAATTATTCCTCCATGGAAAGGGATTTTTCTTCAGAGTCTTCTATCTCTTCTTTAAAGGAATTTTTAAAGGAGTGCCTGTTAAAGAGCTTAATATTTATACTTATTTTTTTAAATCTCCTTTCTTGGATAGCTTTTGGTTACCAAGGTTATCTATTTATTAAATACAAAATAGAAAGAAAAACCTTAGAAAGGGAAAATAAAGCTCTTAGGGAAGAATATAAAAAGCTAACTTCTCAAGAGGTGCTTTTAGAAAAGGCTAAAAGTTTGGGATTAAGAGCCCCTCAAAAAGAGGATTATTGGAAATTAGAAAAATGAAGCCCCCCTTTAAATTTAGCTTTTTTTCCTTTCTCTTTATTTTTATCTTAATTTCTACTTCAAGCTTGACTACGCCAAAAGTAAAAGGTAAGACTGATATCTCCTCAAGTGTTAAAAGGGGTGCTATTTTAGATAGAAATTTTGAACCCATTGCTCTTTCTACAGAATTTTATAAAGCCTATTATTTAATTGAGGAAGGTTTTTTTAGTAAAAATCCTTCTCCTTTAGTTGCTAAATATCTGCCTTCCTTTTTAGAACTTCCTAAAAAGGGTTTGTGGTTGCTTTCAGATAACATAGATTCCAAAGAAGTTGAAAAATTAAAAAGAGAAGAAAATGTTTTTATAGAGAGTTATTATGTTCGCCTCCTTTTACAGCCTTTTATGAAATTTCTTATAGGGGAAGTGATCAACGAAACAGGAGTTTCTGGATTAGAGATGATTTTTAATGGGGTTTTAAAGGAAGGAAATTGGATTAGAATATCTTTGGACATGAAACTTCAGAGGGAATTATACCATAGAATAAAAAATAATCCTTTGAGTGTAGCGGTAATAGATTTAAAAAGCGGAGAATTTTTAGTTTACTGGGAACCCTCTGAAAGCTCTTATTTTACTCAGTATTTTCCTCTCTCAGACTTTGGTTTAAATAGGGAAGAAGTTTCCTCTTTGCGTTGGGAGTTGGGAGAGATAAAGGTAGTTAATAAAAATTCTAAGGTTAAAATAACTCCTCTTCATTTGGCTAAGTGGTTTTTTAACAAGGCTTGTAATAATACGGAGGAACTTACTCTTTTACCTCGAGTCCCCCTTTGTCAACCCTCCTTAGAAGTGTTTGCTAAATTTCCCTGTATCTTTTATCTGGAGAACAAAGTTCTTTATTTGGCTTTTAAAAAAGATAGACTTATAATTTTAATGGATGAAATTGTAGAAAAACCTCAAATAAAATTGAATAATTTAAAACATTTAGCTCAAAAGCTATGAAAGAATTAATTTCAATCTTAGAGGGAGAAATAGTTAAAATAGTTCCTCAACCTTCAAAAATTTTTATAAATGGAATAACGGAAAATTCTAAGGAAGTTTTACCAGGCTATCTCTTTATAGCTAAAAGAGGTTGTACCTTAAATGGAGAAGATTTTATTCCAGAGGCTATTTCCAAGGGAGCTAAGGCTATTTTAAGAGAAACTCCTCCAGATCCTCTTTTTAAGGAAGTATTTCAAATTCAAGTTAGAAACCTTAAAAAAGCTCTTTTTCAATTGGTTTTTAACTATTATGAAGTGCCCCTTGATAAACTTTTCCTAATAGGAGTTACCGGGACTAATGGTAAAACTTCGGTAAGTTATTTTACCAAGAAGGTTCTTTCTAACTTAGGACTTAAGAGTGCTTATTTAGGAACCCTCTTTTATGAATTAGGAGATGAAATCTTGGAAGCTAAAGAGACTACGCCTTCTCTTTTGACCTTAGGAAAACTTTTTCAAAAAACCGTAAAAAAGGGAATAAATACCATAGTTATGGAAGTTTCTTCCCATGCTTTAGATCAAGATAGAATCTGGGGAATTAAGTTTGATCTTGGAGTTTTTACTAATCTTTCCCAAGACCATCTGGATTATCATCTTACTATGGAAAACTACTACCAGGCTAAGAAAAAACTTTTTACCCATTACTTAAAACCCGAGGGAAAGGCTGTGATTTCCTTGGAAACTTCTTACGGAGAAAGATTGGCAAAAGAACTTAGTGACCTTCCTAAACTTTTAGTAAACGATGGAGAAATAGGAGTAGAAATTTTAGAAAGAACTGAAGGCTTACTTTTGAAGGTTAAAAGTAGAGGTAAAGAATATCAAATCTCTACCTCTCTCGTAGGAGACTATCAAGCTAAAAATTTGATGACCCTTTGGGGTATTTTATTAGCCCTAGGTTATGAGGAAGAAGATTTTATTAAAGTTTTAAAGGATTTAAAAAATCCCCCAGGAAGACTTGAATTAGTAGCTGAATTTAAGGAGGCTAAAATTTTAATCGATTATGCTCATACCCCATCGGCCTTAGAAGTAGCCTTAAAGAGTCTTAACCCTCTTAAGAAAAATAGACTTATAGTTCTTTTTGGATGTGGAGGAAATAGGGATGCCTCTAAAAGGCCCCTTATGGGTAAAATTGCCAGTGAACTTTCAGATTTAGTAATTTTAACTTCTGATAATCCCAGATTTGAAGAACCCTTAGAAATTATAAAGGACATAAAAAAAGGCTTAAATCATAAAACTCCTTATGAAGTTATTCCTGATAGAAAATTAGCTTTAGAGTGGGCTCTCAAAAATTTAAAAAAGGGTGATATATTGTTAATAGCTGGGAAAGGACATGAAAATTATTTGGAAATTAAGGGCCAAAGAATTCCCTTTTCAGATAAAGAAGAAATTCTAAAAATTGTGGAAAATCTTAAGCCCCTATGAATGTAGAAGTCAAACTTACCACGGAAGATATTATTAGAGCTACTCAAGGACTTTTAATAAATGGTGATATGGGTATTCCTTTTCAGGGTATTTCCACAGATACGAGAATTATTCAGCCTGGATTCTTGTTTTGGGCTTTAAAAGGTAAAAACTTTGACGGACATACCTTTTGGAAGACTGCTTTAGATAAAGGAGCTAAAGGTTTAGTGCTGGCTTACTTTCCTGAGGGTTTTAAAGTAGAAGAGATTCCTAAAACTATTTCGGTAATTTTGGTCAAAGATACCCTAAAAGCTTTGGGAGATTTAGGAAATTTTTGGAGAAAAAAACTTAATTTTCAGGTAATTGGGATTACAGGTTCTTGTGGTAAAACTACTACTAAGGAACTCACCTTTTCCATCTTAAACCTCTATTTTAAGACTTCCAAAAATTTAGCTAATTATAATAATCTAATAGGGGTTCCCCTTTCCATCCTGTCCTTTAAAGAGGATACTGAGATAGCTGTATTAGAGGTGGGAACTAATGCTCCTGGAGAGATTGAAAGGTTAGCTCAAATTATCGAACCTCAAATTTCAGTTCTTACTTGCGTTTATCCTGCCCATTTAGAAGGCCTGGGAAGTGTGGAAGGAGTTTTAGAAGAAAAAATTAAACTCTTTGAGTATACCTCTTCAAGTGGAACCCTAATTTATAACTATGACCAGCCTCTGGTGAGAGAAAGGACTAAACTTTTTTCTCAACGCAAAATATCCTTTGGTTTTAATCCTGAAGCAGATTTTTCAATATCAAAAGTAGAAATAGAGGAAAGTAAAATAAAGGCTCAAATTAGTTATCAAGGGAATACCTATCCTTTAGAAATCCCAAATTTTGGAAAGCACTATCTTTTAAACCTTTTAGCTGGTTTAGCAGTAGCTTCTTGTTTTGAATTAGACCTAAAGGAAATTTTGGAAAACTTGGGAAAGAAAATTTCTCTATACTCAAGAATTAAGGTTTATAAGGCCGCTGATTTTTGGGTTATTGATGATACTTATAATGCCAATCCAGGTTCTATGAAGACAGCCTTAGAGTTTTTATTAACCCTTGGTGTAAAGGAGATGAAAAAAGTAGCTATTTTAGGAGATATGAAAGAATTAGGAAGTTATGCCAAGGAATTTCATAGAGAAATAGGTAGAAAAGCAGGAGAGGTGGTAGAAGAAGCTTATTTTGTAGGGGAGATGGCTGAAGAGTATGCCCAGGGTTTTTCTCTATCTAAAAAACCCTTTAAAATTTATTCAGAAGTTGAAGCCCTTTTGAAGGATTTGGAAAGGGAGTTAAAATTTGAAAAAGCCATTATTTTAATAAAGGGTTCAAGAGCTTTAAAGATGGAAAGAATTGTAGAAAAATTGTTATCTGAGAAAACCCAAAATGTTTTATTACCTTCATTATCTTAGTGAATGGATTGGTGTTTTTAATCTTTTTAAATACATTACCTTCCGTTTAATTTACGGTTCTTTAACAGCCTTTTTGTTAGTCTATCTTTTGATGCCACCTTTTATAAGATACATGAAAGAAAAGCAGTTTGGACAAATCATAAGAGAAGAGGGGCCAACTCACCATCAAGTTAAAACAGGAACTCCCACTATGGGAGGATTAATTATTATTGTAAGTATAGTTATTTCAACTCTTCTGTGGTGCAATCTTGCTAATCCCTTTATTTGGTTAGCTCTTTTTACTCTTATGGGTTTTGGAGCTATTGGCTTTTGGGATGATTTCTTAAAGGTAAAGAAAAAACACAATTTGGGATTAAAGGCCAGACAAAAGCTTGCTATCCAAGTCCTTTTAGTAGGAGTATTTTATCTAATCCTTTATCATCACTTAAATCATAGTACCATTCTTTACTTCCCCTTTTTTAAAAACCTTTTTTTAGAACTAAGCTTAGGCTATCTAATTTTTTCTATTTTAGTAATTCTGGGAAGTTCTAATGCTATGAATCTTACCGATGGACTGGATGGATTAGCTATAGTTCCTTTTTGTGTGGTTGCTGGGGTTTATGCTGTCTTTTCTTACATAGCAGGACATGTTAAATTTGCTAACTATTTATTTATTCCCTATATACCCTATGCTGGAGAGTTAGCTATTTTTTGTGCTATTTTAGGGGGAGCAGGGTTGGGATTTCTTTGGTATAACTCCCACCCAGCAGAAATTTTTATGGGAGATGTAGGTTCCCTTTCCCTAGGAGCTACCTTAGGAGCTATCTCTTTGATGATTAAACAGGAATTTATTTTGGTTATTGCAGGAGCAGTTTTTGTAGTGGAGGCTCTCTCCGTTATTCTTCAAGTAGGATACTTCAAATTGACTAAAGGAAAAAGAATTTTTAAAATGGCTCCTCTCCATCATCACTTTGAACTCTTAAACTGGAAGGAAAGTAAAGTAGTTATAAGGTTTTGGATTGTTTCTGTGATTTGTGGACTAATAGCCTTAAGTACTTTAAAAATAAGATAGAAAAAACAAGATAGAGAGGGAAACCATGAATCTTAGAAATAAAAGGGTAGTAGTAATAGGATATGGAAAAAGTGGAATAGCAGCTACTCGGCTTCTTTTAGTAAAGGGAGCCAATGTAATTATTTCGGAAAAAAGAAAGAAAGAGGAGCTTCCCCCTTCTCTGATTTCAACCTTTGAAATAAGTGGAGGGGTAATCTTTGAAACAGGTGGGCATAAGAAAGAGACTTTGCTTTCTGCAGATTTGATTGTAGTAAGCCCTGGGGTTCCAAGAGAAGTTTACGCAATTTGCTATAAAAGGGAAATACCAGTATGGAGTGAATTAGAACTTGCTTGGCGATTTCTCTCTGAAAAGGAAAAGGAAAACACTATTGCTATTACTGGAACTAACGGAAAGACCACCACCACTTCCATAGTTTCTGAATTATTAAAACTTTCAGGTTACAAAGTCTTTACCGGAGCTAATTTCGGGATTCCCCTTTCTGAATATGTTTTATCTCAAGCTAAAGTAGATAAATTAGTTTTAGAGGTTTCAAGTTTTCAATTAGAAACGATTGAAAACTTTTTTCCCAAAATCGGAATTCTTTTAAATATAACCCCTGATCACTTGGAAAGATACCGTAACGAAGAAGAATATGCCTATTATAAATATAGACTTTTTGAAAAGCAGAGAAAAGAAGACTTTAGCATTTTGCCTTATAAGGAATCCTGGTTTGAAAAGTTTAAAAATATGATAGGTGGAACTCTTCTCTTTTTTGGAAAGGAAAAAAATCTTTCGGCCTATTTGAAAGGTGAAGAAGAATTCGTGTTAACTACGGAAGAGGGAGAAGAGGTTTTTTCCTTTTTAGGCTTTAAACTTAAAGGGATACATAATAAACTAAATTATATAGCAGGTAGTTTAGGAGCTCGTTTGCTTGGAGCTTCCAAAGAGAGTATAGCTAAGCTTATTAAAGAATTTACAGGATTTCCTCATAGATTGGAGTTTGTTGGAAGCTTCGGAGGAGTTTATTTCATTAATGATTCCAAAGCTACCAATGTGGATGCCACTTTACAGGCTTTAAATTCAGTTAATTATCCTGTAATTCTGATCTTAGGAGGTAAACATAAGGGAGCTTCTTACTTACCTTTGGCAGCTTTCATCAAAGAAAAGGTTAAAAGTCTTATTTTAATGGGAGAAGCTAAGTATATTATAGCTGAAGAGCTTCAAGGTTTAACAGAAACTTACATGGTAGACAACTTAGCTGAGGCTTTAGCCTTAGCTTTTAAAATTTCTCAACCAGGGGATACGGTTCTTTTCTCCCCAGCCTGTTCAAGTTTTGACCAATTTAGTGATTATCAAGAAAGAGGAGAAATTTTTAGAGAACTGGTTTTAAAATATGCTCCCTCTTTTTTTAAAGAAAGAGCTTTAGAAGATAAAAAAGAGGTTTACCATTGAGGTGGTTAATTGTAGCAGGTGGAACAGGGGGGCACATTTTTCCAGGTTTAGCCTTAGCTCAAAGCCTTTTAGAAAGAGGACGAGAGGTTTACTTTATTTCTGGCACGAGAAAAATAGAACGTCTAATTTTAAAAAATAAACCCTTTCCAGTTTTAGAATTAGAGGTAGAAGGATTCTTAGGCAGAGCTCTTAAAGATAAAATAAAAGCCAGTTACAAAATGATAAAGGCTTTTTTAAAGGCCTGTAAATTTATAAAAACTATAGAACCTCAGATTATCTTTGCTACAGGTGGTTATATCTCCTTTCCCGTAGTTTTGGCAGGCAAACTTAAGGGTAAAAGAACCTCTTTGCACGAGCAAAATTTAGAACCAGGTTTAGCTAATAAAGTATTAAGTAAATTAGTAGATAAAGTTTTTATTAGTATACCAGGAAGTGAAAAATTTTTTCCCTCTAAAAAGGTGGTTTTTTCTGGAAATCCTGTAAGAGGGGAAATTAAAAAAAGGAGGGAAAAAGAACATTCTGGAAAGGGACTTTTAATTTTAGGAGGAAGCTTGGGAGCCAGATTTATCAATCAACTTGCCCTTAAAGTAGTGCCCCAACTTTTAGCTGAATTTGAAAATTTGTTAGTTATCCATCAAACAGGTTTAGAAGATTTGGATTGGGTTAGGGAGGAGTACTTAAAAATTTTATCTCAAGAACAATTAGAGAGAATAAAGGTTTTTTCTTTTATTGAAGATATGGCTTGGGCTTATGCCCAGGCAGATTTAATTTTGGGAAGAGCAGGAGCAACTACCTTAGCAGAACTTTTTGCCTTAGGGAAACCTGCCCTTTTTATTCCCTTCCCCTATGCCACCAAAAATCATCAAGAAAGAAATGCAGAAATTGTAGCTAAAAAGGGAGGAGCCTTTTACTTAAGGCAGGAAGTAGCAACTCCCGATAGGGTATACTCTTTGCTTAAAGAGCTCTTTCAAGATGAAAAAAAGCTTAAAAATATGGCTAAAGCTATGGAAGATTTTTATGTAGAAAATTCAGAAGAAATAATTATAAAAGAGATGGAAGCCTTGGTGGAAAATGCTTGAGAAAAAGAGAAATATTCATTTTGTGGGTATTGGTGGAGTAGGAATGAGTAGTTTAGCTTTAGTTTTGGCTACCTTAGGACATAGGGTTACAGGCTGTGATATAAGTCAAAGTAAGTATACCCAAATTTTAGAAAAAAAGGGTATAACAGTGTATTATGAGCATTCTAAAAAACACTTAGAAAAGGAAAAACCTGAAATAGTAGTATACTCTTCAGCGGTCTCCTTAGAAAATGTAGAGCTGGTAAAAGCTAAGGAAATGGGATTGTGGGTAATTCCAAGAGCCCAGATGCTTTCTCAAGTGATGAATTTGTATCCCAAAAGTATCGTAGTAGCTGGTTCTCACGGAAAGACCACCACCACTTCTATGATCGCAGAAATCCTTATAGCTCTTAAGAAGAATCCTACGGTAATAGTAGGAGGAATTATTAAAAATATTAATAGTCACTCTGTTTTGGGTAAAAGCGAATTTTTAGTGGCTGAGGCTGATGAAAGTGATGGTTCTTTTTTATGTTATAACCCCTTTATAGAGGTGATTACCAACATAGATAGGGAACATCTTGACTTTTATGCAGACTTTTCGGCCGTTAAAAAGGCTTTTATTAATTTTATTAAAAGGTGTTCTGCTCAAGGAAAGGTTATTCTATGCGGAGACGATCAGGGAGTCCAAGATATTTCTAAGGAAATTTTTGGGCCCTTTCTTTTTTATGGATTTTTAGAGAAAAATCTTTTAAGAGGTAAAATTCTTGAGGATAAAGCCTATCCTTTGGTAGAAATTTACAAGGAGGATAAACCCTTAGGTAAAATGAAATTAGGGGTTCCTGGGACCCATAATGTGCTTAATGCTTTAGGAGCCCTAGGGGTAGCTTTAGAACTTAACTTGCCCATAGCTAAGGTTTTAGAGGTTTTAGAGAATTTTAAAGGGGTTGGAAGAAGATTGGAATTCAAGGGTGAGTGGGAAGGATGTTATCTTCTTGACGATTATGCGCATCATCCTAAGGAGGTAGAAGAAACCTTATCAACTTTAAGAAAAATGTATTCTGATAAAAAACTCCTTTTAGTTTTTCAACCCCATCGTTATACTCGAGTGAAAGCCCTTTGGGAAGATTTTTTGATAGTTTTAAAGGAACCGGATATTTTAATTTTAACTGAAATTTATCCTGCCAGCGAAGCTCCCCTTCCTGGAATTAGCGGAAGAACTCTTTTTGAAAATGTGAATAGTTTAAGAAGTAATAAACCCACCTTTTTTACCAAAGACCTCCCCAATGCAGTAGAAATCTTAAAAAAAATAGTAGAACCAGGACAAGTAATAGTAACTATGGGAGCAGGAGATATTTACAAACTTCATAACCTATTAAAGAAATGAAAGATTTATTAAAGTTAGATTTATATTTAAAAAAGTGGGAAATTCCCTTTAAAGAAGAGGAAGTTTTAGCTCCCTATACCACTATCAAAATCGGAGGACCATGCTTAAGAATGATTTTTCCCCAAAATATAAGAGACTTAGTTAACTTGCTAAATCTTTTAGAAAAAGAAAATCTTTCCTATTTCATTTTAGGAGGAGGAAGTAATCTTTTAGTGGGGGATAGAGGTTTTAAAGGAGTAGTAATCAATTTAAGAAATTTTAAAGGGATAGAGGTAATAGAGAAGGAAAAAAGTAAGTTAAGAGTAAAGGTTTTGGCAGGAACTTTAGTTAATAGGATTATCGGATTTACCTTTAAAGAGGGTTTTTCTGGATTAGAGTTTTTGGTGGGGGTACCTGCTACCTTAGGGGGTGCTATTCGGATGAATGCCGGAGCTTTCCATCAAAGCGTTTCAGAAGTAGTTAAAAAGGTTGAGCTCTATCAAAAGGGTGAAATTAAAGTAGTAAGTTCTTCTTCTAATCTTTGGGGTTATAGATGGTTTAAAGAAGAGGGAGTGATTCTTTCTGCTGAACTGGAATTTGTAAAGGAGGAGAAAGAAAAAATTTGGACTAAAATGCAAAATTACATAGAAAGGAGAAAGAAAACTCAACCTTTTTTGGAAAAAACCTTTGGTTCTGTTTTTAAGAATCCTCCTTGTTGTTATGCAGGATGGTTTATAGAAGCCTGTGGATTAAAGGGATACAAAGTAGGGAGAGCTAAAATCTCAGAAAAACATGCTAATTTTATAGTAAATTTAGGAGGAGCTAAGGCTGAAGACGTTTTAGAACTTATTAGAAAAGCTCAAGAAGAGGTTTACCTAAGATTTCAAACCTTTTTAGAACCGGAGGTAAAGTTCTTAGGATGCAGCTTGTAAAAAAATTGATAAAAAACCCCTTTGTAATTGGTGGAGGTGTGCTTTTCTTTTTATTTTTTACTATTTTTTATTTACTTTATTTTACCGATCTCTTTTTACTTAAGGAAATTAGGATAGTTGGTAATAATAAAATAAGCAAAGAAGAAATTATTAAATTTACTGAACTCAAAGGAGGAGAAAGGCTTTATAAAATTTCTCTCTCCATAATCAGAGAAAAACTTCTGAAACATCCCAGAATAGAAGAGGTTTTAGTAATTAGGCATCTTCCTGGCCTTTTAGAGATAAAAGTAAAAGAAAAGGAACCCTTAGCTATTTTAATAAAAGATAATAAAGGATTCTTGATAAGTAAAAGAGGAGAAATAATAAGTGGTATTTTACCTGAAGATTACCTATTTTATCCTATAGTAGAGATAAAAAATGAAGAATTTAGGGAAAACTTTTTTAACTTTTTGAGTTGGCTTAAAAGTAATAAATCCTATTTACCAGTATATGAAAGTTTTTCTAAAATTATTTTAGAAGAAGATAGTATTATTTTTATTACTAAAAATCAGGTTAAAATCTATTTTCCTTTAATTATGGAAAAGGACTGGCAATTTTTATATAAAAATTTGGATAGAATTGTAACTTATTTTTATGAAAAGAACTTAATGGAAAAAATTGAAGTAATAAGAATGGATTATCCTTTTGGTAAAGCTTTAATTAAATTTAGGAGTTAAAAAATGGGTAAAGAAGAGGCTATTTTAGTAGTAGACATAGGAACTACTAAAATTTGTGCTTTGATAGGAGAGGAAAGGGAAGGTAAACTTTGGGTTACTGGTATGGGAGTAGTTCCTTCTAAGGGATTAAAAAAAGGTATAATTATTAATATAGAAGAAGCTACTTTAAGTATAAAAAGTGCTATAGAAAAGGCTAAAGGTCAAGCTAAGGTAAATGTTAAAAGTGTTTATACCAGTATAGCTGGAAGTCATATTAAAACTGTTTCTGGAATGGGAGTAGTGGCTTTAAAGGAAAAACAGGTTACCTCTTTAGAAGTTCAAGAAGTGTTAGAATCTGCCCAAGCTATTGAACTACCTCCTGATAGAACTATCTTACATGTTATTCCTCAAGAATTTATTGTGGACCAACACCGAGGGATTTTACATCCTGTAGGAATGACAGGCATGAGATTGGAGGCCCATGTCCAGTTTATTACAGCTAATCGTTCGGTTTTGCAGAATTTGATCCGCTGTTTTGAAAAGTTAAATTTGGAAATAGAGGGAATAGTTTTTCAGGGAATAGCTTCTGCCGAAGCAGTTTTAACTCCTGAAGAAAAGGAATTAGGGGTAGTGCTTATAGATTTTGGAGGAGGAACTACAGATATAATTTGTTTTTGGGATAATGTTTTAAGATTTGTATCCTCTATTCCTGTGGGAGGAGAACTTCTTACTAATGATTTAGCTATAGGGTTAAGAACTTCCAGAACCGAGGCTGAAAGATTAAAGATTCAATCAGGGGTTTGCTTAAAGGAATTGGTACAAGATGAGGAGATTGTGGAGGTGCCTGGAATAGGGAATAGACCCTCTAAAAAATTGAGTCGAAAAGTTTTAGCCGAAATTTTAGAGCTTAGAGTAAGAGAACTTTTGGAATTAGTGGAGGCGGAACTAAGTAATTTTGGGGACAAAATGAAAATTACCAGTGGTTTAGTTTTAACTGGAGGTTCTGCTCTTATCCCTGGATTAATTTATTTAGCAGACCAGATTTTAGATCTACCCACCAGAATAGGTTATCCACCTAAGCTTCCAGGCCTTACTGAAGAGATTTATCATCCCCAGTATGCCACCGCAGTAGGTTTGTTGCTTTACGCCTATAGTGCCTTAGAGACTGAAGCTGAGGTAAAATCCAAAGGTAAAAGTCTTTGGGAAAGAATTAAAGAATTAATCAAATCAAAATTTTAACTTAGGAGGGATAAGATGGCTAATTCTATTTTTAGGGAAGAGGGAGACTTAAAGATTCAACCTAATATAAAAGTTATAGGAGTAGGTGGTGGAGGAGGAAACGCCTTAGGAAATATGATAAAAAAGGGACTTCAAGGAGTGGAATTTATAGCAGCCAATACCGATTATAAGATTTTAAGCTTAAATTTAGCCTCAACTAAAATTCATTTAGGTAAAAATTTAACTAAAGGATTAGGAGCAGGGGGGGATCCTGAAATTGGAAGACAATCTGCTTTAGAGAGTGAAAGGGAGATTAGAGAATGTTTAGCCAATGCCGATATGGTTTTTATAGCTGCTGGCATGGGAGGAGGCACAGGAACAGGAGCTTCTCCCGTAATAGCCCGAATATGTAAAGAAATGGAAATTTTAACGGTAGCGGTAGTAACTAAACCTTTTACCTTTGAAGGAAGATTTAGAATGAAGGTGGCTGAAGAGGGTTTAGAAGAGTTGAAAAAATATGTAGATACTATGATAGTTATACCTAACGACAGGTTAATTACCTTAGGAGCTCCCCAGGAAAAACTCTTTGAAATGTTTAAAAAAGCAGATGATGTATTATATTATGCCGTAAAGGGTATTTCAGATTTAATTCTTTCACCCGGTTATATTAATCTTGATTTTGCAGATGTAAAAATGGTTATGGGTGAAAGCGGAGGATTGGCTCTTATGGGAATGGGGGAGGCCCACGGTGAAGAAAGAGCAGAAATTGCAACTCAAATGGCCATCTCCAGTCCCCTCTTAGAAGATTTATCTATTTCTGGAGCTAAAGGCTTAATCTTAAATATCACCGTAAGTCCTGAAACTTTCACTATACAGGAAACCCAAATTATTACCTCTACTATTTCTAAGGAACTTCATCCAGATGCTAAAGTCTTTTGGGGTATAGTTTTTGATGAAAGTTTAGGAGATCTTTTAAGGATTACGGTAATTGCTACAGGATTAAAGGAAGATAAAAAAGTCCCAACCTCAGAAAAGGAAGGTTTAATTTATTTGGACGAATCTCTGAAAAGAAAAGAAGAAAGGAGGAAAAAATTTTCCTTAGACTTTATTACTGAGGATTTACTGGAAATCCCTACCTTTCTTAGAAGAAGTGCCGATTAATTTAGTGAAAGGAGGGAGTTGGTGTGAAAGAGATTGCTACCTTTGAAGAGCCTGTCAAAAAACAGGTTCTTAAATTGGCTTTATTTAAATTAGACGAAATATTTATTCCACCCTTTCAAAGGGATATCTCTGAGAGCTTGAAAAAGCACTTAGAAATGGTCATAGAAAAGTTAGGTTTTTTAACTCCCATAATTGTAGCTCCCAAGGATGGTAAGTATTATGTAGTAGATGGCAGACATCGTTTAGAAGCTATGAGAGATTTAGGAGCTAGAGAAATTTTAGCTATCATCGTAGATGAAAGTCTTTATCATTATATTTTAGAATTTAATACAGAAAAGCCTCCTAATGTAAAGGAAAAATCTAAACAGGCCTATCGATTATACATGGATATTTTAAAGGAAAATTCCGAGATAGTGGAAAGCGAGCTTTTTACCTATTTTAAAGATCCTATCTTTATTACCTTTGGCTTTGCCATAGAGGAATATGATAGTAGATTTCCTGCCAGTTTTTACGAAAATTTTGTTTCTAAGATAGATCAGTTTTTAGATCTTCCTTTGGAGGAGGCAGCTAAGGAAAGAAGAAAAAGAGCTCAAGCCCTTATGGAACTTAATCAGGTGGTAAATCAAAAGTATGCTGAATTTGGTTGGGAAAATGCCTTACTTAAAGGTGAGATTGTAAGAAAGGCCTTTCAAAAAGCCTTTGGTTTAAGAGTTAGAACTATAGAAGAAGAGTTTTACTCTGCTATAGAGAGGGTAAAATTAGCCTGTGAAGAATTAACTTCAGAAGATTTTGGAGAGGTTGGCTAATGAGTCCCGATTATAAGCCTATTTTGAGGTTAGTGGATGCTATTCCCTCTGAGTGGCAAGGACAACCTGTATTTTTACTTAAAGATCCAGTAGGTTTGGTTGAAGAAATTTTAGTAATTCCTCAGAGTTTAGGCTTTCTATTGGCTCTGATGGATGGAAATCACGATTTAAGAGATTTGCAGGTAGAAGCTACTAAAAAATTGGGAGTCTTGGTTCCTTTAGAGGAAATTCAAAAAATAGTAGAATATCTTAATGAAAAAGGATTTTTATGGAGTGAGAAATTTGAGGAAATAAAAAATAGGGTTTATGAGAAGTGGCTGGAACTAAAGGTTAGACCTATGGCCTATGCAAATCAAGCCTATCCTTTGTCTTCTGCTGAGGCTAAATTTTTTGTAGAAGATATTTTAAATTTAGCTCAACCCTCTTCAAGCTCACCCCGGATTCTTATTGCTCCTCATATAGATATAAAAGTAGGAGCCAGAGCTTTTGGGGAAAGCTATAGAAAGTTTAAACCTGTTACAGGTTCAAGAATAATTGTTTTAGGAGTGGGGCACCACTTAGATCTTCCCTACTCCGTTTTAACCAAAAACTTAGCCTCTCCCTTTGGAATAATTAAAAACGATCGAGGAGGAGTTCTTTACCTTAATAGGAGTAAAAGGTTAGAACTTTATCCTGACCATATTGCTCATAAACTGGAACACTCTATTGAATTTCAAGCTCTTTTTTTACACTATCTGCTGAAAGATGAATTTGTAATGTTACCTATTTTAATAGGTCCTCTTTTTCATTTAGTTAATCAAAGAGACTTAGTGCGTTCCTTAATAGAGGGCTTAATAGAATTAATAGATGAAAAAACTTACATAGTATTGGGAATAGACTTTTGTCACTTAGGAATTAGATACGGAGATCTCTTTCCTGCCACGGATACCCATATAGAGAAAGCCTTACAAATTGATAAGATCTTTATGGAACTTTCGATAGATGGAGAGGAGGAAAAATTCTTAGAAAAAGCAGAGGAGTATAAAGATATGAAAATTTGTGGTCTCGGTTGTCTTTATTTTTTAAATCTTTTTTTGCGTTATGCTAATTTAAAAGGTTCCTTAGAGATTTATTATCAAGAGGGATTACCCTTTGGTCCAGGTTCAGTGGTTTCAGTGGTTTCCGCAGGCTATAGCTTTTAAAAGTAAGGTTCTACCTTAGTTATACAACTTCCGTAAGTTAAAAAGTGTACGATATCTCTTATGACTAATTCTTTTAATTTTTCCAATCCTTCTTCAGTATAATCTGCCAGTCTTGGGGTGTAAATCACTTGGGGATAACTTAAAAGCTTAAGAGCTTTTAAACTTTTTTGACACTCCTCCCAAGGTATGCTTTGATCTTTTAAATAAAGTTCTTCTAAAAAAAGGTAATCTCCCTCAAAAACATCTAAAGCCACTCCTCCTTTAAGTTTTCCATTCTCTAAAGCCCATAGCAAGGCATCAGTCTCAACTAAAGGACCTCGGGCTACATTAATTAACATGGCATTTTCCTTAACCAATCTTATATTTTCTTTGTTAATAAAGTGATAGGTTTTAGAATAATAGGGAATCATTAAAATGATGATATCTGACTCTTTTAAAAGCTGTTCTAAAGAAACATATTCTACCTTATATTTTTCTACCAGTAGAGAAGAAGGATTAATATCGTAGGCTATAACTCTCATTCCTATTCCATAGGCTAATCTGGCTACCTCACTTCCAATGTTTCCTGTTCCTATGATACCTATGGTCTTTTGGAAAAGGTCTATACTTAAAAGTCCTTCTCTTGAAAAATCAAAATTTTTAATCTTTTCTAAGGCGACTTGAAATCTTCTGGCTAAGGTAAAAATTAAACTGAAAACATATTCTGCAGCTGTAATAGGGGCATAACTTGGAACATTAGAAACTATAATACCCCTTCTTTTACAGGCTAAGATATCTATGTGGTCAAACCCTACCGTTCTGGTAATGATAAGTTTTAGGGAAGGCATTTTTTGTAAAATTTGCTCATTTATCACCGAATCTAAGTAAATAGAAGCTATGGTAATGTCCCAATGATTTCCTGCATTTTCCTCCTTTAAAGGTTCCTCTACAAAAAGAATCTCTGCTCTTTTTTGAACTTCTTCCAATTTATTTTTTATTTTTTGAGAATAGGATTCCGGGTCCCAATCCTTAGTGATCTCAAAAAAACAAATTTTTTCGTGCATAAAAAGACCTCCTCTTTTTTAAAAGTAAACTTGAAAAGTAACTTTACTGGTTCTATATAAAAGAAAATAGATAATATCTTCCACTACACAATCTATAACTCTTTCTACTGCTTCTGCACTATAATGGGCTACATGGGGAGTAAGCATCACGTTTGAATACTGTAAGAGGTGTAAGGTTCTCAGAGCTTTTCTTTCCTCTATAGAGAGTTGAACCTCCTCCTTTAAATAACTTCTTTCTAATAAGACCTTTTCTCCCTCAAAGACATCTAAAGCTACCCCCCCCTTAAGTTTTCCATTCTCTAAAGCCCATATCAGAGCCTCTGTATCTACCACAGGTCCTCTGGCAGTATTAATTAACATGGCAGTATCCTTGATTAATTTAATATTATTTTTATTTATAAGATGATGAGTTTTAGAATAATAGGGCACCATCACAATAATGACATCTGATTTTTCTAAGAGTTCTTCTAAGCTTACATAATTTACTTCATATTTTTCTGCCAATTCCTTAGAGGGATTAATATCGTGAGCTAAAATTTTCATACCTATTCCGTAGGCCATTCTTACTATCTCTTTTCCTATGTTACCTGTTCCGATAACTCCTATGGTTTTTCCATAAAGGTCTAAACCCAAAAGTCCATCCCGAGAAAAATTAAATCTCTGAGTTTTTTCTATGGCACTTTTCATTTTTCTAGCTAAAGCAAACATAAAAGCTATAGTATGTTCAGCTACCGTAACCGAGGCATAATAGGGAAGATTTGCTACTGTAACTCCTCTGCGTTTACAAGCCAAAAGGTCAATATGATCTATTCCTGTAGTCCTGGTAATTAAAAACCTTAAATTATGTAACTTTTCTAAGGTTTGGGAATTTATACAGGAGTTAATGTAAATTACTGCAATGGAGATATTATAATGTTCTGAGGCAGTATTTTCATTAAGAGGATAGTCCACAAAAAGAAGTTCAGCTTCCCTATTTATTTCTTCAAGTTTTTTCGTAAGTTTACGGATATACTTTTGTCTTTGCCACTCTAAGGGCATCTCAAAAAAACAAATAACTTCTTTATCTCTGTTCACCTTAAAACCTCCTCCACTTAGTTTTTAAAAAGAACTTCATAAAGAACCTTATATATAGGTCCGTGAGAATAAAGGGTACTTTTAAAAAAAGTTAAGCCCTTTACTAAAAATTTCAAATTTTTTAAGGATTTAGCTTGGCTATTTATCTCTTGGAAATATTTTTCAAAGTCTTCTTTATTTCCCAGATTTTTAATTCTAAATAAAGTGATATGGGGATGAAACCTCTCAGCAGAGTTTTCAAGTTTATATTTTTTCAAAATTTTTTTTAAAGTTTTATAAACTTCCCAAAGTTTTTCCTTCTCATCTTTTATTCCTATCCAAACTACTTTGGGAAGTCCCTTTTCAGGGAAAAATCCCAGATTTTCTAAGAGGAGTTCAAAGCTTGTAAAATCTTTAAAGCCCTGTAGGGTTTCTTGATAAAGTTTTATAAGTAAATTTTCTGAAATGTTTCCAAAAAATTTCAAAGTTAGATGTAGGTTTTTCTCTTCTACCCATTTAATTTTCAGAGAGTTAGGGATAGGGAAAGAGTTTAGTTCATAGATTTTTTTCTTTAACTCCCAGGGCAAATCTATAGCTAAAAAAGCCCTCACCATAAAGAATTTTCCTCCTTAAGAGGTCTAAAGCAGTATAACTTGCTAAAGTTTGAATTTCTTTTCTGTTTCCTGAAAATTTAAACTTAAAGGCTTTAAGGTTGTTTTTACCAGCTAATCCAATAAAGACCGTACCCACAGGAGTTTCTTCTGTTCCTCCTGTAGGTCCTGCTAATCCAGTTAGAGACAAAGCGTAATCTACCTTAGCTCGTTTTAGAGCCCCTTCTGCCATCTCCAAGGCAGTTTCAAAACTTATTACTCCAAATTTTTCAAGGGTTTCCTCTTTGACTCCCAAAAGTTCTATCTTACTTAAGGGACTATAGGTTATAAAGCCCCTCTCAAAATACTGAGAACTTCCAGAAACAGAGGTAATTAAAGAAGAAAGATATCCTCCCGAACAGGATTCAGCTACAGAAAGCTTCTCTCCTCTCTGGGTTAAAAGTTTACCAACCACCAAAGGTAAACTTTCATCTTCAAGGCTTACCAGATTATACTTAAATTGTTCCTTAAGCAAATCCTCTAAAGGCTTTATTTCTTCTTTTTCTCCTTTAACTACCAATTTTACTTCAGGAAAAATAGGATAATATCCTATACTTAGATTTTTGTAAACCTCTTTTTTTTGGAGTTGATTTAAAAATAGATTTAAATCGGTTTCACTGAGATCAAAAAAGCGAAAGACCAAACTTTCTATTTGGGTTATAACGGTTTTCTTTTTTTTAAGAAGGGGCAAAACTTCCGTTTCCAGTAAAAAACTAAATTGTTCTGGTACTCCAGGCAAAAAAAATAGAAGTTTATTTTCTAATTCTAAATAGTAACCCGCCATGGAAAAATTTTTAGAAAGAGTTAGGGCACCTTTAGGAAGTAGGGCCATCTTTTGAGCTATTTCTTGAGAAAATTTATAATCCTTGGAACTTAAAATAGCTGAACTGAAATTTGAATCTTCTATTAAAGGTAGGTCAAAGGCTTTAGCTACAGCCAAATTGGTTATATCATCATCTGTGGGTCCCAATCCTCCCGAAACTAATATGAATTCGTATTTTTTAAAGAATTTTCTTAAATACTTTACTAAAAGATCTTTTTCATCAGGAAGGGTTACTATTTCTTTAATTGAGTAACCCTCTTGGGTTAACCTTTGACAGGCTAAAAAGCTATTGGTATTTAAGATTTCTCCTGAAACCAGTTCGTTACCTACAAAGATAAGAGCTCCTTTCATTCTAAAATTTAGTTTACCAAAATTTTTTAGTTTCTCCAAGATGATGTATAAGACCATATGATTGGGGACTGAGTAAAACTTTTGACTAATTTTCGTAATACCATCTTAACGGAAATTTTCACTCAATCCATAAGGCCCCTCTCCACCTCATACCACAACTCCTCCATATAGGTCTCTCAAATCCGCATCCAACCTCCTATTAAATCGCTTAACACTACTATTCTCCTTCGGATTCCTCAAATAATTAAAATAGTGCTCTATCCCCTCTTCCTCTAAATACCTCTCAAATTCCCTCAAAAACTTAACTCCCATTATTCTTCTTTGCACCCCCCTTTTATCTCAAAAGGCGCTACCCCTCTAAACCTCTTTCATAAAATCCTTCGCACTCCTCCTCAATAAATAAATTACTATCCCCATAGCCAATCCAAATCTCCTATGTGTATCTTCCCAGCTATTATATACCTCTTTATCTCGTTTTAAAAAATACACTATGCTATCTATTCTCACTAGCTCCCCAAGGCCCTTTCCCTCTCTTGCCCTTATATCTCCTCTTATTCCTCTTTTTCACCTTCTCCACAAGCCTCCCTGTCTTTGCATAAAAAAAGGCTTAAGCTTTTCCTTACCTATTCGGGATCTCCTATCTCCACTGCCTCTGAGCCTTTCTCTTTACCTCCACTTTCCCTTAAAAATTTCTTTCACCTGTAAACAGTGCTTTTAGATACTCCATAAGCTTCTTTAGTAGCTTGAGTGCCATATTTGTTATGAATCTTTAAAAGAAGCTTCTTTAATAAAGTTTAAGTCTTTCAAGTATTTTTGTATCTTGATTCCACACTTACCTTGGGTTTTTTTCCCTTTTTCATAGAGAGGCCCTCCTGGGATTGATTTTTTGATTTTTTAATTTTACCACTTTCTTACCTTCCGATAACAGGCGATACTTATGCAGATGATTAAGAAAAAAACTCCTCAATCCATTGACAAATTAAGATTTTGTAGGATGATTTAAGATTTAATAAAAATTTTTTTGAGGTGCATCTAAAATGGGCCTCTTTAAAAAGATTCAACCAGCAGTAAGAACTCTTGGTGTAGAATACGCTATAAGAGATATAGTGGAGACCTCAAAAAAAGCTAAATCCTTAGGGAAAGAACTTATTTATCTTAACATCGGAGACCCTGTAAAGTATGGTTTTACCACCCCTCGTCCTCTAATTGAAGCAGTTTACAAAGCTATGTTAGAAAACCATAATTCCTACTCTGAATCAGAAGGCATTCCAGAAGCTATTTCTGCTATTAAAGCCTATGCAGAAAGAAAGGGTATTAAACCCGTAGATATTTTCATTACCCAAGGAGCAAGTGAAGCTATAGAATTTGCCATCTGTTCTCTTCTTAATACTGGAGAAAATCTTCTTCTTCCCTGCCCCTGTTATCCCCTTTATCAAGCTATAGTTTCTAAATTCAGAATTGAACCCAGATTTTACTATTTAGAAGAAGAAAAAAACTGGGAACCCGATTTGGATACCATAGAAAGTTGTATTGATGAAAAAACTAAAGGAATTGTAATTATTAATCCTAATAATCCCACAGGTGGAGTTTACTCTAAAAAAACCTTAGAAGCTATAGTAGAAATAGCTAAAAAATATCATTTAGTAATTTTTTCAGACGAAATTTATGACCAATTTATTTTAGACCCAGATGTGGAACATATTTCTATTGCTTCGTTAAGTGATGAGGTTCCGGTAGTGACTTTTAACGGGCTTTCTAAGTGTTATTTTGCTCCAGGTTTTAGAATTGGATGGGGTATTATTTCTGGACCTAAGGAAGTTTTAGAGGATTATATAGAGGCTATTCATAAGTTAGGACGCGCCAGACTTTGTGCTCCCCATCCCTTTCAGTTCGCTATACCCATAGCTTTAAATAACGAAAATGGCTACCTTAAGAATATGTTGGAAGTTTTACGAAGAAGAAGGGATTTACTTTGGGAAAGATTAAATCAAATTCCTCGTGTTTCCTGTGTAAAGCCTCAAGGAGCTTTCTATGCCTTTCCTAAGATAGAAATCCCCAATGTTTGTGATTTAGAATTTACTAAAAGACTCATTTTAGATGAAGGTGTGGTAGTGGTTCACGGAAGTGGATTTGGTCAAAAACCTGGAAGTAAACATTTCAGAATAATCTTTCTTCCTGAAGAAAGGGTTTTAGAGGAAGCTCTGGATAGATTGGAAAGGTTTGTAAAAAAGTTGCTCTCTTCATGAGAATTCCCTCGGTAAATGAACTAAAGGAAAAATTTCATCAACTCTTTCCTTCTTATCCTCTTTCCTATTTTACCTTTCCGGCTAGGAAGGTAGCTCAAATTATAAGAGAAAGGTGGCAAAAAGGAGAAATTTCTGAACTTTCGGAACCCTTTTTAGAATCTCTAATTAGAAAAACTTTTGAAGATTACGAAACTCCTCATTTGAAGAGAGTAATTAATGCTACGGGAATAGTAATTCATACTAATCTTGGAAGAGCTCCCCTCTCAGAAAAGGTACTTTCAGAAATTATAACCATTGGAAAATACTATTCCAATTTGGAATACGACTTAAAAGAGGGAAAAAGAGGAAGTAGGTATGTTCATGTGGAAGAGCTATTAAAGGAAATTACTTCTGCTGAGGGAGCCTTGGTGGTAAACAATAATGCTGCTGCAGTGCTTATCTCCTTAAACACTTTAGCCTTTGAAAAGGAAGTAATTGTATCCCGGGGAGAGCTAATTGAAATAGGTGGTTCTTTTAGAATCCCTGAGGTTATGAAATGGGCAGGTTCTATCTTAAAAGAAGTGGGAACCACTAACAAAACCCATCTTTACGACTATGAAAGAGCCATTTCTGATAAAACAGCCCTTTTTTTAAAGGTACATAAAAGCAATTACGAAATTGTAGGCTTTACTGAGGAAGTTTCAGCAGAAGAATTGGTAAACTTAGCTAAAAGGTATAATCTTTTAGTTATGGAAGATCTGGGAAGTGGTTGTTTCATAGATTTTTCTAAGTATGGATTAAAAAAGGAACCTACCGTTCAAGAAACCTTAAAAGCCGGAGTAGATTTAGTTACCTTTTCTGGTGATAAGCTCTTAGGAGGTCCTCAGGCTGGAATCATTTTAGGTAAAAGGGAACTCATTGAAAAAATTAGAAAAAATCCTCTCAATCGAGCTATAAGAATAGATAAACTTACCTTAGCTGGATTAGAAGCCACTTTAAGACTTTATAGAGATGAAAATCTGGCTATAAAGTATATTCCAGTTCTTTCCTTTATTTTAGCGCCCAAAGAAAAGCTAAAGAAAAAGGCTCAAAAGCTTTACCGACTTTTAAAGGGATTAAATCTTAACGAAATTGAATTTAAAATTGTGGAAACCATTGGTAAAACCGGAGGAGGAGCCTTACCTACCTTAGAACTTCCCTCCTATAGCGTAATAGCCTATTCTTCTAAACTTTCACCTTCCCAACTTCAAAAATATCTAAGAGCCCATAAAATTCCTATTATAACTCGTATAGAAGAAGACAAAATGGTTTTAGATGTAAGATGTCTTTTTGATGAAGATTTAGAGGAAATTAAAAGAGCCTTCCAGAATCTAAAAAATGAGTATTTTTCCAGATAATATTGCCTGGTTTTTACCCTATCTTAAAAAACATCTTTCCTTAGAAGAAATTCCTAATCCTAAACTTTTTAAACTTTCCACTTCCAAACTTATGGAAATGTCTTTAAGTTCTTCTAAGCTTTTAGAATTCCTCTTAGCAGAAAGATTTATGAGGGAGAACCTTTCTCAGGGTTTTTATTCTTTACCTTTGTTAGAAATGGTTTTAGAAGAAAGAGAAATTTACGGGTACCTAATAAAGACCCCTCATAAGATAAGAAACTTTACTTTATTTAAATTAGAGCAAGAACTCTTTTTTTATCCTCTGGAATGGGGAAAGGGAGTTAAACTTTTAAATTTTCTTTGGAAAAATAAGAAAAACTTTCAAGCTCAAGTAGTTTGTTTAAAAAAGCCTCTGATTTTGGAGGACCTAAAAAAGAACTTACAACTTTTAAGTCTTCTTGATTTTTCTTTACTTACTGAAACAGCTAAAAGGGATTTAGAAAATTATCTCCCTACCTTAGAGAGCGAAAAATTAGAGGAGTTAATTCAAAATTTTTTAAAAAATTCCTCTTCAGTCTTTATACTCAGTAACTTAGAAATAGACCCCCTTTTGGATTCTATTCCTCATAAAACTAAAATTTTCTCTAAAACCTATCTCTATCTGATAAAAGAGTTAGATCCTCAGTTTTTAGAATCCCTAATTTTAAAGATAGAATCAGAGTTTCCTGAGCTTAAGATAGGGGTTTTGTCTCACGCTATTTTTAAAGATTTTTTTCCTAAGGAAGTATCTCCTTTAATTATGGTAATAGGAGCTTTTGAACATGCTAAAAGAGCTCAAAAAAAGGTAGTGCTTTTTGAAGGCTATACCTTTCATGTCATTGGAGATCTTTATTTAGAATGGAAAGACTTTGGTAAGGCTTTAAAATATTATACCTTAGCTGAACCCTATACTAAACAAATTTTAGAGTTAAATTTAAGTAAAGCTGCTATTCATTACTTCTTAGACCAATTAGAAAAGGCAGAAAGGATTTTGAAAAGACAGCTTGAGGAAGGTTTAAAGGAGGATCCCTTGGTGCACTACAACTTAGGCTTAATTTTCTCAAAAAAGAAAAAGATAGAAGAGGCTAAGTTTCATTTTTATAAAGCCTATCTTTTAGAACCTGAAAATAAACTTTTTAGAGAAACCTTAGTGGAATTTTTGTGGGAAACAAGAAATTTAGAAGAAATAGAGGAACTTCTTAGAGGAGTGGGAAATCTTAGTATTAAGGAAAAGGCTTTCTTGGGAAAGGTGTATTTTTTAAAAAGGGATTATGAAAAAGCTTTTGAAAGGTTAAAAGAACTTCTTACCTTTTCTGAAAGAGATGGAGAGGCCCTTTTATTTTTAGCTTGGCTTTATCTTTACTTTAAAAAGGAACCTGAAATTTCAGAACTTCTCATAAGAGAAGCGAAAAAACGTTTAACGAAGTCCCAATTTGAAAAAATTGCAAAAGAGTTTAACTTAAAAGTGAAATGAAACTAACCATTCTTGGTTCGGGAACTGGTTGGATCAGAGTGGAGCGTAATGCTCCTGGCTATTTAGTTCAGGTAGAGAATTTTTATCTTCTCCTGGACTGTGGTCCTGGAGTTTTAAAACAGCTCTTAAAAAAGGGTTATCAATTAGAGGATATTTCAGCTATTTTTATTTCTCACTTTCATCCGGATCATCTCTCCGATCTCATTCCCCTCTTTTTTGCCACCCGTTATAACTTAGGCTATCACCGAAGGGAACCCTTTACTTTGTATGCGGGAAAGGGTTTTTTAACTTTTTATCAGAAATTAAAAGAAGCCTTTGGAATTTGGGTCTCTCCACCTGAGGGTCTTTTAAAAATTGAAGAACTTCCCTTAATTGAGAATTATTCCTTTTATATAGGTCCTTTTAAAGCTCAAACCAGTCCTGTAAAACATAATCCGGAAAGTTTAGCCTTAAGGTTAGAACATCAAGGAAAAACTTTGGTTTATTCAGGGGATACCGGCTTTTGCGAACAAATAGTAAAACTTTCGAAAAAAGTAGATCTGTTAATCTTAGAATGTTCTAACAGTGAAAACTTTTCCGTAAACCATCATTTGGGTCCCCAAGAGATAGCCTCTATTGTAGAAAAGACCCAAGTAAAAACCTTAGTTTTGTCCCATTTTTATCCCCACAGTGAAAATCCTAATATTGAGTTAATTAAAAAAAGTTTTAAGGGTGAAATAATTTTAGCAGAAGATCTGATGGAAATAAACTTATAAAGGGCTCTGAAAGATGGAAAAATTAGATCCTAAACTTTTAGCTAAGTTAAAAGAAAAGTTTCAAAAAGAACTAATTCAAAAAGAAAGAGAGACTTTGGAATATTGGTTAGAGGAATTAATCAAGATTTATCAAAAAAATCATCCCACCTTAGCGGAGTTTAAAGCTGAAATTAGGCAATTTATAGATCGAATGAAAAATCGTTTAGAAATCATAAAAACCAGAGGAATTTAAAATGTTATATGTGAGCACCAGAAAAAGAGCGTTCCATTTAAGTTTTAAAGATACGGTTTTTGAAGGTTTAGCTCCTGATGGAGGTTTATTAGTTCCTGAAAGAATTCCTCTCCTAACTAAAAAAGAAATAGAAGAATTAAAAGATTTAACCTATCAAGAATTGGCCTTTAGAATTTTTTCTCTCTATGTATCTGATCTTTCTCCTGGGGAGCTAAGAGAAATAATTTATAAATCTTATCAAAGCTTTAGAACTTCCCAGGTAGTAGCTCTTAAAAATTGGGGAGACCTGTATATTTTAGAACTTTTCCATGGACCTACCTGGGCTTTTAAAGATATTGCTTTACAGTTTTTAGGAGTGCTCTTTGAAAAACTACTTTTAGAAACCGAAAGGAAAATTAACCTTTTAGGAGCTACCTCTGGGGATACAGGCTCAGCTGCTATTTACGGAGTTATGGATAAGAAAAATATAGCTATTTTTATTTTACATCCCTATCAAAAGATTTCTGAAATTCAATTTTTGATGATGACTACTGTAGTAAGACCCAGAGTTTACAACTTAGCTATAGAGGGAACCTTTGACGACTGCCAAGCTATAGTTAAAAGTATTTTTATGGATCTCCCTTTTAAAAAGAAATATTCTCTTTCTGCTATAAATTCTATAAACTGGGCTCGGATTATGGCTCAAATGGTATATTACCTTTGGGCTTATTTTAGAGTAACTGAAAAGGAAAAAAAGGCCCAAGTTCGTATTTCCGTTCCTACGGGAAACTTTGGAGATATCTTTGCAGGCTATTTAGCTAAAAGAATGCTGGGAGAGGATAGAATTGAGCGTTTAATTTTAGCTACCAATGAAAATGATATCTTAGCTCGATGGGTTAATAAGGGAGATTATTCCGTTAAAGAGGTGATTCCTACCCTAAGCCCCTCTATGGATATTCAAGTAGCCAGTAACTTTGAAAGGTATTTATACTATTTTTATGAGGAAGATCCAGATAAGACTCGTGAGAGTATGGAAAGGTTTTTAAGAGAGAGAAAATTAAGTTTTTCAAGAGAGGAAGTTCAAAAAATTCAGAAAGATTTTCTTTCTTCTGCGGTTACCCAAGAGGAGACTTTAGAGACTATTAGGGAATTTTTTAAAGAAACTAACTATATTTTAGATCCCCACACTGCTGTAGGAGTAAGAGCTGGGCTTAAATTTAAGGATAATTTTCCCCTAATTTGTTTAGCCACTGCCCATCCAGCTAAATTTCCAGAAACCGTAAATAAAGCTTTAGGTTTTAATTTTGACCTTCCTGAAGAAATAAAAAGACTTTATGCGCTTCCTAAAAAATTTGAAGTTTTACCTTCTGAAGTGGAAAGGGTTAAAAGTTTTCTTCAAGATAAAGCTTTAATCTGAGGATGTCCCTTAAGAGATTTTTTCTTATTTTTCTGGTATTAACTTTAGTAGTTTTTTTAGGAGGAATTTGGTATGGACTAAGAAAGAAGGGATTTTTTAGTGAAATTTTGGGTTATGTTTTTTCCCCCTTATGGAAATCGGGAAGTTTTTTGGGATGGGAATTGAAAAGTTTTTATAGAGATTACTTAGCCTTAGTGGAGTTAAAGAGGGAAAATGAAAAGCTAAAAGAGGAAATTTTAAAGCTCAGGTCAGAATTAAACCTTTACAGGGAAAGGGAGGCCCTTTATCAAGAGTTAGAAAGGTTTTACAAAATTTCTCCTTTTCTTTCCTATCCTAAGGTGGGAGCTAGAATAATTTTAAAACCTATGGACCCCTTTTTAGGGGTTATTTTTATAGATAAGGGAAGTCAAGATGGAATTTTACCTCAAATGCCCATTTTGTCTTCAGCTGGAGAAAAAGGCCTAACCTTAGTAGGACAGGTAGTTGAAGTTTATAGAAATTGGAGCAAAGCCATATTGATTACCGATCCCTCTTTTGCAGTGGATGTGGTAGTTCAAAGAACCAGAGATAGGGGTATTCTTAAAGGTAAGGCTGAACCTCTTTGTAACTTAGAATACCTTCCTCTTTATTCTCAAGTTCAACCTAAGGACTTGATAGTCACCTCCGGACAGGATGCCTTATTTCCTCCGGGTTTAATGGTAGGAGAGGTAGTTTCGGTAAGTAGAGAAGAGACCCAGGGTCTTTTTAAGAAGGCTGAAGTTAAGCCTTGGGTGGATCTTCATAATTTGGGAATAGTTTTTGTGCTAATAAAAACCCCTGAAATTTCCTTTTAACCCCTATGGGTATTAAGTTTTCTTTTTATGTTCTTTTGCCTTTACTCTTATGGTTATTCTTTATAAAAATTTTAGAAGGCACCCTTTTTTCTTTTTATTTAGGAGATCCCTTTTTAGCTTTAGCTTTAGTTATTCTCTCTTTTAAAATTTTCAGTTTTTGGGTTTTTCTTAGTTTATTCTTTTTGGGGGTTTTTAAAGGAATCCTTCTCATAGGAGAAATCTTTTGGGGAGTAATCTTTGTTCTTTTAGGACTGGCTTGGGAAAAATTTGAAAAATATTTTAAATTAGAAGGATTTAAATTAAAACTTATTCTATGGAGTATTAGTATTTTTTTAATAACCTTAGTTAATTTATTCTTTTTTATTTACCGTTTAAAAATCAAAATAAATTTAGAACTTATAAGTTCTTTAATTTTAAAGTTTTTAGTTTACTTTGGCTTAACCTATGGTTGGACTCTGCTTTTATATTTAGTTATTATAAAATTTTCTAAATTGAGCTATGATAAGGTGGAATAATAAGAATTATAAAGAAGTTGAAAAGGAAACTATTTTAAAAACAGATTTTTGGCCTCATAGAATCTACTGGGTAAAAATTTTGTTAGGTCTTCTCTCTTTGATTTGTATAGTTAAAATTGTTTATCTTCAGACCTTAAAGCATCCCTATTATTATAAAAAAGCTAAGGAAAGGTCTGTAGTTAATTATATTTTGAAAGCTCCCCGAGGACAAATTTATACCGCTGACGGCGTGGTGGTTGCTACCAGTAAAGCTGTTTTTCAACTTTACTTAGATATAGAAATTATAAAAAATAGAGAAGAAGAGCTTTTATATAAGTTAAGTAAAATTTTAAGAGAGGACTTTTCAGTTTTAAAAGAAAGATACTATTTAGCTAAAAAGAGTTCCTTAGCCAGAGTTCTTCTTAGGAGAAATCTTTCTTGGGATGAGGTAGCTAAACTTATGGTGAGACTTTATTACTTACCAGGGGTAAGCATTGAAGTAGAAACGGAAAGGTATTATCCCTATGGGGAAGCCTATTTTCACCTTTTAGGTTATATCTCTAAGGTTACTCAAGAAGAATATGAAACCTTAAAAGATAAGGGATATTCAATGGAGGATTATATTGGAAGAGGTGGGTTAGAATGGCTTTTTGAGAAAGAGCTTAAGGGAAAAAATGGAGTTATAGAGATAGAAAGGGATGCCTTTGGAAGATTGGGAAAAGTTATAGGAAGGTCAGAACCCCAAGCCGGTAACGATCTAATTTTAAGCGTAAGACATGATTTACAAATGTTTATTTATGAATTGGTTAAAGAGAAAAGGGCTGGAATAATAGCTCTTTCTCCTGAGAGTGGAGAAGTTTTAGCCTTAGTAAGTACTCCATCTATAGATCCTAATAAGTTTATAGAAGGTTTTAGTAAGGAAGAGTGGGAAAAAGTAAATTTAGACCCCAAGAAACCCTTTTTAAATAGAGTTTTTCAAGCCTATCCTCCAGGTTCTACTTACAAAGTGATTACTGCTTTAGCTGGACTAAAGTCAGGAATAATTAAGGATTTAAATACCAGTGCATATTGTCCAGGCTACTTTCCCTTTGGCACCAGAGTTTTTAGATGTTGGGAAAAGAGAGGACACGGAGGTGTAAATTTACTTAAAGCTATGGCAGTTTCCTGTGATATCTTTTTTTATTGGATTTCCTCTAAGGTGGAAGTTAATCTTTTGGCTGAGATTTCCCGAGAATTTGGATTAGGTAAACCTTCAGGTTTAGGGTATCCTAACGAAAAGGCAGGACTTATTCCAGATAGAGCCTGGAAAAAAAGAGTCTACCAACAGGAATGGTACCCTGGTGAAACCGTAGTTTTAGGAATAGGACAGGGTTATATTTCTACCACTCCTATCCAACTTGCTAAGGTTTATATGGCTATAGCTAATGGAGGACTAATTTATAAACCCTATATAGTGAAAAAGATTAAAAAATTAGATGGAACGGAAGTTGAATTTTCTCCTATTTTGGAGAAAAAAGTGGAAGTAGATTTAACCCACTTAGAGTGGATAAGAGAAGGTTTGGTTAAAGTAGTTAAAGAGGGCACAGGTAAAGCTGCTTTTGTTCCTGAAATTTTTGTGGCAGGAAAAACCGGAACCGCTCAAGTAGTAAGTTTAGCTAAAAAGACTAAAAATTTAGAACATCATGCTTGGTTTATAAGTTATGCAGGAAAGGAAAAACCTGAAATAGTAAGTGCTATTCTGGTAGAACATGGTGGTTCAGGAGGTGCAGTAGCTGCACCCTTAGCAGGATTGATTTACCGAAAATTTTATAACCTCTTTATCCCTTTACCTACTCTAAAGGAACAGGAAACTATAGAAGAAATACCCTTAGAAGAAATCTATAATGAAACTTTGTATAACCATGGAGAAAGATAAGATAAAACTGATTTTTAAAACTTTTAAACTTCCCTTTATAGTCTTATTTTTTTTAATTTTGATAAGTGAATTAAATCAATTGGGAATGGGTGAAGAATACCTTTATCTTTGGAAGAATTTAGCCTCCCATATTTTAGGTATAGGTATTTTGGTATTTTTAGGTTTTTTGGGAGACTACCGGAAAATTACCCTTAAGATAGTCTTTTCTATTTATATATTTTTAAATTTTATTTTATTAATATGTTTACTTTTTCAAAAGAGATGGTTAAATTTAGGTTTTTTCAATTTACAGCCTTCAGAATTTATAAAACCTCTTCTCATTTTTTTAATAAGTTTAATAGTAGTTAAAGAGGCCTCTATTTATTTGAGTTTAAAAACTTTACTTAAACTGATGGGGCTTATTTTAGTGCCTCTTATTTTCATTGCTCCTTTAGATCTTGATTATGCTTTTATTATGGGTGGTATGTTTGTTTTTTTTGTACTTTTCTTGGGAATTCCTAAAAGGGTTTTGTTGATTTTAATATTAATAGGAGCCTTAGTCAGTATCCTAATGGTTCCCTTGGGATGGTCAAAACTTAAGCCCCATCAAAAAGGAAGGATTTTAGGTTATTTATATCCAGAAAAGTATTCCCAAACTTGGGGATATCAGTTAAATCAGTCCCTTATTGCTGTTGGTTCTGGGGGTATTATAGGACAGGGTTTTAAAAAGGGATGGTCTACTAAACTACACTACCTACCTGCCAAAAGGACCGATTTAGCCTTTGCGGTATGGTCTGAAACCTGGGGACTTATAGGGGTAAGTGTGTTTTTGTTTCTTTATGGATTTTTAGTTTATTATGCCATTTTAGTTTCTGAAACTGCTAAGGACCTCTTAGGTAAATACTTAAGCTTAGGCATAGCTTTAATTCTTTTTTGGCAAGCCTTTTTTAACATTGGAGGGGTAATAGGCCTTTTACCTATGACCAGTATCCCTTTACCCTTTATTAGTTATGGTGGTTCTATAACTGTTTCTACTTATATTTTGATATCTTTGTTATTTAACATAGCCTTTAAGCGAACTTTCTTTAAATAATTCCATTTTTTGATTATTTTTAGAACTTGACTTTTTAGAAATTTATAATAAAAAAGAAGGTTTAAGAGTGGAAATAAAATTTACTAATGGAGTGGGAAGATGTTAAATTTTGATATTACTTTAATTATTCAAATTGGGGAAGCTTTAATTCTTACTTTTATTTTGAATCAAATTCTTATAAAGCCTGTGATGAGTAATATTAAAGAAAGGGAGAATCAATTTCAAGCTTTAGAAAGGGAAACTCAAGAGTATCTTACTTTAGCAGAAGAGTCTATTAGGAGGTATCAAGAGGAATTAAGTAAAGCTCGTATGGAGGGAGTTCAAAAAAGAGAGCTTTTTAAGGAGGAGGCTCGTAAATTAGAAAAGGAACTCTTAATGAAAGTTACTAAAGAGGTGGAGGAATATAAGGCTAAATGGTCTCAGGAGTTTTCCAAGCAATTGGAAGTGATTCGAGCTAATCTCTTAGGTCAAAGGGAATATTTTGCTAATTTAATAGTGGAAAGACTTTTAGGGAGGAAGGTATGAAGTTAATTAAAAAAATAGGTTTAGTCTTTATAATAGTTCTATTTTTAAGTATAGGTTTATTATGGGCTGCTGGAGCTGGAGGGGAGCATCATGGTGTAACTTCTTCTCAAATTAGGAACTTAATATGGTGGACCGTTAATTTTTTACTTCTTTTAGTTATTTTATATAAATTTGGAAGGCAACCTTTTTTAAATTTATTTAAAACTCGTCAAGAAAATATCGTTAACCAGTATAATCAGCTTTTAGAGAAAAAGAAGGAGGCCGAGGCTAAATATATTGAACTTCAGGAGAAGATTAAAAATTTAGAAAAGGAAGCTCAGGAGGTTTATCAAAACTATGTAGAACAGGGGATGAAAGAAAAGGAAAGGATTATAGCTGAGGCTCATGCTCAAGCTGAAAGAATAAAACAACAGGCTGAACTTTATATTGCCCAAGAAATTAGTAAGGCTAAGGCCTCTCTCAGAGAGGAAATAGCAGAGCTATCCTTAGCTTTGGCAGAAGAACTTTTGAAAAAAAATATTACTCCTGAGGATCAGAAGAAAATTTTAAAAACCTTTATAAATGAAATTAAGGGGAGGGTACTCCATTGAGGCGCACAATAATTGCTTTAAAGTATGCTAAAGGGTTATTTTTAGTAGCTAAGGAATTGGGTAAATTTAAACAATTTGCTGAAGAGTTACAAAGAGTTAAGCTTCTCTTAGATAGTATGCCTGAAGTTCTTTCTGCTTTGCAAAATCCTATTTATCCTCCTGATTTAAAAATGGAAATTATCAATGATTTATTAAAGGTTTTGGGTTTAGATCCCGAGTTAGAGAGATTTTTAAGAATGTTAGTGGAGAAAAGAAGAATTCAGTATATTGATGAAATAGTCAGAGTTTATAGTGAATTAGTGGATGAAGAGCTTAACATTGCCAGGGGAGAATTAATTACAGCCTATCCTATAGATGAAGAAGAAAGAAAGGAATTAGAGGGAGTTTTAAGTGAGTTTTTGAAAAAGGAAGTTTATTTAGAGCCTAAGTTAGATGAAAGTATCATAGGGGGAATTAAAATTAGGATAGGAGATTTAATCTTTGATGGAAGTATGAAGACCCAACTAAGAAAGATTAAAGAAACTATAAAAGGAGAGGTGCTACTATGATGCAAGGACTTAGAGTAGAAGAGATTAGTGATCTGATTAAAAAAAGAATTGAGGAGTACGAGAAGAAAATAGATTTAGATGAAATGGGTATAGTTATTTCTGTAGGTGATGGAATTGCCCGTGTGTTTGGGTTAAAAAATTGTGAATATATGGAACTTATTGAGTTTCCTGAAAGCGGAGAAGTTGGTATTGCGCTAAACTTAGAGTTTGACAATGTTGGAGTTCCCATTATGGGAGATTACGCTAAGATTAAGGAAGGAGATGTGGTTAAAAGAACAGGAAGGGTAGCATCTATTCCGGTGGGAGAATCTGTTATAGGAAGAGTTATAGATCCTGTGGGAAGACCTTTAGATGGAAAGGGGCCTATTGAAGCTAAGGAATATAGAAGAATTGAGTTGAAAGCTCCTGGAATTATTAGAAGAAAACCTGTTCATGAGCCCATGTACACCGGGATAAAGGCTATAGATGCTATGACTCCTATAGGAAGGGGTCAAAGAGAATTAATTCTGGGAGATAGACAGACTGGGAAAACAGCTATTGTTATTGATGCTATTTTAGCCCAAAAGGATACAGATGTGTATTGTATTTATGTGGCTATTGGACAAAAAAGGTCCACGGTGGCTCGTATTGTAGATATCTTACGCAGATATGGAGCTATGGAATATACTACGGTAGTAGCTGCCTGTGCTTCAGATTCGGCAGCCCTTCAGTGGATAGCTCCCTATTCTGGATGTGCTGTGGGAGAATATTTTAGAGATACAGGAAGACATGCCTTAGTAATTTATGATGACCTCTCTAAGCAAGCTGCTGAATATCGTGAGATTTCTCTTCTTTTAAGAAGACCTCCTGGAAGAGAAGCCTTTCCTGGAGATATTTTTTATAACCACTCCAGACTTTTAGAAAGGGCTGCTAAGTTAGATGATGCCTATGGAGCAGGTTCTTTAACTGCCTTACCTATAGTTGAAACTCAACAGGGTGACGTATCGGCTTATATTCCTACTAATGTTATTTCTATTACGGATGGACAAATTTATTTAGAACCAGGTCTTTTCTTTGCTGGTATTCGTCCGGCTATTAATGTGGGACTTTCAGTTTCTCGAGTAGGAGGAGCTGCTCAGATTAAGGCTATGAGACAGGTGGCTGGAAGATTAAGACTTGAGTTAGCCCAATACAGAGAACTGGCAGCCTTTGCTCAGTTTGGTTCAGAACTTGATAGAGCCACTCAGAGAGTTTTACATAGAGGAGCCCGCTTGGTGGAAGTTCTTAAACAACCCCAATATCAACCCTTACCAGTTGAAAAACAAGTATGTATTCTTTTTGCTGGAACCAGAGGATTCTTAGATGAAATGCCCTTAGAGGTATTAGCTCAATATGAAAAGGATCTCTACGAATTTGTAGAAAATAAATATCCAGAAATCTACAAGGAAATTAAAGAAAAGAAGGAAATAAGTCCTGAATTGGAAGATAAAATGAATAGGGCTTTTAGAGAATTTAATGAGGAATTTAAGAGAAGATATAATGTAGAACCTGTTCCCATTCCTTAAAGAGAGGGGGTTCTAAAATAGAAATTTTGGAGGAAAAGAATGCCTGGTTTACGTGATATCAGAAGAAAAATAGAGGCGGTAAGGAAAATAGGTCAAATTACTAAAGCTATGAATATGGTAGCTGCAGCTAAGTTGCGTTCTCTTCAGGGAAGACTGGAAGGTTTTAGACCTTATAGAAATAAATTTGAAGAGGTTATAGGACAACTTTTAAGTTCTGGAGATTTAAATCCTAAGGAAGTAGCCCTTCTTCAAGTGCGTGAGGTTAAGAGGGTAGGTATAATTTTGATTAGTGCAGACCGAGGGCTCTGTGGGGCTTTTAATTCTAATTTAATAAGAGAGACTGAAAAAACTATTCAAAGATTACAAAGAGAAGGAAAGGAGGTAGAATTAATTTGTGTAGGCAGAAAGGGAGCTACCTATTTTAGAAAAAGAGCTAAAGTTAGGGAAGCCTATACGGAGGTAATGGGTAAGATTTTAATGCAAGATGCCCGCAGAGTAGCTCGTTCAGCTATGAGTGCCTTTATTACGGGAGAGTGGGATGAGGTGTATATAATTTATGGTTACTTTATAAATGTAGTTAGACAGATTCCGAAGATAGAAAGGATTATACCCCTAACCTTTGAAAAAACCGAAGAAAAAAAGGTTTCTGGAAGTTACCTTTATGAACCTGTGGAGGAACTTTTACTACCTCAGATTCTTCCTCTTTATGTAAATGTTTTAGTTTTTTCTGCTATGTTAGAGACTGCCGTAAGTGAACAAGCAGCCAGAATGACCGCTATGGACAATGCTAATAGAGCTTGTGGAGATATGGTAAAACAGCTTACCCTTCTTTTTAACAAAACCAGACAGGCTTCTATTACGAAGGAATTAATGGATATTGTTGGAGGAGCTGAAGCTTTAGTAAAAGGATAAAGAAAGGTTTGAAAATAGATATATAAGTTCAAAGGGGGTTAAAATATGGCTGAAGAGAAGATAATGGGTAAAATAGTTCAGATTATGGGATGTGTGGTGGATGTGGAGTTTCCTCCTGGAAAGGTTCCTAAGGTTTTAGAGTGTTTAAAGGTGACTAATCCTATGATAGATGATAGAGAGTGGAATTTAGTTTTAGAGGTAGCTCAGCAGTTAGGAGATAATGTAGTGCGTTGTGTAGCTATGGATTATACAGACGGTTTAAAAAGAGGGCAAGAGGTTTTAGCCACAGGAGCACCCATTGTGGTTCCCGTGGGTAAGCCTACCTTAGGAAGAATTATGAATGCAGTAGGAGACCCTGTGGATGAGGCTGGTCCTATTATTTCAGATAAAAATTATCCTATCTTTAGACCAGCTCCTACTCTTACAGAACAGGATGTTACGATTAAGGTTTTAGAAACAGGAATTAAGGTTTTTGACCTCCTTATTCCTTTCCCTCGTGGAGGAAAGATGGGAACCTTTGGAGGAGCAGGGGTAGGGAAAACGGTAGTTATGATGGAAATGATTCACAATATTGCTATGGAACACGGAGGAATTTCAGTTTTTTGCGGAGCAGGAGAAAGAACCCGTGAAGGAAATGAGTTATACTTAGAAATGAAACGCTCTGGAGTTATTGATAAAGCAGCTCTGGTTTATGGACAAATGAACGAAACTCCAGGACATCGTGCCAGAGTGGCTCACACTGGAGTAACCTTAGCTGAATACTTTAGAGATGAAGAAGGACAGGATGTGCTATTCTTTATTGACAATATCTATCGTTTTACTCAGGCTAACCAGGAAGTTTCAGCTCTCTTGGGAAGAATGCCTTCTGCAGTAGGATACCAGCCTACTTTAGCCACAGACATTGGAGCTTTACAAGAAAGAATTTGTTCTACTACCAGAGGTTCTATTACTTCAGTTCAATGTATTTATGTTCCTGCTGACGACTTAACAGACCCAGCACCTGCTACTACTTTTGCTCACTTAGATGGAACAGTAGTTCTTTCTCGTCAGATTGCAGAGCTTGGAATTTATCCTGCAGTTGACCCCTTAGATTCCCAGTCCCGTATTTTAGATCCCAATGTTCTTGGATGGGACCATTATAGTGTAGCCCGTCAAGTGCAGCAAGTTCTTCAGAGATATAAGGATTTACAAGATATTATAGCCATTTTAGGAGTAGAAGAACTGTCTGAAGAAGATAAAATTATTGTTGCCCGTGCAAGAAAGATTCAGAGATTTCTTTCTCAACCCTTCCATGTAGCTGAACACTTTACAGGAACCCCTGGAAGATATGTCAAATTAGAAGACACTATCAGAGGATTTAAAGAAATTTTAGAAGGAAAACATGATGAATTACCTGAGCAGGCTTTTTATATGGTAGGAACTATAGAAGAGGCTGTAGAAAAAGCTAAGAAACTTTTGGAGGGCTAAATGGCCAGAATTTTATTAGAAATTATAACTCCTGATAGAGTAGTAGTAAGTGAAGAAGTTGATATCGTTACTGCTCCAGGAGTCATGGGAGAATTTGGAGTTATGGCCAATCATGCTCCTATGGTAGCAGCTCTAAAAATAGGGCCTCTCAGATATAGAGTGGGAGATAGAGTGCAATGGGTTGCCATAAGTGGAGGTTTTTGCGAAGTTTCTCAAAATAAAATAACCTTCTTAGTAGAAGCAGCTGAAAAAGCTGAAGAAATAGATGTGGAAAGGGCTTTAAGAGCCAAAGAAAGAGCTGAAAAAAGACTTCAACAAGCTCACGCTCAAGCAGAAAAAATAGATTATGCTCGTGCCAGAGCAGCTCTGCAAAGAGCTTTAACTCGTTTATTAGTTGCCGAAAGAGGTAAAGCAGGACATCCTCGTTAGTTAAAAAATAGACTCCCCCCTTTAAAAGGGGGGAGGAGTCTATGGCCTTACTCCTTTCATGAACTTAATTAGCAAGTCTGATTTTAGAAAGTTAGTCTTTCAAAAAAGAAGGAAATATTCTCTTTTACTTTGGAAAGAAAATAGTTTAAAAATTTGTCAAAAAATAAGGAGCCTAAAAGATTGGTTAATTTCACAAAATATAGGATTTTATTCAGCTATAGATAAGGAAGTGAATCTGGAAGAATTAATAGGAGAGGCGTTTTTAAAAAACAAAAGGGTTTTTCTTCCTAAGACCTGGTTTAAAGAAAAAAGACTTTCCTTTCATCAAATTTTTTCTTTAAGTGATTTAAAACCCGGAGCTTTTAAGATCTTAGAACCTCCTCTTTCAGCCCCCCTTATAGAGGTTTCTCAATTGGATCTCATTTTTGTTCCTGGAGTAGCCTTTGATTTATATAAAGGAAGATTGGGATACGGAGTAGGATTTTATGATAGAGTCTTAGCTCAAACTAAGGCCCTTAAAGTAGGAGTGGCTTTTTCTTTTCAAATTTTTGAAAGATTACCCTTAGAGGAACATGACCAAAGAGTTGATTTAGTAGTAACGGAAGAAGGAGTTTTTTAAATGGTTAAAGAGAATTACCTAAAAATTAAAGAAAAGATTGAAAAGGTTTGTCTTAAAATAGGTAGAAATCCAGAAGAAATAAAAATCCTTGGAGCCTCCAAAGCTCAACCTGTAGAAAAAATAAAAGAAGCTTTTGAAGCAGGAATTAAACTCTTTGGAGAGAACTATGTTCAAGAAGCAGAGAAAAAGATAAAGGAGTTACAAACCTACCCCATAGAGTGGCATTTTATAGGAAGATTACAGACTAACAAAGTAAAAAAAGCTTTAAATTTGTTTTCCGTAATTGAAAGTTTAGATAGACTTGAATTAGCCTATGAAATTCAAAAACAAGCAGAAAAACTAAAAAAAGAAGTTTTGGTATTTATAGAGATAAATGTAGGTAAAGAGGAGTCTAAAGCAGGAGTATTCCCTGAAGATTTGGAAAAATTTATAGAGGAGGTTTTAAAGTTAGAAAAGATTAAAATTAAGGGTTTTATGAGTTTACCTCCCTATAAAAGGGAGGTAGAAGAAGTAAGACCCTATTTTAAAAAGGTTAAAGAACTTTTTGAAAGGTTTAAGCCCTTCTTAGGAGAAGATTTTAGGGAATTATCTATGGGAACCAGTCTGGACTATTCAGTAGCTATTGAAGAGGGTGCCACTTTGATAAGAATTGGAGAGGCCCTCTTTGGTAAAAGAAGTTATTTATGAAAAGGTTCCCTTTACCTTTTTATCCCTTTCCTTTATCTTAGGTTTGTTCTTAAGTTTTTATCAAGTTCCCTTTAGGATTATAATTTTTCTTCTCTTCTTGTTAATAGTCCTTCTTTTTAAAGAAATACTGCAAAATAAAACATTTTTAATTTACCTTTTGGGAATAGTTTTTTTCTACCAAGTAGGAAATTTTTACTTTAAAGGTTGGTTTCAAAAGGGGAAAATAAAAGAAGAATTTTGGGTGGAAATAAAGGAAGTTAATCCCTGGTATAACGGTTATTTAGTATTGGCCTTTTCTAAGGATTTAGGAAATTTTAGATTTAAAACTGAAAAGCTTAATTTTTTTCCAGGCCAAAATTGTTTACTCTTTTTAGGAAGTAAAAAATATCAAGATTATCTTAATCCCTTTTATTCTGAAAGAGAACTTAGACTTAAGGCTATGGGTTTAGTAGAAGATTTAGGATTTTTGAAAAAGGAAGAGTATGTTTGTGCTAAGGAAGAAGAATTTAATTTAAACTACTTTCGTTTTAGGCTTTTAAAATTTTCAGAAAAGTTAGAACCCTTAGCTCGCGGTCTTTTTCAAGCCTTAGTTTTAGGAGTAGAGGTCAATCTTCCTCAGGAATACATAGAGAAACTAAAAACTCAGGGACTCTATCACCATTTAGCCATTTCTGGTTTTAATTTAGCCGTACTTTATCTTATTTTTTACAAAATAATTAAAGTAATACTTAGTCATACACCTTTTTTAAAGTTAGGTTATCCGGTTCAATTATTTTCTTATTTTTTAGCCTTACCTGGTGCCTTTTTAGTTCTTCTTTTTTCAGGATTTTGTCCTTCAGCTTTAAGAGCTTTTATCTTATTAATTCTTTTTGTATTTTCTAAACTTCTTTTAGTTAAAACTACCTCTTTTATTATTCTTTTATGGGGAGTAACTCTAATATTAATTTTTGAACCCTATTTAGTCGGAAACCTTTCTTTTCAACTTTCCGTTATCTCTACCTTAGGAATTATATTAGGAAATAGAATCTTTAATTTATGGATAGAAAAATTTAAGATAGAAATACTTTTTAGAGATTTAATTTTAAAAATTTTAAAAGCTTTTTTTATTTCATGGTTGATAAGTTTTTTAACCTTTCCTTTTTTAATCTATTATACAGGATTTTTTCCTATAGCTATGCCAATTAATAATTTAATAGCTACTCCCATTTGGAGTTTTCTTTTTATACCTATTTCTATCTTAGGTGCTATTCTTTCCTTTTTAAAAGAAGATATAGCAATTTTTCTTTTAAACTTTGTAGCTCATATTTTTGAACTTTATATAAAAATTCCCTTTTTTGAATTAAATTTTTATCCTAATTTATCTGTAAATTTAATTCTATTTGCTATATTTTTAAGCCTTTTTTTAACATTAGTGTTTAAAAAGATTTTTCACCTAAAACATCTTTATATCTTTCATTTTGCTTTATTTTTCATTTGTTATTTTTTGATAGAACTTATTTATAATTCTATCTTTTTTATTGTTGTTTTTGATGTAGGCAAAGCTAATGCTATTTTATTAAAATCAAACTCCCTTTTTAGATCTTCCTACTTCTTATTTGATACAGGACCTAATTTTTCAAACTCCTCTTTTAATTGGACTAAGATCTACTTAGTTCCCTCTTTAAGAAAGATGGGAATTAGGGATTTTGAATTGATAATTGTTTCTCATCCAGATTTAGATCATAGTGGAGGGTTAAGAACTCTTAAGGAGGAATTTTGGGTAAAAAGGGTGCTCTCTGGCCCCTTTGAGGAAAGGGATTGGGAAAAGGCTAATCTGCTTCTTTTACCAGAAAGAATCTCTAATCCCTATGGCCTTTCTTTTTCATCCTTTGAGTTATTTCTTTTTCCTGGGAAAGTTCCCTATGAAGAGCTCAACCGAGAAAGTTTAGTTGTTTATGTGGAACATCTGAGTGGTTTAACTTTTCTTTTACCGGGTGATATAGATGTAATTAGATTTTATAGAATGATAGAAAGGGGGGAGCTTTTAAGAGTAGAACTTCTTTTAGCTCCCCATCACGGTTCTTATAGGGGATTAGATCGAGAAATTTTAGAAAGATTAGGCCCTCAAATAGTTATAGTTTCTGGGAGAGGTAAGTATTTTCCCCATCCTGAAACGATAAAGCTTTTAGATTCTAAGGGAATTTTTTGGGTTACCACTGAAAAGGAGGGAGCCCTTTACTTTTTTCCTAAAAGGGAATATTTTTTAGTTTGTTCTGAAAGGGAAAAAAGAAAAAACTTTATAGAAAATTGGTTATTTCCAATTATTCCAGCTTTAATAGAGGTTGACCACTGTTTTAAATTTAATTATCATAAAAATTAAAAATCGTAAAGGAGACCTTGGTAAAATTGAAGAGTTTAAAGAAGATTTTAAGATAAGATTATAGAAAAAATGGCAGAAGGTATCTAAAGTTGTTAGGGCTTGCCTAAGAAAAGGAGGTGTTAGATCTTTTAACTATAGGTAGATTTTGCCAATCACTGGAAAATATAAGGATATATGGTGAAGGTTTTAAGGAACTTGAGAGGAAGACCTATAGGAGGTAAGGAATTTGAGTTGATAAGTGGGAAGACCTAATATAGACAAGAGAAAGGTTTAGGTAGTAAGAAAGGATATCAGGTAGAGAGAATTAAGAGATGGGTTTGTGGAATTTAGAGTTTCAAAAGTTTCTTATAAAAAAGAATTAAAAAAAACTATGAAACTTTTTGAAACCTTTGAACATTTAGCAGATATAGGCATAAGAGGAAGGGGCCAGACTTTAGAGGAGGCCTTTTCTAATATTTTGAAAGCCTTAGCGTCTTTACTAATAGAGGAAGTTTTTTTAGAAGCCTTAGAACTTAAATGTGAAGTGGAGATCGAAGTTTCAGCAGAGTTCTTAGATGAACTTTTGGTAAGTTACATAAATAAAGTTTTAACCTATACCTATTTAGAAGGAATTTTGTTTTTTGAATTTAAAGGAAAAATTGATCTACAGGAGGGAGGTTATTTTTTGAGAGGTTTTATTTATGGAACAAAGTTTGAGCCTCAAAAGTTTGGTTATGGAGTTGAAGTGAAGGGAGCAACTTTTACCTTAGCCAAGGTAGAAAAGGAAAATCATTTTTGGGTAGCTCAGTGTGTGGTAGATGTATGAAAGAATCGGCCGTAAGGATTTTAGAGTTAGAGGTGGAAAAACCAGTTTTAGGAAAGGCTAATTTTGATTCAGAAAGACTTTTAAAGGCTTTAAAAAAAGTTTTAGGAGAGAGCTTTTTAAAAATTTCCCTGTATGTTTTAAGAAAGTTACCTCAGGTTTTAAGAGAAGGAGGCCACAAGGTATGGGTAATATTAGTAAAGGAAGAAGAGGGATGGATAGTAAGTGAAATCTTTTCAAAGAAGCCTGAAAGGGTTTTAGGGGTAGCCATTGACCTTGGAAGCACTTCTATTGCCTTTTACCTTTATAATTTTTTAGAAAAAAAGATTATAAAAGAGTATTCTATTTTAAATCCCCAAATTCCTATGGGAGAAGACATTCTTACCAGACTTCATTTAGCTAAAAAAGAGGAAAATCTTAACTATATAAGAGAAATTACCTTAGAAAGTATTAATCGAGAGTTAAGGGAGATAGATGGGGCTTCTATTTTTTATGTAAGTCTTTGTGGGAATACTGCTATGAGTCACTTTGTTTTAGGTCTTCCGGTAAATTACCTTTTTGTTGAGCCTTATGTTCCCTGTGCTAACTGGTATGGAATTTTTAAAAAGGAGGAGGTGGGTTTTGAGATTCATCCTGAGGGTAGAATTTTTGTTTTTCCTTCTGCTGGAACTTATTTTGGAGGAGACTTAGTGGCAGGTTTATATTTTTCTGAGATTTACAAAAGGGAAAGGATGAGTTTTTTTATAGATGTGGGAACCAATGCTGAGGTAGTTTTGGGAAATAAAGATTTTTTGTTAGCCTGTGCAGGAGCAGCTGGTCCAGCTTTAGAGGGCGGAATTTTTGACTGCGGATGTCAAGCCAAAGACGGAGCCATTGAAAGTATTAAAATTTATCCCCAAGTTAAAAAGATAGAATACCAAACCATAGGAACTCAAAAGCCAGTTGGAATTTGTGGTTCCGGAGTAATAGAACTTATGGCAGAACTTTTTATTAAGGGAATTTTAACTCCTGAAGGCAAGTTTAACCTTCAATCTTTTCCTGAAAGATTTACCGAAATAAATGAAGAGAAGGCTTTTATAGTAGTGCCTCCTGAAGAAAGTGCTACAGGAAAACCTATTTACATAAAAGCTTCCGAAGTCAGAAGTTTTATTCGTTCTAAAGGTGCTATGTATACCATTTTAAGTTTACTTTGTGAAAAGCTTGGTATAAGCTTTGACGAAGTAGAGGGATTTTACATAGCAGGAAGTTTTGGTAATCACATTAAAGTTGAAGCTGCGGTAGATATAGGAATGCTTCCAGAAGAGGCTCTAAATAAGGCCTATCCCTTAGGAAATGCAGCTGGAAAGGGTGCTTTAAAATTTTTAAAAGAAGCTAACCTTAAAGAGATAAAAAAAATTATGGAAACCATAACCTATCTTGAACTCAATGTAGAACCAAGATTCATGCAACTTTTAACTGGAGCCCTTTTTTTTCCCCATGTCAATAGAAATCTTTTTCCTACTGTTATGAAAAAACTTAAAAATTTTTAAGGTATGTTTAAAGTTTTAATAGTTGGAAGACCCAATGTGGGGAAATCTACTCTTTTTAATACCCTTATAGGAGAAAGAAAGGCTATTGTGGAGAGATCTCCTGGAGTTACTCGGGATTTTATTTGTGGATATGTGGAAGTAGAGAACAATAAGGGATTTATGCTTATAGATACAGGAGGTTTAAGTTGGGAGAGAGAGGATTTTTTTTCACAAGAAATTTTTAAGAGAGTGGAACTCCTTTTAAAGGAAAGTTCTCTTGTGCTTTTGGTAGTAGATGCTAAGGAGGGTTTAACTTCGGAAGACTTTAAAATAGCAGATTATTTGAGAAAGACCAATCGAGAAACTATTTTAGTAGTAAATAAGGTGGAAAGTAGAGAGGAAGAGGAAAGAGTTTTAGAATTTTACCGTTTGGGATTTAAAAAGTTAATTTTTATTTCTGCTAAGAATCGAAAAAATATTGAGGAACTTAAGGAGCAGATTAAAGAGGTTGGAAAGGAGTTTTTAGAGGAGATTCCTGAGGTATTAGCTAAGAAGATAGCAGTTTTAGGGAGACCGAATGTGGGAAAAAGCACTCTTATTAATAGATTGATAGGCTATGAAAGAATGATGGTTTCTGAGATACCTGGGACTACCCGTGATTGTATAGATGTAGTATTAACTTTACCTAACGGAAAAAACTACCTTTTAATAGATACCCCTGGAATAAGAAGAAGAGCTAAGATTGAGGAAAGGGTTGAAAAGTTTAGTGTGGATAAGGCTTTAGAGGTTTTAAAAAAAGTAGATATAGTTCTCTTGGTTATTTCAGCTGAAGAAGGGCTTACCCATCAAGATAAGAGACTTCTCAGACAGATAGAAAAAAATTATAAAGCCTGTATTCTCTTGGTGAACAAGTGGGACCTTTTAGAAAATAAAGGGGATGCTGAAAAGATCATGTTAGAAAAACTTAGATACGGTTTAAGGTTTATTCCCTGGCTTCCTGTCTTGCCTATTTCTGCCCTTAAAGGAAAGGGAATTAAAAAAATCCTACCCCTTGTGGAAGAGATATATTCCCAGTATAGTTTAAGAGTCTCTACTTCTTTATTAAATAGGGTGTTAGAAGAACTTAAGGGTAAGTATACTTTTACTTTAGAAAATAGGAAATTAAAATTTTATTATGCCACTCAAGTAGATATTAGACCTCCTACTTTTGTTATCTTTGTAAATATTTCTCCTGAAAGGATTCCTTTGCAAGTAGAAAAGTTTTTTAGAAATCAAATCAAAACAAGGTTAGGTTTTACTCAAGTTCCAGTTAAGGTGATATTTAGATTAAGGGATTAGGGAGATTCCTTAGGAGCTGGTTGAGGTTTGAAGTGAAGAAGAAGGGTTATTCTGCGATTGCGTGGATCGGTAGGATCTTCCTTTATAAGGGGAGAGGTATCTGCATAACCAGCTACTTCTAAGATTTTTTCTGAGGGAACTCCGTGTTTTTCTAATTCCAACATAGCAGAGGTTGCCCGGGCTGTAGAAAGTTCCCAGTTACCAATCTTACCTCTACGAGATGGTATAGCATCGGTGTGTCCTTGAACTGAGACTGTAACCGGTAAATTTTTAATTTCCTCAGCTAAGACCTTAAGAATTTCCTTAGCTTCAGAAGTAAGTTCAGCACTTCCAGAATGAAATAAGGGTTTATTTAAAAATTCAACTATTTCAATTTTAACTACCCTCTCCTTAGTTTGAGTTTCTAAGGTTTCTATAAGCACATGTTCTTTAAGGGATTTTAATCTGGTTTCTAAAATTCTTTTAAATCTTTCTCCTTCACCTTTAACTGGTGGGATTTCGTGAGGAAGGGGTTGAACAATTCGATGGGTTTCAACCTTTCCGGTTCTATAGTACTCCATAAGCATGCTAACTCCTGCTTTTTGAAAGATATTAAATTTTTTAAAATAGGCAGCAACGGAAGCTTTTTGCTTAGGTTCCATAAGAGTAATTAACCACATAAGAAGGAAAAAGGTCATCATGCCCGCTAAGAAGTCTGCGTAGGCTATTTTCCAAGAACCTCCGTGATGACCTCCGGTAATTTTTTTAATTTTTTTAACTATAATAGGGGGGGTAGACATAGTTTTTATCTTCTTTTCATTAAGTTTTCTAACTCTTCAAAACTTGGTCTCATGTGAGGAGGTATACTTCTTCTGGCAAATTCTACCGCAATTTGGGGTGCACCTCCTCCTATAAAATAGACTATAGCTGTCTTTATAACATTTAAGTATTCCTTTTGCTCATTACAAAAGATTTCCATTTTTTGAGACATAGGAGCCATAAATCCGTAACAGGTAAGAATACCTATGAAAGTGCCAGCTAAAGCAATAGAAAGGCTATGGCCTAAAACTTCAGGAGGTTGATCAATTTTTCCCATGGTAATAATAATTCCTAAAACCGCTGCTACTAACCCTAAACCAGGCATAGAATCAGCTAAGGTAGAAAGACGATGGGCCGGAGAGGAAAGTTCATGATGAATGATTTCTATTTCATTATCTAAAAGGGTTTCCAATTCAAAGTGGGTTATGTTGGTAGTTAAGATAGAGCGAAAGGTATCTCTTATGAAGTTTAAGGCTAAACGATTGTTTAAAATCTTAGGATAGTTAGAAAAAATTCTACTTCCCTCTGGATTTTCTATGTCTTGTTCAATAGAAATGAGTCCCTCTTTTTTAATTTTTCTAAAAATTTCGTTAAGTAAAAGCAGAAGTTCAATATAATCGTTTTTAGTATAACCACCGGGTTTAGTAAGAACCATAATTATATTACTTATGAGACTTTTGAGCACAGACATAGGAGTGGCAATTAAAAGAGCCCCTGTGGCTGCTCCAAAAATAATAAGCCACTCCACAGGTTGGAGAAGAACAGAAACATTTCCCCTTTCTAAAAGATAACCTCCAAAAACACAAATTATAACTACTATAACTCCAACTATGGAGGGCATTATTTAGCTACCCTTTTTTCTCTAATCATTTCTCTTTCTTTGTTAAGGATAAAAAAACCAATTTTTTCTCTAATATGGGTAGGAAGATTAACAAATTCTAAAGCTACTTCATACTCTTCATCTTTTTTTTCACATCTTAGAATTTTTCCATAAATGTAAAAACCTAAAGGTTGATAGAGGTCTAAAACAATCTTAATTTCTACTGGATCCCCTATTTGAAAGGGACTTTCAGACTTAAATCTTAAGCCCTTTTCACTTATGTTTACTTTCCTATAAGGAAGTTTGTGAAACCCTTCTTTTTCCCTGGTTAAGAGATTGATTAAATAATCTAATTTAGCATTAATGAGTTTTAACCAGTTATTTAGGGCTTCATCCAGGGTGTCCTTCAAAGGAATATAAGAAAAAAGAGGAACATCTCCTACGGTTCTGGCCACAGAATTTTTGATTTCTTCCTCAGAAATGGTTCTTACTTCAAAAGGCAAAATTACATCTATTCTTACTGCTTCCCTTTCTAATTTTTCCATTTTTGCCTTAAAATGTCGGAAAAAATTTAAAAAACTTTAACAGGTATAAAAAAATTTTTAAAATTCTTTATTTTTAAAAATTATATATTAGAAATTCCCCTTGACAAGATAAGGAATTTACTGTAAATATTTTTTAAAAATTAAAACTAAAAGGGGGTATAGTATGGATAAAGTTTATGTAGTGGGCCATAAAAATCCCGATACCGACTCCGTATGTTCTGCCATAGTGTTTGCCTATCTCCTTAATGAATGGAAAAAAATGGATTGTAAAATTATGAAAGTAGACAAAGAAGCTGTTCCTATTATTCAAGGGGAACCTAATGCAGAAACCAAGTTCGTTTTAGAAAAATTTGGATTTTCAGTTCCAGAAATTATGACCGAAGGCGAAGGAAAAACTGTAGCTTTGGTAGATCATTCCGATAAAGTTCAAAGTTTAGATAATATTGATAAATCAGAAATTGTAGCTGTAGTTGATCATCATAAAATCGGAGATGTAGTTACTCCTAATCCGATTCTCTTTGTAAACTTTCCTGTAGGTTGTACAGCTACAGTATTAAAATTTCTCTTTGATAAAACAGGGGTTTCTTTACCTCAAAATATGGCAGGTCTTCTTTTAGCTTCTATTTTAAGTGATACGGTTATTTTTAAATCAGCCACTACAACTGATATGGATAAAATGGTAGCAGAGGAACTTGCTAAGGTGGTAGGCATAGAGGATATCACCAAATTTGGTATAGAAGTAAAGGCTAAACTTTCCGATGTAAGTGGTATGGCTGTAAAGGATATCATTATGAGAGACTATAAAGATTATAATATGAGTGGTAAAAAAGTAGGAGTAGGACAGATTGAGTTAATTGATCTTTCTTTAATTGAAGGAAGAAGAGAAGAGATATACAATGAACTTCAGAAGATGAAGTCAGAGGGAGCCTATCATAGCATAGTATTTATGTTAACTGATATTATGAAAGAGGGAACTGACTTGATGGTTATAACTGATGACCCCTCTGTGATAGAAAAGGCTTTTGGAAAGAAATTAGAAGGAAAGAGTGTGTGGTTAGATAAGGTAATGAGTAGAAAAAAACAGGTAGTTCCTCCCTTAGAGAAAGCCTTTGCTGGTTAATTAGTAGACCGTAGTTAAGCCCCCCTTTTCCGGGGGGTAAATTAAGAAAAATTTAAAAAAACTTCTTGAATTTTTAAACTTATATCAATTGCCTTTACGGAATGGGTAATCGTTCCTGAAGAGAGATAATCTAAATTTAGCTCCCCATACTCTTCTATATTTTCTAATTTTATTCCACCAGAGGCTTCTAATTTGAGGAAAGGTTTTTTTTCTTTAACTAATTTGACAGCTTTCTTAAGTTCAGCAGTAGAAAAGTTATCTAAAAGAATGATATCTATAGGGGCCTTTGAATTAAGCACTAACTCTAATTCTTCTATAGATTTTACCTCTATTTCAATTTTGAGATAGTGGGGAAGTTTTTCCCTTTCTAATTTTTCTAAAACCTTAGAAATTCCTCCTAAGGCTTTAATATGATTATCCTTAATGAGAATTCCATCTGATAGGGAGAAACGATGATTTTGCCCTCCTCCTACTCTTACAGCGTATTTTTGTAAGAGTTTAAGTCCTGGGAGGGTTTTTCTGGTATCCAGAATGAGAGAAGAACTTTTTAACTTCTTAACTATATTTCTTACATAAGTTGCAATTCCTGAGAGATGTTGAAAAAAGTTTAGAGCTACCCTTTCACCCTTAAGAATATTCTGAACTTTACCTTCTATAAAACCCAGTTTAGTTTGAGGCACCACTTCCTCTCCTTCCTTAACAGACCAAGAGATTTTAAGTTCTGGGTCTAAAAGATTAAAGACCTCTTCCACTACAGGTTCTCCACACACTACTAAGGATTCCTTAGCTAAAAAAAAGGCTTTACCATAAAGATTAGGTGGAATTAAAAGTTCGGTAGTAAAATCCTCAAAGGGCAAATCTTCTTCTAAGGCTTTTTCTATTATTTTGCGAATTTTCCATTTTTCCATTTTTTTAAAGTTAAACCTCTGGAAAATTTTAAGATAGGTCTTATTTTTATCATAACTTAACACAAATAAAAGTAAAGAGCCCAAAGAGGAGGTTTTATAAATGGGAGAGGCTGAATTTTTTAAGGAATCTTCTGAAGTCAAAGAGGTTTCTGAAACGGTAGCTGAGGTTTCTTTAGAAGAAAAAATAAAACATATGGAACAGGAATTAAAAGAATGGAAGGATAAAGCTTTGAGATACGCAGCTGAGGTAGAAAACTTAAAAAAGTCCTTTAAGAGAGAAAAGGAGGAGTATTATAAGTTTGCTTTAGAAACGGTATTTAAGGAGCTACTTCCTTCTATTGATAATTTAGAGAGAGCTTTAGAAGCCTTTGAAAATTCTTCTAATATTGAAGCCTTAAGGGAAGGGGTTTATTTGAGCTTAAAGGTTATTTATCAAACTTTGGAAAAATTTGGTTTAAAACAGTTTGCCCCAGCTATAGGAGATAGCTTCCATCCCCATTATCATGAAGCCTTAGCTACTGACTTTCATCCTGAAGTTCCTGATGGAGGAATTATTCGGGTTTACCAGAAGGGATATAAACTTCATGATAGAGTGCTCAGACCGGCTTTAGTTTGTGTTTGTATGAGTAAAAAAGAAGAAAGGCCTTTAGAAGATTATAAATCTGAGAATCAAGATTTTCCAGATGAATAATTTAATATAGAAAATTATAAAAATAGGGAGGGAAAAAAATGGCTAAAAAGGGACCTATCGTAGGAATTGATCTGGGGACCACTAATTCTTGTGTAGCCATTTTAGAGGGTGGAGAACCTAAGGTAATTCCCAATAGAGAGGGAACCAGAACTACCCCTTCTATAGTGGGTTTTTTAGAAAATGGAGAGATTGTAGTAGGACTTCCTGCTAAGAGGCAAGCTATTATAAATGCTGAAAATACTATTTTTGGAATTAAGAGATTAATGGGGAGAAAGTTTGGTGATCCTGTGGTTCAGGAATGGAGAAAAAAGATTCCCTATAAAATAATAGAAGCTCCTAACGGAGATGCCCATGTGGAAGTAAGAAATAAAAGGTATAGTCCCCCAGAAATCTCTGCGATGATACTCAGAAAAATCAAACAGGATTTAGAAGAATATTTAGGTCAAGAGGTTACAGAAGCTGTAATTACTGTTCCTGCCTACTTTGATGATACTCAAAGACAGGCCACTAAGGATGCTGGAAGAATTGCTGGCCTTAATGTTTTGAGAATTATCAATGAGCCTACCGCTGCTTGCTTAGCCTACGGTTTGGAAAAGAAAAAGGAAGGACTGGTAGCCGTTTTTGATCTTGGTGGAGGAACCTTTGACATTTCAATTTTAGAAATTGGAGAAGGGGTTTTTGAAGTCAAAGCTACCTCCGGAGATACCTTCTTGGGTGGAGAAGACTTTGACATGAGATTGGTTGACTACATTGCTGAGGAATTCAAGAAAGAACATGGTATCGATTTAAGAAAGGATAAAATGGCTTTACAGAGACTAAAAGAGGCAGCTGAAAAGGCTAAAATAGAACTTTCAAGCACCTTGGAAACAGAAATAAATTTACCCTTTATTACTGCCGACGCCACGGGTCCTAAACATTTAGTTATGAAGATTACCCGTGCTAAGCTTGAAAGTTTGGTAGAAGATTTAATTCAGAAGTTAGAGGAACCTTGCAAAATTGCTATGAAAGATGCGGGAGTTACGCCTAAGGATATCAATGAAGTGATTTTAGTAGGTGGAATGACCCGCATGCCCAGGGTTCAACAAAAGGTTAAAGAAATTTTTGGTAAGGAACCCGTAAAAGGGGTCAATCCAGATGAAGTGGTAGCTATGGGAGCTGCTATTCAAGCAGGAGTTTTAAAAGGTGAAGTTAAGGATATTCTTCTTTTAGATGTGGTTCCCCTTTCTCTTGGTATCGAAACTTTGGGAGGGGTATTCACAGTCATTATTCCCAGAGGAACAACTATTCCCACCCGGAAAAGCCAAATATTTACCACAGCAGCTGATAATCAAACTGCCGTAACTATTCATGTTTTACAAGGAGAAAGACCTTTGGTGAAAGATAATAAAAGTATTGCCCGTTTTGACCTGGTAGGTATTCCTCCTGCCCCCAGAGGGATACCTCAAATTGAGGTTACCTTTGATATTGATGCCGATGGAATTTTACACGTTACAGCCAAGGACTTAGGAACAGGAAGAGAACAATCTATAGTTGTAAGACCCTCCTCTGGACTAACTGAAGAAGAAATTCAAAGAATGATAAGGGAAGCTGAACAGTATGCAGAAGAAGATAGAAGAAAAAGAGAATTGGCAGAAGCAAGAAATCAGGCAGATAGCTTGATTTACTCTGTAGAAAAAACTCTCAGAGAACTTGGAGATAAAGTATCAGAACCTCTAAGAAAGGAAGTAGAAGAGAAAATAGCTCGTCTTAGAGAGGTTATGGAAGGAGAAGATATTAATGCCATTCGTAGAGCCAGTGACGAATTAACTCAAGCCTCTTACAGATTGGCAGAAATGCTTTATCGCGAAAAAGCTTCAGCAGGAGCCTATACTTCTCAGGAAAAATCTAAGAAGGGTGGGGAAGATATTATCGATGCAGATTTTGAGGAAATGAAATAAAGGGTTTTTTTAAAAGGGGTTCCTCTCCCCCCCTATTTTTTAATTTATGTCCTCTAACTTTAAAATTGGAATTTCCTTAGGATGTCCAGCAGGTATAGGTCCTGAAGTTATCCTTAAAAGTCTTTTTGACCTTAAAAAATACTGGCCCAATCTTTTAATAATTGGAGATAAAAGGGTTCTTCAAGATACCTCTCAAAGATTAAAGTGTGAATTACCACCTGTGGAGATTTTATCTCTTTCAGCCCTGAAGCTAATCCCAGGAAAGCCTACTATAGAAGGTTATAAAGCTATGGGTTTCTACTTTCAGACTGCCATAGAATTAGCTAAGAGAGGAGAAATACAAGCTATAGTCACTGCTCCTATAAGTAAAGAAGGTCTTAATAAAGCAGGATTTCCCTATAGCGGACATACCGATTGGTTAGCTAAGGAATTTCAAGTTAAAGACTATGTAATGTGTTTTTACGGAAAAAAACTAATCGTCTCCTTGGTTACTATCCATATTCCCTTAAAGGAGGTGCCCCTTAAACTAAATTCTCAAAAAATTTTAAAGGTCTGCGAACTCTCCTACGAGTTTTTAAAAAAAGTTAAAAGAAAAGGGAATCTAAAAATAGCCCTTTGTGGTTTAAATCCCCATGCAGGAGAAGGGGGACTATTAGGAGAAGAAGAAAAGACTCTTTTAGAGCCTGCTTTAAGGGAATGTGAAAAGAGGAAAATTCCAGTTTCTGGACCTTATCCAGCAGACAGCCTCTTTTATTGGGCTTACAAGGGTAGATTTGACTTAGTGGTTTCTCTTTATCACGACCAGGGACTTTCACCCTTTAAATTAGTTCACTTTGAAGACGGAGTAAATGTAACCTTAGGACTACCCATAGTTAGAACCTCTCCCTGCCATGGAACAGCCTACGATCTTGCAGGTAAAGGACTTGCTAATCCCAAAAGTTTTCTGTCAGCCGTGAAGTTAGCCATAAGGTTAGTTAAAAATAATTAAGTCTTTCTTTTCCCCTCCCCCCACCTGCATAAGTTCAAGGTCTTTTTAGAAGGAAAAAAGGTGTTAAAATTGAAAATCAATTGTTTAGCTTCTCACTAACCCCATCTCCCATCAAA
>JANXAD010000019.1 GCA_025062245.1 Thermodesulfobacteriaceae bacterium | reverse complement strand
TTGAGTTTTATCTACATAATAATATCCTCCAGTTCTTATCTCCTCAAAACTCTGTATCCCAATAGGAAGCTTCATAACTTTTATAATAATTGAGTAAGTCATAAATTCAAGAATTAATCTTTCCTTATATTTCGCTCATATTTATTTTCTATTCCTCTCAAGTTATCTATTTTTACATTTAGAGACTTAATCCTTATCCTTATATGTCAATAAATAGTAAACAAGTTTAAACTAAAGGTGGACCTATTTTCCTTGCTTCTTTATCGCTTCCTCACCAAGCCCTAACACTTGAGAAATCTCCTTGTTTTTTGGTAATTCTATCTTAAAATTTTCTTTAAACCATTGAATTCTGTAAAGGTTTCAATAAAAGTCCTAAAAGGAGAGCTATCAACCATATACAAAAAACTTAACTCTATGCTTAAAAATTTATGGTAAAATAGATTTTTAAATTATGAGTTTTTTTGAAAAAAGATTATCTTTCGTAAAAAACTTTATAGAAGAAAGAGGACTTTCAGCCTTTCTTTTTTCTTCACCAGCCAGTGTTTTTTATCTTTCAGGTTTTAAATCAAGCCAGGCCTATGTTTTAATAACTCTTGAAAAAAATTATTTTATAACGGACGGAAGATATTATGAAAAAGCTGAAAGGGAACTTAAAAATCTCTGGGAAGTCTTTCTTATAAAAGGGAATACTCTAAACTTTTTGAAAACCCTTTTTAGGGAGCTAAAAATAAAGAAGTTAGGTTTTGAGAAAGACCATCTAACCTGTGAAATTAGAGAAAAATTAAAAACTAAAGGAATAAAATTTTTAGGCTTAAGTCAGGTCTTAAAAGATTTAAGAAAGAGAAAACTTCCTGAAGAAAGAGAAATTCTCAAAGAGGGTATTAAAAAGACAGACCAAGTTTATTTGAAGGTTTTAGAATTTATAAAGCCTGGGATGAGTGAACTTGAGCTTAGAGCTAAGGTAATTGAAGAAATTTTTAAAATAGGTGCTTTAGGAGAAAGTTTTCCCACTATTGTAGCAGGAGGTCCTAATTCTTCTATTCCTCACTGGCAAAGTTCAGAAAAGCTTATTTCTTCTTCAGCTCCCCTTTTGATAGATTTGGGTCTTTTATGGAAAAACTACTGCACAGATTTTACTCGCACCTTATATTTAGGTAAACCTGAGCAAGAATTTTTGAAAATTTATGAGATAGTTAGGTCTTCTTGGTTTAAAGCCTTTGAAAAAGTAAAGACAGGGATTCCGGTAGGAAAGATAGATCAAAGTGTAAGAGAATATTTTAATCAAAAAGGGGTTTTGAATCACTTTATTCATGCTACGGGACATGGAATAGGAATTGAAGTTCATGAGCCTCCAAGAATTTACTACCAAGAAAAGGAAATTATAGAGGAAGGAATGGTTTTTACCATAGAACCTGGACTTTATTTCCCTAATAAATTTGGAATTCGACTTGAAAACTTAGTCTTTGTGGAAGAAGGAAGAGGTAAAGTTTACTCTGAAGTAAGTTTAGAATTGAAGATTCTTTAAAAGAAAGAACTTTATGGAAAGTATGACTGGTTTTGGGAAAGGTGTTTTTCAGAGCGAAAATTTTAGTATTACCGTATATGCTAAAAGTTTAAACCATCGATTTTTAGAAGTGCTTCTCAAACTTCCTAAGAGGTATTCTCTGTTAGAGGAAAGGATTAGAAAACTTATAGCCTCTCAATTGGAGAGGGGCAAAATAGAAATTACGGTTAAATTGGCTGGAATTTTACCTTTTTCTAAGGATATTTACTTAGACTTAGAATTAGCCAAAAATTTAAAGAAGGTTTTAGAAATCCTTCAAGAAAAATTAGAATTAGAGGGAAAGTTAACCCTTTCTGATTTTTTGTATTTTAAAGAATTTTTAGCCTTTGAAGAAAAGGAAGAGGAAATAGAAATTTTATGGGAGGAATTAAGTCCTGCTTTGAGAAGTGCTTTGGAGGAACTTAAAAAAAGTAGAGAAAGGGAGGGAGAATTTCTTGAAAAAGTTCTTAAAAAACTTCTTTTAGAGCTTAGGGACACTCTTTCAGAAATAGAGAAACTTAAAGAAAGGGCTGTAAAAGAAGCTCAAGAAAATGTAAAAAAAAGAATTTTGAAACTTTTACATGAACTTGAAATTAAAACCTTAGATGAAAGTAGATTTTATCAAGAATTGGTTTATTTTTTAGATAAATTTGATTTTACAGAGGAGTTGGAAAGATTAAAAATACATCTTGTTCACTTTGAAATGGCTATGAAAGAAAAAAGGTGTGGTAAAAAGTTAGATTTTCTTTGTCAAGAAATGTTTAGAGAAATAAATACCCTTTCCAATAAAGCTCATTCTTCGGAAATTTCCCTTTTAGCTGTTAAAGTAAAGGACTTAATTGAGAAGATAAGAGAACAAGTACAAAATGTAGTCTAAGAATGGGTTTAAAAAAATTAAAGCTTTATTCTGAACTTTTAAAGTTAGAGCACACTATTTTTGCTCTTCCCTTTGGACTTTCAAGCCTCTGGATACTTAGTAAAGAGTTACCATCTGTTAAAAGTCTTTTTTTTATTATTTTAGCTCTAATTTCTGGAAGAACCTTGGGAATGGCTTTTAATCGTTTACTTGATAAGCCTTGGGATGAAATAAATCCTCGCACTAAAATTTGGCCCCATGCTCAAGGTTTAGTAAAAAATTGGGAAATAAAACTTATTATTTTCCTGAGTTTATTTTTTTTCCTTTTTTCTTGTTCTCAAATAAACAAATTAACTCTTATTTTAAGTCCTTTAGTAGTTCTTTTGCTATGGTTTTATCCTTTAGCTAAAAGAATCATAGACTATCCCCATTTAGTTTTAGGGTTAGTTTATTTTTTAATTCCTGTAGCGGTAGATATAGCTTTAAATGAAGAGGTTTCTCTTTTGGCCGTTTTTCTCGGCATAGCCATGGGCACTTGGGTAGCTGGGTTTGATATTCTTTACAGTTTACAGGACTATGAATTTGACCAAAAGGTAGGTCTTAAATCCCTTCCTGTAAAACTCGGTATAAGTAAAGCCCTTAAAATAGCACGCTTTTTACATCTTCTAACCCTTATATTCCTTCTTTTACTCGGCAAGTTTTATCCTAAAACCACTTGGATTTACTATTTGGGACTTTTGGTGATATCCCTATTTTTAATATACGAACATAGGCTTATCAAGGAAAATGACCTCTCTAAAATAAATAAAGCCTTCTTTACTGTAAATGGATTTATTAGTCTCCTCTTTTTTCTCCTTATAGTTTTCAATAATTGGTTTTACAGTTTTAAGTTAAGCCTTTAAAATAATGCAAATTTTTGCCTTCCTTAATCAAAAAGGAGGAGTGGGAAAAACAACGGTAACTTTAAATTTAGCCAGAGCTTTAAGCTTAAAAGGTTATAAAGTTCTTCTTATAGACTTTGACCCGCAAGCTAATGCTGGTAGTGGTTTAGGAATAAAGGTTAGTAAAGAAAGAAGTATCTATCAGGCTTTAATAGAAAGGGAAGTAGAAAAATTTATTCAAAATCCCCTTTCTTCTCTTTATCTTTTACCTTCTTCTATTGACTTAGTAGGTTTAGAGATAGAACTGGTTAATTTTCCTCAAAGGGAATACCTTCTTAGAGGTTTAATTTCTCAGAGTTATTATCAGGGCAAACCTCTTAAGGATTTTTTTGATTTCATCTTTATAGATTCACCTCCCTCTTTAGGCCTTATTACCGTTAATATTTTATGCGCAACTCAAGGTATTATTATTCCGCTTCAGTGCGAATACTATGCTTTGGAGGGACTTTCTCTTTTAATTAAAACAGTAAGAGGTATCAAGAAAAGACTGAATTCAGAGCTTCAACTCTTTGGTTTAGTTCTAACTATGTATGATAGTAGGAACCGTTTGTCGAGGGAAATAGCCGAGGAAGTTCAGAAACATTTCAAATGGATACTTTTTAAAACCTTTATTCCCAGAAGTATTAAAGTAAGTGAGGCACAAAGTTTTGGAAAGTCTATTTTAGACTACGAACTTCATAATAAAGTTAGTTGGGCTTTTCATAAATTAGCTGAAGAATTTTTAGAGAAAGTGAGAGGTTTCCCAAATTTGAACACTTAAAAGGTTAGGAGGTGGATTTTTTTGCATTTCTTTATGGTTTTTATCCTCAAAACCTTCTTCTTGGGATACCTCTTGTCCCTCCTCTCCTATCCTTTAAAGACCTTTCTTCAGGTTTTTTTGGTCTTTTGGAGGCTATAGTAGAAAGTTAAAGACACAAGAGAGAATCTCTTAAGAATAGCTCTAAGAGATAAGCCTTTAGGGGAGGGAGCTTGGCTAAGAGATAAGCTTTGGGGTATAAGCCTATTAATATTTTCTGAGGTTAAAAATTTTTTAAACAATTTCCATTTTTAAATTTTGAATTTTTAGTCTCTAAGATTTTAAATTTTTGAAGAAATCCAAAAAGTTGATTCTTATAAAAAAATTCTATGTTATAATTTAATGAAGATGAAGGTAACTTTAGGGACTAATAATTTTTTTCTAAAGAATACTTTTCAAAACAATTTAGAAGAACAGAAGATACGTTTTATTATTCAAAAACTTAAGCTTAGAGAAAGGCAAGTTATAGCTCACGAGATGGCTCACAAAGCTGTAGGAGGAAGGTATACCGGAGCTGTTCATTATAACTATACCCGTGGTCCTGACGGGAAATACTATATTACTGGTGGAGAAGTCAGTATAGATGTTTCTGAGGAATCCCATCCTGAGGATACTATAAGAAAAATGCAAATTGTTAGAGCAGCGGCTCTGGCTCCTGTGGATCCTTCACCTCAGGATTTACAAGTTGCTCAAACAGCAACTATTAAGGAAATTAAAGCTCGTCAAGAACTTTATAGACTTCAAGAGGAGATGAAAGAAAAAGTCTCTAAAGAGAGGCTCTTTTTAGCTATCGCCTAAGGATGTATTTTATTTATACCCTAAAAGTTCCTAAGGAATTAGAAGAAGAGTTTAATCTTCTTTTTTCTGAAAGGTTTCCTCAAGGATGGGAGTGGGAAGAAGAGGAAAGATTTATCTTTTTTCGTCTTTATCTTAAAAAAGAGGAGGGTAAAGTTTTAGAAGGTCTTTTAACTAAATACGAGTCCTTGGAGTTAAAAATAGAAGAGTTGAAGCCAGAGGATTGGATAGTTTCTTGGAAAAAATATTTTCAACCTTTGAAGGTGGGAAAAAAACTTTTAATTCTTCCTCCTTGGGAAAGGAATTTCTTTTCTCAAGGGAAAATAGGAATTTTTATAGAGCCTGCTCAAGCCTTTGGAACCGGGCATCATCCCACTACCCAACTCATGCTTAAAAACATAGAAAGCTATTTTGAGAGGGTTTCTGAAAAAAAATTCTTAGAAATACTTGATTTTGGATGTGGAACTGGTATTTTAGGGATTGCTTGTGCTAAGTTATATGATAATTTAAAAATTTACGCCTTAGATATAGATGAAATAGCTTTAGAGGCAACTTTTAAAAATGCTAAGCTAAATGGGGTAGAAAGTAAATTGGCAATTTTAAAGGGCTTACCCTTGGGAAAAAAATTCGATCTCATTTTAGCTAATTTGAGTTTTAAGGAACTTAAAAAGGAAGCCTTAAATTTTTTAAGAATGGCTGAAAAGAAAAGAACCAAGCTTTTTCTTTCAGGCCTTTTGGAAGAACATGTGGAAGAGATAAGAAGTATTTATTTAAGTTTGGGGTTTACTAATAAGAAAATAGAAAGAAAGGAGGAATGGTTTTTTTTAGAATTTGTATATGCTTAACCTTTTAGTTTCTATAAAACAAGTTCCAGATACTACCAATATTAGAATAAATCCTGAAACAGGAACCCTTATAAGGGAGGGAGTTCCTGCCATAATCAATCCCTATGATATTTACGCTTTAAGCTTAGCAAATTTTTTAAAGTTAAGGTATGGAGGAAAAATTACGGTAATTACGATGGGGCCTCCTCAAGCCGTTTCTGCTTTAAGGGAAGCCGCAGAATTTTCTGCAGACAAACTTATTTTACTTTGTGACCAAAAATTTGCCGGAGCAGACACCTTAGCCACAAGTTATACCTTAGCAACTACCATAAAATACTTAGAACAAATTGATAAACCCTTTGATCTTTATCTATTTGGAAAACAAGCTATTGATGGAGATACCGCTCAAGTAGGCCCCGGAGTAGCTACCCGTTTGGGAGTTCCGATAATTACCTACGTAATTAGGTTAGAAAAATTGGATCCTAAAAAGAGAGAAATTATAGTTCACAAAAAAGTAGAAGAGGGGATAGAAGTAATTAAGGCTAAATTACCTGTTCTTATAACTTGCGAAAAGGAAGTAGTTTCTGTTCCCTTTTCACCTGTTACAGAGATTATAAGAGCCAATAAAGTAAACCCTGAGATTTTTTCCTTTAAAGAACCTATAAGTTTTGATTCAGATAAAGTAGGGCTTAAAGGTTCTCCTACTAGAGTGCACAGAGTTTTTACTCCGGAGTTAAGAACCCGGGGAAAAATTTTAAATTTAGAAGAAGAGGGGCTTGAAAAAGTAATAAATTTAATTGTGGAGATACTTAAGGAAAAAGGAATTTTATGACCAAGGAAAATCCTGAAGTTTGGGTTTTTGTAGAAGAAATCAATTCACAAATCAAACCAGTTTCCTTGGAACTCTTGGGTATAGGAAAAAAATTAGCCACAGACTTAGAAACTAAGCTTGGTGCCATTCTCATAGGTTATAGAATAAAAAATTTAGCCTCTGAACTTTTTAGTTATGGAGCAGAGAAGGTATATTTAGTTGAACATCCGGTCTTAAGTTACTATAGACACGAGCCTTTTAGAGATACCTTAGCTTATTTAGCTTTTAAATATAAGCCTGACATTCTTCTTGTACCAGCTACCCCTCTGGGAAGGGATTTGGCAGGAGGAGTGGCCACTTGTTTAGAAACCGGGCTTACTGCCGATGTGACAGAACTTGCCATAGATAAAGAAAAAAGACTTCTCTTAGTTACTCGTCCAGCCTATAGCGGAAATCTTATGGCAACTATTATTTGTCCTGAACATCGTCCTCAAATAACTACCGTAAGACCCAGAGTCTTTTCTATACCAGAAAAAAGAAAACAAGCTAAGGGAGAACTTATAGAGGAAAAAATAGACCTGAAAGAGGAAAATTTGAGAACTCAAAGAATAGGTTTTATTCCTAAGGAGAGGGTGGTTAATTTAGAGTATGCAGAGGTAATTGTAGCAGGTGGAAAGGGGGTAGGAGGAAAGGAGGGTTTTTCCCTATTACAGGAATTAGCCAAACTTCTTAATGGAGAGGTAGGAGCTAGTAGACTTGCCGTATCTGCAGGATGGATTTCCCATGAGCATCAGGTTGGGCAAACAGGAAAAACTGTTCGTCCTAAGGTTTACTTAGCCTTTGGAATATCAGGAAAGATCCAACATCGGGTAGGAATGCAGAATTCAGATCTTATCATCGCAGTCAATAAAGATCCCTCAGCAGAGATTTTTCAAATTGCAGACCTTGGAATAGTAGGAGATTGGAAAAAGGTATGTGTAGCTCTTATAGAAAAAATTAAGAGGGAAAGGAAACCTTGAGAAATAGATTAAATTACGAAGTAGTAATTATTGGTGGTGGTCCTTCTGGACTTTCAGCAGCTATAAAATTAGCTGAAAGAGGAGTTAAAACCCTTGTAATTGAAAGAGGCCGATTTTGTGGCTCCAAAAATGTTTTTGGAGGAGTAATTTATACTTCCTCTATAAAAAATTTAGTTTCTGATTTTCCTCAAGTAGAACCCTTTCCCTGTGAAAGACCTATTACTGAAGAAGGTTTTTTTTTAATTTCTGAAAAAGGACTTTCTAAAATCACTTTTCTTAAAAAAGAAGATACTCCGCAGAGTTTTTCAGCCTTGAGAGCCAAATTTGACAGCTGGTTAAGTAGGGTAGCTTTAGAAAAAGGTGTAGATTTTGCTTTAAAAACTAAGGTTATAGATTTAATAAAAAATTTTAGAGGAGAGATAAAAGGAGTAGTGGTTGAGCGTCCGGAAAGTTGGGAAAGTTCGAACCCTGCTCAAATCTCAGCTAAATTGGTTATCATTGCTGAGGGAGTAAACAGAGTTTTAACTCAAAAAGCAGGTCTTTTAAAAAGAGACTGGAGTTCGGAAGAGGTAGTTCTTTCGGTAAAGGAGGTTATTCAAATTCCTAAAAACAAACTTGAGGCCCGTTTAGGAATAGGGGAAAGTGAGGGATTAGCTGTGGAATTAGTAGGAGATATAACCTTAGGACTTCCAGGAACAGGCTTTCTATATACGAATCAAAGTAGTCTTTCCTTTGGTATAGGGGTTTTTTTAAAAAGCCTGGTAGAAAATAAAATAAAACCTTACGAACTTTTAGAAAAAGCTAAAGCCCATCCCTATTTTAGGGAGCTTTTTCAAGAAGGAGAAATCTTAGAATATTCTGCTCACCTTATTCCTGAGTGGGGATTAGAAGGTTTTCCAAATCTTTACGGAAAAGGCGTTTTAGCTGTAGGTGATGCAGTAGGATTAGTTAATCCTATTTTTAGAGAAGGAGCTAACTTAGCTATTTATTCTGGAATTTATGCCGCAGAAACTGCTTATGAGGCCTTAAAAAGGGACGATTTTTCTGAAAAAACCCTTTCTATGTACGAGGAAAAAATAAAGTCCAGTTACTTTTATAAAGACTTTTTACTTCTAAAGGATCTTAAAAAGACTCTTTTTACCTCTAATCAATGGTTTAACTTTTATCCTCAGTTTTTTAATTTCCTTTTAGAAAGTTATGTTTCTTCCAGAGGAAGAGAAAAAAGGGAAGTTTTAAGAGAGATTTTACAAGAACTTAAGAGGAAAAGGGGCAAATTGGGTATTTTAAGGGATATCATTAAAATCTTAAAACTTTTTTGGTAGGTTTTTATGATAAGTATTGATGATAAAATTTATACTTTAAAATTTTATGTAGATGAGAAAAATTCTCATTTAAGAATAAAAGATCCTAAAATTTGTTTTAAAAAGTGTAAAGAAAGGTTTTGTCTCTACTTTTGTCCAGCAGGTGTTTACAGAGTAGAAAAGGATACCCTTTTAGTTAATTATCAAGCTTGTTTGGAGTGTGGTTCCTGTCGAGCTGGATGCCCTTTTAAAAATATCGAATGGAGCTATCCTAAAAGTGGATATGGAGTTTGCTATAAATTTGGATAATTTAATAATTCTTCTAACCCATATTTTTTAATTCTATAGGATAGTTGTCTCCGAGTAATTCCTAAAATTTTAGCTGCTTGGGTTTGATTGAAACGAGAAAGTTTTAGAGCTGAGATTATTTTTTCCTTTTCTATTTCTGATAACTTCTTAAGAATGTTTGAGGAATTTAAGTCTTGAGTTAAGACTTCTTTTTTAAAATTTTTGAGATAAAAAGGCAAATCTTTTTCTGTAATAAAATCTCCCTCACTTAATAAAACCAGTCTTTCTATTAAGTTTTCTAATTCTCTTACATTTCCAGGCCAATGGTAATTTAATAAATAATCTAAAACCTTTGGTTCAATTTTTACATTTCTTTGATATTCTTTATTAAACTTTTTAAGAAAGTGTTCTACTAAGATTGGAATATCCTCTTTTCTTTCTCTTAAAGGGGGAAGATAGATAGGAACTACATTTAATCTCCAATAAAGATCTTCTCTAAATTTTCCTTCCGTTATCATTTCTTCTAAAGGCCGGTTAGTAGCAGCAATGATACGAAGATCTACTTTTATGGTTTTGGTTCCTCCAAGTCTTTCAAAACTTTGTTCTTGTAAAACTCTTAGAATTTTAGCTTGAAGAGTCAGGTTTAAATCTCCGATTTCATCTAAAAAGATAGTGCCTCCATTAGCTAATTCGAATTTACCTTTTTTAGAGTTATAGGCTCCGGTAAAAGCTCCCTTTTCATATCCAAAAAGTTCAGCTTCAAGTAAATTCTCCGGAATAGCTGCACAATTTATGGCTATAAAAGGTTCTTTAGCCCGATCGCTGTTATAATGGATAGCTTTAGCTATAAGTTCCTTTCCGGTTCCCGACTCCCCACGAATAAGTACCGAAGCTTTGCTTTTGGCAATTTTTAAACAAATTTTTATTACCTCTTTCATCTTATCACTTACATAGACTAAATTGTGAAATTGATAGCGATGTTGAAGCTCTCTTTCTAATTCCTCTCTTTTACTTTTTTCTTCCCAAAAGATTTGATAAAGTTTTATAGCCTGTGAAAAGAGAGTAGCTACAATTTCAAGCACTCTCAGATCTTCCTCAAAAGAAATAGACTCATCAAAAATCCTATCTACAGAAAGCACTCCCAAGATTTCATCTTCAATTTTTAGAGGTACACAAAGGAAGGAAATGTTATCCTTTGGAATGCGAGCACCTGTACGATTAAGAAAAAGAGGTTCCTTTCCAATGTCAGGCACTACGATAGACTGGCCAGTTTCTACCACCTTTCCTACTATGCCCTCTCCAATTTTATACCTACCCCGGGCCATTTGTTCAGGAGTTAGTCCATAGGCTACAACTATCCTTAATTCATTAGTAGAGGGATCAAGAAGAGTTACTGTTCCTCTTCGCATGTCCAAGTAATCGGATAAGGTTTTTAAAGCTTGATTAAGATTCTCAATAAGATTAAAGGAAGAACTTAAGGTTTTACTTATTTCTAAAAGCGCAGAAAGCTCTCTTTTTTGTCGTTCTAATAAATTCATGTTTTCAAATTATATCATTGTAAACAAAATTGTTCAACTTGAACAATTTGGACAATTTTGTAAAAAATGTAGAGCTCTTGAGTATTTTAAAAGAATAAAATAGAATTAGGTATTAATTTTGAATTAAAAAATAAATAAAAGAAAGGGAGGAGGAAGGGTTATGAATCAAAAACCTCGTGATGTTAAAGATGTAATGGAATTATTAAAAAAGTACGATGTAAGATTTGTAAGACTTTGGTTTACTGATATTTTAGGGCAGTTAAAAAGTTTTGCCATCCATGTAGAGGAACTTGAGACAGCCTTTAAAGAGGGAATGGGATTTGATGGTTCATCTATTAAGGGTTTTGCAAGAATTGATGAGTCAGACATGATTGCTATTCCTGATCCTACTACCTTTGCCCTTCTGCCTTGGAGACCAAAAGAAAAAGCTGTAGCTAGGTTCTTTTGTGACATCTACGAACCAGATGGAACTCCTTACAAAGGAGATCCTAGATACGCCTTAAAAAGAGCTTTAGAAAAAATGAAAAAAATGGGATTTACTAATTTTTATTTAGGACCTGAACTTGAATTTTTCTACTTTAAGTCTGACAAAGCTCCAGAAATTCTTGATGAGGGTGGATATTTTGATTATCCTATGGATGCTGCAGAAGATTTAAGAAGGGATACCATTTTAGCTTTAGAGGAAATGGGTATAAAGGTAGAGTATTCCCATCATGAAGTAGCTTTTTCTCAGCATGAAATTGACTTAAGATACACCGATGCTTTAGAAATGGCAGATATTGTAATGACCTATAGAGTAACTGTAAAGGAAATAGCAAGAAAATATGGAGTTTATGCTACCTTTATGCCTAAACCTATTTTTGGAGTAAATGGAAGTGGTATGCATACCCACCAGAGCCTCTTTATAGGAGATAAAAATGCCTTTTTTGACCCTAAGGATCCCTATCATTTATCTGATATTGCTAAGTGGTATACTGCTGGTCTTTTAAAACATATCAAGGAAATTACCTTAGTGCTTAATCAGTGGATAAATTCTTATAAAAGACTTGTTCCAGGTTATGAAGCTCCAGTTTATATTTGCTGGGCCAGAAGAAATAGGTCTGCTCTTATTAGAGTTCCAATGTATAAACCTGGAAAAGAAAAGGCTACCAGAATAGAACTTCGTTCACCTGATCCTGCCTGTAATCCGTACTTAGCCTTTGCAGCTATGCTTCATGCTGGTTTAAAGGGCATTGAAGAAAAATATCCCCTTCCAGAACCTGTAGAAAGAGATGTCTATCATATGAGTGTTGAGGAAAGGGCTAAACTTGGTATTGAGGAACTTCCTGGAAGTTTATGGGAAGCTATTGAGTATGCTGAAAAGAGTGAACTCCTTAAGGAAGCTCTGGGAGATCATATTTTTGAGCAACTACTTATTAGTAAAAAGGTAGAGTGGGATGACTACCGAATAAGGGTTACTGAATATGAAATAGAAAAATATCTACCTATACTTTAAAAAATTTCTGTAAATATTAGCCCCCTGATAAGGGGGCTTTTTTATGAATTCCAAGGTCATAGCCATAAGACATGTAAAAATTGAAAATCTTGGCTCTTTGGAAAACCTTCTAAAAAAGTTAGGGTTTGAAATTGAATATTTAGATACCTTTCAAGGTGCCAAGCTTGATAAATCCTTAGAAAAATATGCCTTTTTAGTAGTTTTAGGTGGACCTATGGGGGTTTATGAAGTTTCTAAATATCCGTTTTTGAATTACGAACTTTCTTTAATAGAAGAAGCTTTAAAGAGAGAAATACCGCTTTTGGGAATATGTTTGGGAGCTCAACTTTTAGCTAAGGTTTTAGGAGCTGAGGTCTATCCTGGACCTATAAAAGAAATAGGTTGGTTAGAGGTTTTCAAAGTAGAAGAACATCCCTATTTTATTCAATTTCCAGAAAAATTAAAAGTTTTTCAATGGCATGGAGATACCTTTGATCTACCTTCGGGTGCTATTAGAGTATTTTCATCTAAATATTATGAAAATCAAGGCTTTGTATATGGGAAAGCTGTGGGTTTACAATTTCATATAGAAGTAGATAAAGACCTTGCTAAACTATGGGCTAAGGAATATCTTACAGAACTAACAGAGGAAGGCCTTTCTGAGGAAATTTTGATAAAAGTGGAAGAGAAAGAAGTAGAAAATCTAAAGAAATTAGCTTTAAGCCTTATAAAAAGGTTAGTATTTTAAAATGAGCTTCAGAAATTTTATAAACTTTGAGGAACTCTCCTTAGTTAATGAAGTTGGTAAAGTACTCACTAAAGGCTATTCCTTAGAGAAAACTTTAAGTGAATTTCTTAAAATTCTCTATTCCTTTTGGGAAGTGGAATATAGCTTTATAGCTCTTTCCTATAGGTCTTCTCAAACTTTAAGAATAGTTAAAGCTTTTGGTTTAACGGAAAATGAAGTAAAAAGAGGGCTTTTTGAAAGTGGAGAAGGAATAGTAGGAAAAGTTTTTAAATATGGTATACCCATAGTGCTTTCAGATTTAGATGAAAAAAACTATCTCAACAAGACCAAACTTAAAGATAGACTTCCTAGGGAGATTACTTTTATAGCGGTGCCTATAAAAATAGGAGGAGAATTTTTAGGGGTTTTAGCCATCTTTAAAAAATTTAAGACTCAAGAAAATTTAGGGCAGGGATTAAAAATTTTACAAACCTTAGGAACCTTCTTAGGTATAGTTTACAAACTCTATCAAAATATGGAAGAACAAGAAGCTCTCTGGGAGGAAGAAAAAAGAGAACTTACTTCAGCTTTAGAGGAAAAATATAAAATAGAAGGAGTTATAGGAGTTTCTGAAGCTATTAAAAGGGTTACTCTTTTAGTGAAAAAGGTGGCTCCTACAGATCTTACAGTTCTTCTTACTGGAGAATCGGGAACAGGAAAGTCCTTGATTGCTAAGGCTATTCATTTTTTGAGTCCCAGAAAAGAAAAAAATTTTATCACTATCAATGCTACTGCTATTCCAGAAACTTTACTTGAAGCTGAACTTTTTGGATATGAAAAGGGAGCTTTTACCGGAGCCTATAACTCTAAAAAAGGTAAATTTGAATTAGCTAATGGAGGTACTATCTTTTTAGATGAAATCGGAGACCTACCCCTATCTTTACAACCTAAACTTCTTAAAGTTCTACAGGACAAAGAAATAGAAAGATTAGGAGGAGAAGAATCGGTAAAAGTAGATGTCCGGTTTATCACGGCTACTAATAAGAATTTAAAAGAGATGATAGCTCAGGGAAAATTTAGAGAAGACCTTTACTATAGAATTAATGTATTCCCAATTTATCTCCCTCCTTTAAGAGAAAGGAAAGAAGATATCCCTGTATTGATAGATCATTTTCTAAATATTTTTAACAGACGATATAATAAAAGGGTGAAAATTACCAATTCAGTGGTCAAAATTTTAATGGAATACCCTTGGCCTGGAAATGTTAGAGAGTTTGAAAACACCTTAGAGCGTTTAGTCATTCTTTCAGAAGATGAAATTAGAGTAGATTATTTACCCTCCTATTTTTATAGTAAAAAAGAGGAGATAAGTTCTGATACTTTATTTGAAAAGATAGAACTTACAGAGAAGGAAGAAATTGTAAAGGCTTTGGAAAGGACAGGTTATAACAAATCTAAAGCTGCTAAGCTTTTAGGTTATTCTTTAAGACAGCTGGATTATCGCATCAAAAAATTTAATATTCAAATCAAAAAATTTTAATTTGAAAAGATTTTTTAAAAAATTTGTTCTAATCCCACTGCCTAAGTCTTTCTCTTTATTATCTAATAGATGAAGCTTAGCAGAAAGCTCCTGATAGAAAGGATTTTCTCCTCTTAACCATTGAGAAGTTTTTTTCTATACCTTTAAGAAACTTCCTACAAAGGTTTTTGGAAATAGGTTTACATTTTCACAAAATTGTAAACAAATAAAAGATCTTTTTATCTCATTTTAAAAATTTTTTAAGTAATAGTTTTTAGGCATGAAAGTTGATTAATCATTTTAAAGAAGGTTTTAGAAGTTCAATTAAGGGGGGACTAAAAGATGAAAAAGGTTGAGGCTATTATTAAACCCTTTAAATTAGATGAAGTTAAGGATGCCTTAGTAAAGGTAGGTATTGGGGGAATGACCATTACAGAGGTTAAGGGATTTGGAGAACAAAGAGGGCAATTAGAAGTTTACCGAGGTCAGGAATATGTAGTTGATTTTATACCTAAGGTAAAAATTGAGGTAGTGGTAAGAGAGGATCAATTAGAAACTGTGATTCAAACTATTTTAGAATCAGCTTATACAGGAAAAATAGGAGATGGGAAAATTTTTGTTTTACCTATAGAAGAGGTTATAAGGGTTAGAACCAGAGAAAGAGGTGAAAAGGCAGTCTAATTAGTTTCTCATAAAAATTTTTTTAAAGTCTCAATAAATTTAAATTAGGGGGTAAGAACTATGAAAAGGGGTAGTCTATTTTTAATTTCCAATTTAATAGTTCAAGGATTGTTCTGGGTTTCGAAAACTTGGGCCGAAGAGTCTACTCCTAAACTTGATTCTGGGGATACAGCTTGGGTTATGGTGTCCACTGCTTTAGTTATGCTTATGAGTTTGCCAGGCCTTGTTCTCTTTTATGGGGGGTTAGCTAAGAAAAAGGATGTCTTAAACACTATGGGTATGACCTTTGTAACCTATGCTTTAGTTTCTATCTTATGGATAATCTATGGATATTCTTTAGCTTTTAATACCGACCTTTTAGGTATAATCGGAAGTCCTTCTAAGGTCTTACTTAGGAATATTACCCTTGAATCTCTTCAGGGAACCATTCCAGAGTGGCTATTCATAATTTTTCAACTTACTTTTGCTGGTATAACTGTAGCCCTAATTAGTGGAGCTTTTATAGAAAGAATGAAGTTTTCTTCTTGGATAATTTTTACCATTCTTTGGGTGACCTTGGTTTATGTGCCTGTAGCCCATTGGGTTTGGGGAGGAGGGTTTTTAGCTAAGCTTGGGGCTTTAGACTTTGCAGGAGGAACGGTAGTACACATTAATGCTGGGATAGCAGCTTTAATGGGCACTTTCTTTCTTGGAAAAAGAAAAGAACCTGTGCTTAAACCTCACAATCTTACCTTAGTGATAATAGGAGCTTCACTTCTCTGGTTTGGTTGGTTTGGATTTAATGCAGGTTCAGCTCTGGCTTCTAACCCTTTGGCATCTATAGCCTTTCTCAATACTAATACAGCTACAGCTTTAGCTGCTTTAGTTTGGATGTTCTTAGAGTGGATTTTTCAAAAAAAGCCTACCACTCTCGGATTGGCCTCAGGTGCGGTTGCTGGCTTAGTAGCCATAACTCCAGCAGCCGGTTTTGTAAATATAGGCGGAGCATTAATTATAGGAATTTTTGCCAGTTTGGCTGCCTATCCTATGGTAGCCTGGGTTAAAACTCGCTTAGGTTATGACGATGCCTTAGATGTTTTTGGTATTCACGGAATAGCAGGAATAGTAGGAGCACTTCTTACAGGAATTTTAGCTGACCCAGAAATTAATCAACTCGGTAAGGGACTCCTTTACGGGAATCCAGCCCAACTTTGGATTCAAGCCCTCTCAGTAGGAGTGACCATCATCTATGATGCTATAATGACTATTTTAATATTTTTAACTCTTAAAATAACTATAGGAATTAAGGTATCTGATGAAGAAGAGCTTCTGGGTCTTGATTTAACCCAGCATAAAGAAAAAGCCTATGATTTAGATTAAAAGGAGGAGGTGAACTATGAAAGCTTTAAAATCTATTTCTGTTTTAGCTATAGTTTTAGGATTAGGTAGTGCAGGAAGGTGTTATGAGATAAAAACAGAAAATTTTGGTTTGATGGAGGTAAACGGAGTTCTGAGTGGATACTCCATTACAGGAAACAAAATAAACCAAGAGGCTAAAAAAAGTAGAACAGACCTTGGGTCAGCTCTGATAAGTTTTTCCAAAAAAGCAGAACCTGTAGGTTTTACCTTAACAGGAGGAACCTATAGTTTTCCAACTTTAGGAGTAGACCTTTCTAAAAGTTCCGAGTATACAGACCTTTTTAGCCCTCTTCCTGTAGCTTATTTAGAAGCTAATTTTTTTAAAAATTTTTCTTTAAGTATAGGAAGAATGGGAACTCTTATTGGATATGAAGCTCCTTTTACCTTTCAGAATAGCTATATTCAAAGAGGATTGGTTTGGAATATGCAACCTGTTTTTCATCATGGCCTGAGGTTAAGTTATAATGGAGAAAAACTGTCTTTTAAAATTGGTTTAAATGATGGCTATTTTTCCTTAGGAGTTGATTCTTTCCGAAAGGAAGGTAAGTCTACTCGTAAATTTTCTTCAACTTTAGAAACCAGTCTTTCTTTAAGTCTTTTTAAGGATCTCCTTTTATCTTTTAATCTTTTAGTCCCTGATAAAGACGCCTATCCCAATGAAGCTGCCTTTCCTTCAAATAAAAGGCAGTATAATTTTGTTTTATCTTATACTAAAAGTCCTTTTTCTTTAAGCCTGGATCAAGTCTTTGTAGAAGCTCCCAAATCTAAAAAAGCTCAAGTTTCAGATAAAGCTCAGGCATACGGAACAGCTCTTCACTTATCCTACGAGAAAACCCCCTTTAAATTCTCTACCCGTTTAGAATATGTTAAAGATAAAAAAGATAAAGGTTTTATAGACCTTGTAGGATTGGGAAATAAAAATGAAGCCCTAAGTTTTACCTTAAGTCCTGGATATTATAAAAGTTCTTTTTTTGCAAGGATAGAACTAAGCTATTTAAAAGCTAAGGAGGAGTTTACTTATAAACCAAAGGACCATCAAACTAGATTGGGTTTTGAATTAGGATTTAAATTTTAAAAAGTTTTAGTATATTAAGAGGTAAAAACTAAGGGCTATGAAACCTTTAAACTTTGGTATAGCTCAAATTAATCCTAAGGTAGGAGACTTAGAGGGAAACTTCAGAAAAATTCTTTCTGCTTGGGAAGCTCTGGATGAGAAGGTTCATTTGATTTGTTTTCCTGAACTTTCTCTCTCTGGTTATCCCCCTGAAGACCTACTTTTAAGAAAGGATTTTCTTTTAAATTGCCAAAGCTATTTTGAAAAGCTTTTGCATGAATCTAAAAGATTTAACTCTTTCTTGATTTTTGGGCTTCCCTATTATAGGGAAGTTCTTTATAACAGTGCAGTTCTAATTTATAAGGGTGAGTGTCTTGGGATTTATCACAAAAGATATCTTCCTGAATACGGTGTTTTTGATGAGAAGCGCTATTTTAAGGAAGGAAAGGATTTTTTATTTTTTGAAATAGAGGGAGTTAAAATCGGCTTTTCTATTTGTGAAGATATATGGCATCCTTCAGGCGTTGAAAGAATTTATGCTCTTTCAGGGGCAGAAATTTTGATAAGTCTTAATGCTTCCCCTTACGCCTATGGAAAGTATATTTTTAAGGAAAACTTTCTTAAAGCTAGAGCTGAAGATAATCAGTGTTATGCGATCTATGTAAATTTAGTGGGTGGTCAAGATGAGTTGGTTTTTGACGGAAGATCCTTAGTAGTTTCTCCTGAGGGAAAAATTCTGGCAAGAGCTAAGGCTTTTGAAGAAGATTTGCTGGTGGTCAGTCTTTATCCAGAAATAGTTAAAAGTTTTAGACTTCTTGAGCCGAGACTTAAAGAGGAAAGGCCTTTTGAAGTTCTCTCTCCCTTAAAATTTTCTTTAAAAAAAGAGGTTCCTTTAGTTGATCCAAGAGTTGAAGAAAATCCTCAAGAGGAAAAGGAAGTTTACTTAGCCCTAAAGCTTGCTTTAAGAGACTATTTTTATAAAAACGGATTTAAGGGAGTAATTATAGGTCTTTCAGGGGGGATTGATTCAGCTTTGGTTACAGTTTTAGCGGTAGATGTTTTAGGAAAGGATAAGGTTTGGGCACTTTTTATGCCAAGTAAGTTTACTTCTAAGGAGTCCTTTGAAGATGCAAGAGAACTTGCCAAAAATCTTGGCCTAAACTTTCTTGAATTTCCTATAAATAGAATTTTTGAAATCTATCAGGAAGAAATTAAGGAAAAATTGGGATATAAAGATTTTACCGTAGCAGAAGAAAACTTACAAGCCAGAATAAGAGCCAATCTTCTCTTTTATCTTTCAAACCGAGAGGGTTATCTGGTTTTGGCTACCTCTAACAAAAGCGAAGCAGCTACTGGTTATGGCACAATTTATGGAGATATGGCAGGAGGATTTGCTCCTCTAAAAGATATTTACAAAAGTTGGGTTTATAAACTTGCCTCTTATAGAAATTCTTTAAGTCCCGTTATTCCAGAAAGAATTTTCAAAAAGACTCCTTCAGCAGAACTAAGACCTGGACAAACAGACCAAGATACCCTTCCGCCTTATGAAATTTTAGACCAAATTTTACAATTACACTTAGAAGAGGGCTTAAGTCCTGAAGAAATTGTGGAAAAGGGTTTTTCTGAAGAAATAGTGAAAAAGGTTTTTCAGATGCTTAAAATAGCTGAATATAAAAGAAGACAAACTCCTTGCGGTCCGAAAATTACCAAAAGAGCCTTCGGAAAGGATTACAGAATGCCTATTACTTCTGGTTATTTATGAATCCTGTATTCCTTTAAAATTTCTTTTAACTCTATTTCCCACTTCTCAGGTGGATCCTCTGAGGAAAAAACTCGGTTGGCTCTTTTTTTCTTTTCAGCCAGAGGAAGTTGGGCTTGAATAAAAGATTTAGCTATCTCTAAGGAAAGGCCCCTTTCTAAAAGTCTTTTTAATTGAACTTCAGGGGAACAGCTGATTACCCATACTTCGTCAAAAAATTTATCCCATCCCACTTCAAAAAGTAGAGGTACTTCAACAAAAACGATCCTTTCTTTAAGGTCTGCTACCTTTTTAAGAAATTTATCCAGTTCCTCTTTTACCAAGGGATGGAAAAAACTTTCAAGTTTTTCTTTAAGACTTCGGTTTTCTAAGATCTTCTTAGAAATAAGCTTTTTGTCTATTTCTCCTTTAGGGTTTAAAACTTCTTCACCCAGAATTTGGGCTACTTTTTCTTTTATTTCAGGGTCTTGATAAAAGGTTTTAATGATTTCATCGCACGAAAAGGTTTTAAATCCCAATTTTTGAAGGACCTTTAAAAAGGTAGATTTTCCTGTTCCAATTCCTCCAGTTATTCCTATTTTTTTCATAGGTTACTTTCAAATTTAGTTAAGACCTTTCATAGTGTCAAGTTTTTTGGAAACTCAATTTTTAGAGATTGCTTTTTTATTAGTTACAAAAAAGGCTTTTTAAAAAAGTTAGAAAAGCTTAAAAATTTTAGAGATAGCAAACTTAAGAGGTAAAAAGACTTCCTTGCTAAAAGGATTTTAAATACTAAAAGAATTCCAGATCGGTATCTTTATTCAGGATAATTTTGAGGAAAAGTTACCACTCAAAGCTCTGAACTACTATAATTCCCTTTTCTTGAGCTAATTTTAAAGCTCTGGGTTTAGCAAAATGAGTAACAATAAGCTTTACAATCTCTACCTCTCCATATTTACTTTTCACTGCTTCAACCTTTCTTTTTAATTCTCTGAAGGTCTTTTCAAAGTCTTTCTTATTATCGTCAAATCTAATTTTGGCTTCTCCTACAATATAAATCTTTTTTCCATTTCTTCTTCCGCAGGCAAAGAAATTTATCTCTTCTTCTTCGATTTCAGTTCTAATAAATTTCTCGATCACCTCTATTTGATATTTCTCTTTTAAAACTGCAGGAAGATATTTGTAAGCTTCATTCTCAAAAGCATAGCTATAAGTTCGAGTAAAGCCTCCGTAGTCCTTTCTCAGGTTTCTTAAATCTTCCTGGGTTCTTTTTTGAGCTTCAGCCAGTTCTTCTAATTTTTTTTCAGTGTTTTTTTGAGCTTCAGCCAGTTCTTCTAATTTTTTTTCAGTGTTTTTTTGAGCTTCAGCCAGTTCTTCTAATTTTTTTTCAGTGTTTTTTTGAGCTTCAGCCAGTTCCTTAACTATAGCCTTTAATTCGTTAAAATCGTGCACCTTTACCAATTCATCCAAAAAGTCAAAAAACTCCTCTAAAATCTCAGCTTGTTCAGGAGTAAAAACCTCTCTTATTCTTTTAACTATCTTCTTACCTTTCATACAAAAAATATAAATGAAATTTTATTTCCTTCAATCCTTTTAAAAACTCATAATTTTTTCTCTTAAAGTAAAAATCTATTCTATTTAATTTCTTACGCTTTTTTCATTCTTTAACAATTTTAAGACCTAAATATAACCACTCTATACCTAAGAATCCCTTTTTACTCCAAAATTCAACTTTTTGTCCTTGAGAGACTTGATTATAAAACTCTTTAGAAACACTAAAATCGCACCAGAACTTATTTTGATGATAGTTTTTAAGTTGGATTCTATAACCATGTTTTATGCTTCGATATTTTTTTTCTATAAAGTCTATATGTTTTTGAGGTAAAGAGGTATCAAAGATTCCGTTGACCAAAGTTAAAAAAAACAGGCTTATAAAAAAGCTCCCTATACCCATGACCATAAAACTCTTCCAAAAAAGTCTCCAAAAAAGATTCTTACGTCCTATAAAAAAACTTATTAAGCCTATATAAGTTAAAACTACTGGTAAAGTAATTTTAAGACCTATCCACAGGGCTTCAAGCAAACAGAGAGGTTGGTAATTATAAAAACCTCCCACTATTCCTATTCCAAAAAGAAATAAGGTTATTCCTATGGGTAGCTTCACTCCTAAGAGATTTCTTAATTTTTCTCTATTATATCCTATAGAGGAAGAGGGAATACGGTCTAACCAATTAGATAAAATTGAAAGTTCTGTAATAGAGGATAAAATTGTCTCTTTTGAGATCTCCCAAGGTCCTTGCTTAATATTCCATTCAAATCTTAATTCTCCATCTTTTATTAAAATCCCTTTTAATTGATATTTATTAAAAGTTTGTAAAAAGCTTTCTTTAATTTCAGTTTTATTTATGATGTTTTTAAACCAATTTTCATCATCATATTCTGCAAGAAGTTTTTCTTTTAGGAAAAGAGGTTCCGCCCAAAATTTTTCCAAAAAAGAGGCCTTCCTAATAAGAAGGAATCCACGAATTCTGAGAGGGATAGAAAGATATAGGTAAAAATTAGCTCTGTAACCTGAGGTTCCTAATTTTAGGACTATTCCATCCTTTTCTAAGTATGCTTTAGTGTAAGGGAAGGTCCAGGTAGATATATCTTTACCACCTAAGCTTTGATAATAGATTTCAAATTTTTTTCTTTGTTTAAAGAAAAAAAATAAAATTACTATAAAACCAAGGATAGGTAAAAGAATGATAAACTTTAAATCTATCATATTTTTAAAAATTTATCTCAATTTTTCATTTTTACAACAAAATATTTTTTTAGCTCTTTGTTGAGCTGTAGGATTTTTTTGGTTTAAACATGTTACAAAGAAGATATATCCGTAAGATATGAATATATTGGTAGATTAAGAGATAGGGAGGAGAAAATTTATTAATTTAATTTAAAGATTTAACATTAAAAATAGAATCTTTTAAAATTAAATTATATTCTACTTTTTTGAAATTTATTTTAACTCTTTCACCTGTAGTATAAACTACTTGAATTTGTTTAACTTCACCTTTATTAGAGGTTACTATTAATATTATTTTAGCTATATTCAGATTATCTTTAAAATTAGGAACAAAATGAATTTCCCAAAAATCTTTTTCTAAAATTTTAAAACTTTCTAATCTTAAGTCCTTTTTAAGATCTCTTAAACCATTCATAAAGCCTAAAATCAACTGAGAGGCAGGATATTCATGGATAGAATATGAAAAGGTTTGTTGTTCCTCAGGATAATGAAGATAAAAATTTTTTCCATCTGAAAGGATAATAAACTTCTCAGGACTTAGGTATTCCCAGCGTAACCTTCCAGGTTTTTTCATCCATAGTTTTCCGGTTCTGGTCTCTATTTTCCCAGAGGGAAACCGTGTTTCTTGAAGGAACTCAGCCTTTAGGGTATTAATTTGTTGGTAAAAAAGTTGAATTTGGTCTAAAACTTCTTCTACACTTTGAGCTTTAAGATTCAAAGAGACGTTTAGAAGTCCCCAAAACAGGGCGAGGACGAACACCATCACTTTGTCCAACAATACCCTCCTTTTCCATTTTTTCTACTAATCTGGCTGCTCTATTATATCCTATTCTTAGTTTTCTTTGAAGCATGGAAACGGAAATTTTTCCATATTGATAAGCAATTTTTAAAGCTTCTTCATAAAGTTTATCTTCTTCACTATCTCCCTTTTCTAAGTCACTTTCTTCCATATCTTCAGAATAGGTATTTAAGTCGGTTAGATACTCAGGTTCTCCCAATTTTTTGAGATATTCCACCACCCTTTTAACTTCCTTTTCTGAGACGTAGGGGGCATGAATCCTTTTTAAGGAAGAACTTCCAGGAGGTAAAAATAGCATATCTCCTGCACCTAAGAGTCTTTCTGCTCCTTGGGTATCAAGAATAGTTCGAGAATCTACTTTAGAAGTTACTTGGAAAGAAATCCGAGCAGGGAAATTAGCCTTAATAAGTCCAGTTATAACATCCACAGAAGGTCTTTGGGTAGCTACAAGGAGATGTATCCCAGCAGCTCTTGCCATTTGGGCTAATCTGGTAAGTAGGGTTTCTACCTCTTTAGAAGAAACTACCATGAGGTCTGCTAATTCATCAATAATAAGCACTATATAAGGAAGTTTTTCTTCAAAGTGTTCATTATAAGAATCTAAATTTCTTGCTGAAACTTCTTCAAAAAGAGAATATCGCCTTTCCATTTCAGATACTGCCCAATGTAAAGCTTTAGTAGCAGTTTTAGGTTCTAAAACCACAGGATGAAGAAGATAGGGAATTCCTTCATAGACGGAAAGTTCAATTCTTTTTGGATCAATCATGAGAAATCTTACTTGCTCAGGGTTACTCTTATAAATTAAACTTAGAATCACACTATGTAAAAAGATACTTTTACCAGATCCTGTACTTCCAGCTATTAAAAGATGAGGCATTTTCATTAAATCTGTTACTACTGGACTGCCTGAAAGATCCTTTCCTAAAGCTATAGTTAGGGGAGATTCAGCTTTTTTAAAAGCTTGACTTTCTAAAATTTCCTTTAAGTATACCCACTCTCTTTGAGGATTAGAAATTTCAATCCCTATAACATTTTTTCCAGGAATAGGAGCAACAATCCGAACACTTTTAGCCGAAAGTCCTAAAGCTAAATCATCTACTAAACTTAAAATTTTACTAATTTTTATTCCAGGGGCTGGTTTAAATTCAAACACTGTAATTACTGGACCAGGAGAAATACTTACTACCTCACCTTCAATTCCAAATTCCTTTAACTTAGAAATTAAAATTAAAGCTCTTTCTCTTAATTCTTCAGGTCTAACCTTATAGGAAGAAGGTAAAGGATCATCTAAAAGATTTAAAGAAGGAGGCTGAAATCCCTTTTTGAGCTCCCTTTCAAATTCTGTTTTACTTTCTTCTAACTTAATATTTTCTCTAATTTCCTCTTCAATTTCTAAAATCTTACCTTCTGAGGGGATCTTAATTTTAACAGGTAGTTCTTCTAAATTTTTTTTCTTCTCTTTTTTTCTTTCTTCTTCCAAGTCCGTTTCTAAGCTTTTTGGTTGGGTTTCTTTAGATTTATTCCGAAATAAAAAAGTAGAAGATAGATGAGTTATAAATTGAAGACTTCCAAAGCCTACAAATAAAGCCAGTAAAAAAAATCCTAAAATTAAGAAAAAGAAACCAGAAGTACCTACTACGGGGATTAAAAGTAAGGAAAGTTCACCTATGAGTCCACCATGGAGGGGATATTTGTTAAATAGGTAGAAGATATCTACTTCTAAAAAATAAAAAAAATAAGAAAAAGTAGATGAAAAAACAAAAATAAGAATAGAAAAGACTAAAATGGTTTTTTTAATAGATAGACCTAAAGAAATCAAAAGTAAAGCTAAAAACAAGAAGATGGGGATAAGAAGGGTTGTAAAACCAAAGAGAAAGTAAAATATAGAGGACAGAAAAGCTCCTATGAGACCCCCCCAGTTTCTAATCTCAGAAGTCCCTTTTATGTTTATTCCTGGATCATAGGGAGAATAGGAGTACAAGGAAAGCGTTAAAAAAATAAAAAAAAGAAAAAAACAAAAAAGTAAAGCTTTTTTATTAAGTAATTTCTCTGATATCATACCCTTAAATTCAACATCTTAATTAATAAAAAAAGTTGAATTTTCTTAAATTTATGGATAAAGTTTAAAAACCCAATAAACCTCTAAAATCAGTTATACCTCAAAATTACATATTTTAAAATTTTTTCTTCATCTTCCTTTGATAATTCCCAATCTGTAGCCCCTATAAATTCCTTTAAACGTTCCACTTTGGATGATTTTGGTATAGCTATTACCTTAGGTTTTTTTATTAACCAATTTAAAGCCAGTTGAGAAGCTGTTTTATTATATTTCAAGGCGACTTTTTGAATAAATTCATCCTTAGGAATAAGTCCTCTGGCTAAAGGAGAGTAGGCTATCACAGTGATATTCCTTTTTTCACAATAGGGAAGGATATCCCTTTCAATTCTTCTATAAAAGAGATTGTACTCTACTTGATTGGCAACTAAATAGGAATTTTTAAGATATTTTTGGGCTTCTTCCATCTGAACTACTTTAAAATTACTTACTCCAATAAATTTGATTAATCCTTCCTCCTTAAGTTTTTCCATAGCCTCCATACTTTCTTTTAGAGGAATTTTGGGATTTGGAGCGTGAATAAGGTATAAGTCTATGTAAGGAGTTTTTAGTCTTTTTAAACTTTGTTCTGCGGCTTTAATTAAATCCTTGAACCTAAGATTTTCTGGTAAAACTTTAGTAATAATAAATATCTTTTCTCTGGGGAAATTTTTAATAGCCTCTCCTACTAATTCCTCTGTATGACCTGCTCCGTACATTTCCGCCGTATCTATAAGAGTTAATCCCAACTTAAGACCTGTTATCAACAGCTGAATAAATTCTTCATCCTTAGAATAATCGGGAGTTAATCCTCCCCCTATGCCCCAAGTTCCCATTCCTATAGAAGGTATTTTAATTCCAGTTTGGTTAAGCTCTTTAAGTTTCATTCAAATCGCATCCTTAGCATATTTTAGCAAAATTTCAAATTCTTCTTCATTTTTGACAAATACTCCTATATTTCCTAATCTAACCCTTTTTAATCCACTTTCCTTAGCTACTTGATAGGCTTCTAACATTTCAGAAAGAGTCGGGCTTCTATAGTTTTTCAGTTTATATTCTCCAAAGAAAGCCAAAATGGTAAAAGGAATTTCTGGTTCTATTTTAGCTAAATGTTTTGAAATTTTCTTTATTTGATCTGTTTCTACCCATTCTGGAATGTATAAAGATAACACTTCTAAGGTAAAATCTCTTTTTAAGATTTCTTCAGGGAGTTTTAAAATCCAGGTGTTTTCACATCCTGTTAACTTCTTATGAATTTCGTTATCCCAGGCTTTTATATCCAGCCAAAAGGCATCAATTCCTGAGTTTTTCAGTAAATCTAAGTTTTTAGGAGTTAAACCATATCCATTAGTTTCCAAAAGAATCCATAAATCTAAATTTAACTCCTTAATTTTTTCTGCAACTTGACTATACCATTCAGGATTACAGACAAGGTCTCCACCTGTGAAAGCAACGATATTTCTTGCAGGTCCATAGCCTTGAGGAGATAAAAGAATTTGAATAGGTTCTAATGTTCCAGGACAAAGTTCAGACCTTTTTTCGGTCAAGATACAGGTTCCACAATGTTTACAAAGATCTTGAGCATGAAAGGAGGTTGCCCTTTTTCTCGGTTCTTTTACAGTAACTAATTTTGCATATTCTTCACAAATTTTTACCACTTCCTTAGGGGACATCCAGATTCCATTTTTATACTGGGTAAACTCCCAAGAATGACATTTAAGACAAGAAAAATTGCATCCCGATTGATAAATAGATAAATAATCTTCTGGACGAGAAAGTTGAATAGCTTTAATCAATCTATAGGGAGTGTTGTTTTCCCATTTTAAAGTAACCTTACAAGCGGTATCGCTTAAATATTTTTTTATATACCAATTTTCTGATTTATAAAAAGTTAAACAACTACCCTGTTTAAAACCCTGTTCAAGCATTTTACATTTTTCCATAGTTATAATTTAAAAAGTAAATTGAAATTAGTAAAGATTTGGATATTTAAATAATGAGAAGTCTTGGATTAAGTTCAGTGGAAGATTTATCTTTTAAGCCGGCGGAGGGGCTTGAACCCTCAACCTTGGGATTACAAATCCCATGCTCTGCCAATTGAGCTACGCCGGCTTTGTGAAAAAGAACGGAGGAGGCGGGATTCGAACCCGCGGCACGAGCTTTTAACCCGTGCACTCGCTTAGCAGGCGAGCGCCTTCGACCTCTCGGCCACTCCTCCTAAAACTTAAATTCCGGGGCGTGGAGTCGAACCACGATTCTGGGATCCAAAGTCCCATGTCCTGCCAGTTAGACGACCCCGGAACTTTCTATAAAGAATAATATACCATTCTTTTTAAGTTTGTAAAGCTCTTTGTATGAGACCATAGGATATCATATCAAATCAATTCCTTGTTAAATTCCTTTAAATCTTCAAAAAAACTTTTCCTCTCTATACTCTTATAAAATTTTCCTCTAAGGTCCTCTCTAACTCTTCATCTAACTATTACCCTTGGAATACTTTTTTAACATTACTTTCCCCAACGGGGTCTTTCTTTTCTAAAATATTTAAGTAAATTCCACTACTTAAGCTCTTAACGACCTCTGTCTTCCTCTTTGGTGCCCTTAATTTAGATATAGGTGACTTAAAGCTTACCACCACTATCTCTAAAGGTCTTTCCTTCTATATATAGTGGTCTTTAAAACTCCCAAGTTAGCTTTAGTGCTACGTTTATGGTGAAAATCTATAACTTTAAGCCTACGGAGAACCTATTCTTGGCAGGAGGCTTCTTTTATAGAGTTTAGCCTTTCTAACCTTTTAGCCTCTTTGATAAGATTAGGTACTTCCTTAAGGATAATTTTTTGTTTTTGATTTTTAATTTTACTACTTTTTAATTTTCCCTAAGGAGACGAAACTTATGCATCCCCCATCCACTAAGGAGGGCTTTAAATTTTACTTTTCATTCAAGAATGTTAGAATATTCCTATGAAAGTAGTTTTTCTTATAAAATTTTTAAAAGAATTTGGAAAAAACTTTCGTAGAAATGAAATTTTACTCTTTGCTCAAGGATTAACTCTTAACACTATCCTTACCTTAATTCCTATTTTGGGTTTAATTTTATCTATAAGTAGTTTGTTTGTGAAGGAGGAAGAATTAATTTATCGTTCTTTGGTATGGTTTGCTAATTATCTTACTCCTGAAGCAACCTCTAAGGTAATAGAAAAAATTTTAAAGTTAGTGGAAAAGGTGCAGGATTTCCCCTTAGGAAAATTTAGTATTTTTGCCTATTTTTTTATGAGTTTAGGACTATTTTTTCAGTTAGAGGACGCTCTAAATAAAATTTTTTTTACTTCTAAGAAAAGGACTTTTTTTCAAAGGATAGCCTTTTATTGGTTTTGTATAACTGTAACCCCTATCATTTTTCTTATTCCTGTCTTTTTACATACCTTTGCCAAGAAGTTTTCTTGGCTTCTTTTTTTATTACTTTTAATTTTCATTTTTTTTCTTATGTATATTTACTTTCCCGCTCGTAAAATTTCTAAGAAGTCTGCTATAGTTGGTGCTTCTTTTTCAAGTATTATCTGGATACTTTCTTCCTTAGGATATAGTTTATATGTTAAACACGCAGTTTCCTATTCTAAAATCTATGGCTCCCTTTCAGCAGTTCTTCTTTTTTTACTTTGGATTTTCATAAACTGGTGCATCTTTTTGATAGGTGCAGAAATTAGTTCTCTATTAGAAAAAAAGATTTGGAAACATATAGATTTCAAGTTACCCTATTCTTGGACTAAAATTTATATTCTCTATCTCTTGGGAAAAGCCTTTTATGAAGGGAGAGAAATAAGTTTAGAAACTTTGGAAGAATTGGTAAAAATAGGTCCCTTAACTTTGGAAAAACTTTTAGAAGATTTAGAAAAAAAGAAATTTATCTATCTTTTAGAGGATAAAATTCTATTAGCAAAATCCCCCGAAAAAATTTATCTTTCAGAACTTCTAGAATTAGAAAATCCTTCTATCTTACCTCCCTGTCAAGAAGCAGAAGATCTTTCTCAAAAACTTAAAATTCTCTTTTTTTCTTTAACCAAAACCTCTCTAAGAGATCTTTTATAGGAAAATTTACATTTTTTGAGCCTTTCTCCAACCTTCAGCTTTAAGTTTATTAGCCCTGGCTATAGCCCACTCTTTAATAGTTTGAAAATAGCTCTTCGGGTCTTCTTCAAGGAGTTTTACAATTTTAGCCTTTTCTCCTTCAATTTCCTTTAACTCTCCAGGATAGGTCTCCTTCCAAGCAGCATATCCCTCATCAAAAACAAATTCTGGAGTAACCTTATAAGGAGATATTCCTCTTTTCCCTGTTAATAAAAATCTTGCTATTTCTATATCGTATTCAATAATCCAATCTCGGTCGCGAATCATAGTTTCACTATTAAAAGTCACTTCTTTACTACATTCTGGACAGTAAACTTTTAAAATTACTTCAGGAGTTAAAATTCCATCTCTTAAATTAAAAGCTACCTCTTTATTACCACAAGAACACTTAATATTAACTTCTAAACACATTGTTACTACCTCCTTAGTTTTATTTTTATTTAAAAACAATTTTAATTCAGAAAAAAAATTTGTCAATATTACTAAATTGTGGATTGCTCCCCATTTTTTGGACATCTTGAAGGTTAGGGTAAACATTATAGCCTCTCAAAGACCAAAAAACCTGAAGAAAAAGTTTTTAAAGTATCCCTCTTATGGATATAAGAAAATAACCCTTCCTTTAAGATAGGAGGGGCAAGAGGTTAACCACAAGAGGGTTTTGAGGATATGGTAAGAAGAGGGATTTAACAGGTATAAAGAAGTTTTTAAAGAGGTATCGTTATAAAAGGATAAGTGAGCTTTTTAATGGAATAGGGACAAATTTGGCAGGTAAACTCTTTGGGGCTTTGGATTTTATTCATGACCAGCTTGAAAGTGGGAGGAGATTTAGGGTTTTAGAGAGTTTTTACAGGGTTTTAGGGGAAAGTATTTGGGAAAATGGATAAAGGGGTGTGAAGAATCTCACACCCTAAGATTTTAGGGGTCCAAATTTTGGAGGCCTCTCTATTTGTTTGAAAGACCTTATCTACAAGAGCTTAAAAATCATACCTAACTTCTTAAAAACATTAAAGTTGTTCTTTGATATGAAGATTTACAAATTCTTTTAAATACATTTCTGCTACGGAATCGTGAAATAAAACTACATCTAATTGTTTAGTATATCCTGTTAATTTGCCTAAAATTTTAAGTCTTTTTTCAATAGCTTCTCTATTATATTCTGTTAATAATGCATTTATTACATCATTTTTTACTTCAATTAAAAAGTTTAATAAACTTAATATTTTAGAAATAATCCAAACTCTTCTTAATCTTCTATCTAAAGTTGCTCCTCCTCCTTTAAAAAGAAATTTAATATAATTAATACAACTATCATTTGTATTTTCACTTATATAAGCTTCTATAAGTGAAAAATGATATCCTAATCTTATACTAAAATTTATATAGTTTTTAGTAAGAATACAAAAACTTTTTTTACTCATTTCTCTAAGTTCGCTTTCTGATATAGTTATAGTGTGAGCTATCATTCCCAGAAA
>JANXAD010000018.1 GCA_025062245.1 Thermodesulfobacteriaceae bacterium | reverse complement strand
GAGATAAATACTCGTTTTGAGGCTTTACAAAAGGAGATGAATACCCGTTTTGAGGCTTTAGAGAGGCTTTAGAAAGGAGGTTTAATTTCCTGCAGTGGCTTATCATAAGAGGGTTTTCGTTTTTGGGAATCCTTCTCACCTTAATTAAATTGGGATACTAAAAGAAACCTTTGAAAAATTTTTGGTCTAAAAATTCTTTGGTGGATTTAAATTTCCTTAGTCTATCTCATAACTTCCTGCTACTTGAGAGCCTCTTTTACTCCCTAAGCCTATCTCTTGACAATATTAAGTCTTCCCACCTATATATTCAAATTCCTTACCTTAAATATTTTTTTCAAGCTCTTTAAAATCCTCCCTATACATCTTCAAGTGATTTGCGAAATCTACCTATAGTTAAAGGCTCTGGCAGTTTCTTTTCTAAACCTAACCCTAATCCTTTAACACAAACCCATCGCTAACGCTAACCCTAAGGAAATAGCTTAAATACTTTCTCAAAACCCTTTACCCTTCAGACACCTACTAAAAAGCTCTTTTTCTTTGAAAAACAAATTTCTTATCTCAAAAAAATTCTTGATAAGGAAATTACCAAGGGGTTTTACAAAGAAAGAAATTTTTATACCTTCATAAAGGGTATCTCTAAGTAAGATAACTACTTATTTGCGAGACCTTTGTATCAGATGGTAAGTGGTAAACAAATTGAGTCCAAAATTTTTTTGAGAGTTAGCCAGGCCTCCTTGGTAAACTATTGAATTTTACAAAGGTCTCTCTCTTAATTTGAGTTTTCGTAAGTTGCTTTTTTAATAATAAATTTTAAAATTATACCTTCAAATGAAAAAAGTTCCCCACGCCCTTTCAATCGAAGAAACTTTGGAGGTTTTTCAAACCCGTTTAGAGGGTTTAACTGAAGAGGAAGTCCAAGAAAGATTTAAAGTTTATGGCTACAATGAACTAATAGAGAAGAAAAAAAAGTCCCCTTTAATTTTACTTCTAAGGCAATTTACCAATTTTTTGGTCTTAATTCTTCTCGTAGCTTCTGGAATTTCTCTTATTTTCGGAGAACTTGTAGATTTTATTACTATTCTTTTAATAGTTATCCTTTCAGGAGTTTTGGGCTTTATTCAGGAATATAAAGCAGAGGAAGCCTTAGAGGCTTTAAAAAAGATAGCAGTTCCTATGGCTACAGTTTTAAGAAAGGGATTAGAGAAAAGAATTCCAGCTAAGGAAATAGTTCCTGGAGATATAGTGTTAGTGTCTGCAGGAGATAAGGTTCCTGCAGATTGTCGGATTATTGAAGCAATTAATTTACAGGTTGATGAAGCACCTTTAACTGGAGAATCAACCCCTGTTGAAAAGGACCTTTCAAGTCTTCCCGAAGAAACCCCCTTAGGGGATAGAAAAAATATGCTCTTTTATGGGACGGTGGTTACCTATGGAAGGGGGAAGGGAGTGGTGGTGGCCACTGGGATGCAAACGGAGTTTGGGAAAATTGCCGGTTTACTTCAGGAAGTAGAAGAAAGAAAAACCCCCCTTCAGGAAAACTTAGATAAAACCAGTAAAAGTTTAGGCTTTTATATTCTGATTCTTTGCGGATTAATTGCCGTTCTTGGAATTTTTAAGGGACATCCTCTTTGGAAGATGCTTCTTTGGGGTGTAGCCTTAGCAGTAGCAGTAATCCCAGAAGCCCTTCCAGCGGTAGTTACCATAAGCTTAGCTTTGGGTGTAAAAAGGATGGTAAAGAGACACGCCCTTATAAGGAAACTTCCTGCGGTAGAAACTTTGGGAAGCGTTTCGGTTATTTGTTCCGATAAAACAGGAACTCTTACTAAAAATGAAATGACCGTTACTAAAATTTGGTTGAATAACACTTTCCTTGAGGTTACTGGAACAGGATATGTCCCTGAAGGACAATTTTTGATAAATGGAAAACCCCTTTCTGAAAGAAGAGAGGATTTAGAGCTTTTGCTGAAAATAGGGGTCCTCTGTAATGATGCATCCTTAGTTTGGGAAGAAAATAGGTGGAAGATCTTGGGTGATCCCACTGAAGGAGCTTTAATTGTATTAGGTGCTAAGGCTAAATTTTTTAAAGATACCTTAATTGCAACCTATCCCAGAGTGGGAGAAATTCCCTTTACTTCTGAAAGAAAGAGAATGACCACGGTTCACATAACTTCCCAAGGTGAAAAGGAAGTTTTTTGTAAAGGTGCTCCTGAGGTGCTTTTAAGTTTTTGCGACTATCTTTTAGTAGATAATTGTGAAAAAAGGCTTACTGAAAGTGAAAAAGAGAAGATTCGTGAAATAGTTATTGAAATGGCTAAGGAAGGACTCAGAGTTATAGGACTGGCTTATAAAGTCCTGAAGACTCATCAATCCTTAAAAATCTCTGAAGAAGAAATAGAAAAAGAGTTAGTTTTAATAGGTTTAGTAGGAATGATAGATCCTCCAAGAGAGGAGGCTAAAGAGGCTGTTAAAATTTGTCAGTCTGCAGGAATAAAACCAGTTATGATCACAGGAGATCATAAAATTACAGCCATGGCTATAGCTAAGGAACTGGGTATTTTAAGGGAAGGAGAGAAAGCTCTTTCAGGAGAAGAACTGGAAAAGATATCTGAAAAGGAGCTCGAAGCTGAGGTAGAAAATATTTCTGTTTATGCCAGAGTATCTCCTGAGCATAAACTAAAAATTGTTAAAGCTTTTCAGAGTAAAAACCGAATTGTGGCTATGACAGGAGATGGAGTAAATGACGCTCCAGCTTTAAAAGCTGCAGATATTGGAATAGCTATGGGAATTACTGGAACGGATGTGGCTAAGGAAGCTTCTGATATGATTCTTTTGGATGATAATTTTGCCACTATAGTTTCCGCTGTAGAAGAGGGAAGGACTATTTTTACTAATATAAGAAAATATTTAGTTTATCTTTTAACTGGAAATATGGGAACTGTAGTAGGACTTACCTTAGCTCTTTTAGCTGGACTTCCCCTACCTTTAGTAGCGGTGCAGATTCTTTATATTAATCTTCTTATGGATGGAGCTCCAGCTGTAGCTTTAGGAGTAGAACCTTCTGAACCAGGAATAATGAACAAACCTCCCAGAGATCCTAAGGAAGGAATTTTTAATCGCTATGCCCTGCTTTTTATTCCCCTTATGGGGACTTTCATAGGGCTTTGGGCTTTAGGCTTTTTCGTTTACACCCTTAATACTCATAGTCTACCTAAAGCTATGACTATGTTTTTTGCTACTATTATTACTTTACGCTTAGTTAATGCTTTAAATTGTCGATCCTCTGAGGTTCCAATTTTTAAATTAGGTTTCTTTACCAATAGGTGGTTAATTTTAGCTCTTTTGAGTTCCTTTGGACTAATGTTATTAGCTATTTACTTACCCTTTATGCAAAAGGCTTTTAAAACCTACCCTCTCTCCTTTATGGACTGGCTTATGATAGGTGGAGCAGCTCTTTCAGTGTTTACAGTAGAAGAAATTCGCAAGATGTTCTTCTCAAGATTTTCCCCCCCTTTGCGTAAGTTTTCTTTTCCTTTGGGAAAATAAAAATAGGTTTTTTATAAAAGAGGCTTTCTCAAAAGGGAAGAAGAATTAAAAGAAGATACCTTATAGAAGTCTCATAAACTTTCTTGTAAAAAAAAGAAGTTGTATTAATTTAGTTTTTAAAAATCTAAAAGTTAAACGAGGGGTTTTCTGTGTTTGAGGGATTGAGTCAAAGATTAGAAGCAGCTTTAAATAAGTTTAAAGAAAAGGGAAAACTTACAGAGGAGGATATAAAAAAGGGTTTAAGAGAGGTCCGCTTAGCTCTCTTAGAAGGAGATGTTAATTATAAAGTAGTTAAGGATTTTATCAGTAGGGTAGAGAAAAGGGCTCTTTCTTCTGAAGTTGTAGAAAGTTTAACCCCCTTTCAGCAAATAGTAAAGATTGTTTACGAAGAGTTGGTAAACACCTTAGGAGGTGAGGCTAAGGGTTTAAATCTTTCTGGAAGTAAGCCTGTTTCTATCCTTTTGGCAGGACTTCAAGGATCTGGTAAAACCACTACGGCAGCTAAATTAGCTCGATTTCTAAAAAAAAAGGGACACCATCCCCTTTTAGTTTCTGCTGATATTTATCGTCCAGCAGCGATAGAGCAACTTAAAGTTTTAGCTCAAAGGGTTGAGGTACCCTTTTATGAGCCCAATTCACTTGAAAGTCCTTTAGAAATTGTGCAAAGGGCTTTAAAAAAAGCTAAAGAAGAGGGAAGAGATATAGTAATTATTGATACTGCTGGGAGGCTTCATATTGATGAAACTCTGATGCAAGAATTGGTAGAGATTAAGGAAAGGGTAAAACCTTCTGAGGTTTTGCTGGTGGCTGATGCTATGATGGGACAGGATGCCGTAAATGTGGCTAAAGTTTTTAATGAGAGGGTGGGAATTACAGGCATCATTTTAACTAAAATAGAGGGTGATGCCAGAGGAGGAGCAGCTCTCTCTATAAAAGAGGTTACCGGTTGTCCTATAAAGTTTTTAGGGGTAGGAGAAAAACTTGAGGCTTTAGAAGTTTTTTATCCAGAAAGATTAGCCAGTAGAATTCTTGGCATGGGAGATGTATTAACTCTTATTGAAAAGGCTCAAGAGGCCTTTGACCTTAAAAGAGCTCGTGAGTTAGAAAAAAAACTTAAAAAACTTGATTTCACCTTAGAGGACTTGAGAGAACAAATTCAACAGATGAAAAAGTTAGGTTCTATAAAGGATGTTTTAAGTTTGGTTCCAGGAATAGGGAAAAAGATTCATGAGTTACCCTTTGATGAGAAGGAATTGGTTAAAGTAGAAGCTATTATTAATTCTATGACTAAGGAAGAAAGAAATAATCCCAGAATAATTAATGCCAGTAGAAAAAGGCGTATTGCTCGAGGAAGTGGAACCACTGTTCAAGATGTAAATAAACTTTTGAGAAGCTATGATGAGATGCTTAAAGTTTTCAAGCAGGTAAAAAAAGGCCATAGATTGGAAAATTTTATAAGAAGATTTTTAAGGGTGTAAAATTGTCAAAATTGAAAGAAGTGTTAGAATAGATTTACAAATTTTGAGGAGGTAAAGAAAGGTGCCAGTAAGAATAAGACTTATGAGATTGGGCAGAAAAAAGCGACCCTTTTACAGAATAGTAGCTGCAGATAGCCGATCTCCCAGGGATGGAAAATTTTTAGATATTTTAGGCTATTACAATCCTTTGAAAGAGCCCTTTGAAGTAAAAGTAGATGAAAAAAAGGTTAGAACTTGGTTAGAAAGAGGGGCTGAACCTACAGAAACAGTTAAAGCTCTTTTTAAAAGAATAGGTTTGAAATTGGGGCAGGGTTCTCGTTCTCAGTAAATCCTAATTTCAGAGGAAGGAGGCAGAAATGAGTAAGCTTAAGGATTTGGTAGAACATATTACTAAAGTGTTGGTGGATAAACCTGAGGCTGTTCAAATTAACGAAATAGAAGGGGAACAAACCTCCGTAATTGAACTCAAAGTAGCTAAGGAAGACCTTGGTAAAATTATAGGAAAAGAGGGAAGAACAGCCAAAGCTATTAGAACTATTTTAGGTGCTGCAGGAAGTAAACTCCGTAAAAGGGTGGTCTTAGAGATAATAGAATAAGTGTTAATTCCGGTTGCTAAAGTTTTAGGTCTTCATGGACTTAAAGGAGAGATGCGGATCTCTCCTTTAGGTTTTTTCCAAGATCTTTTATTTCTAATAAAATTATTCTATTTAAAATTCCCTCAAGAAAGGGTCCTTGAAGTTGAAACCCTCCGTAAAGGGCCAGGCTATAACATATTTTTGGTTAAATTTAAAAATTTGGATTATGAAGAAGCTAAAAAGCTTATTCATCAAGAACTTTACCTTAAAGTTGAAGATCTTCCCCCTTTGGAGGGAGAAGAATTTTACTTTTATCAAATAATAGGTTTAGAGGTAAGAGAAAAGACAAAGGATAAGGAAAAGTTTTGGGGAAAGGTAGTGGAAGTTATGCCTGTGGGTGAATATGAACTCCTTTTAGTTAAAAGGGATAAAGAAAACTTTTATCTTCCTTTAGTAGAAGAATATGTTGAAGAGGTAGATTTTGAAAAAGGGATTATCTGGGTTAAAGATATAAAACCTCTGGTAGAGGTGCAAAGTTAAAAAGTTCCATTTATGCAATTTGATATTTTGACCATTTTTCCAGAGTATTTTGTCTCTCCTTTAAAAGTAGGTCTTTTAGGAAAAGCCATAGAAAAGGGGCTTATTAAAGTAAATTTTTATAATTTAAGAGATTTTTCTGAAGATAAACATAAAGGAATTGACGATGTTCCTTACGGTGGAGGAGAAGGGATGGTTTTTAAACCAGAACCCCTTTATAAAGCTATTTCCTTTATTAAGGAAAAGAATCCTAAAGCCTATGTGATTTACTTTTCTCCTCAGGGAAAGCTCTTAAATCAGAGGTTATCAGAAGAACTTTCTCAAAAAGGCCATTTAGTTTTAATTTGTGGAAGATATGAAGGAATTGATGAGAGGATAAGAGCTCATTTTGTTGAAGAGGAAATCTCTATAGGAGACTATGTAGTTTTTGGAGGAGAGGTAGCTTCCTTGGTGTTAATAGAGGTGGTAAGTAGACTTATTCCTGGAGTAGTAGGTAGAAGGGATTCTGTAGAAAGAGAATCCTTTACTGCAGGACTTCTTAAATATCCAGCTTATACCCGGCCCAGAGAGTTTATGGGATTTAAAGTGCCAGAGGTTCTTCTAAGCGGAAATCACGCCGAAATAGAAAAATATAGAAAAAAACTTTCCTTAGAGTTAACTCTTAAAAAAAGACCCTATCTTTTAGCCTCCTATCCTTTAAGTAAAGAGGAGAGAAACATTTTAAAAGAATTATTAGAAAGACAAAGGCTTTATCTTTTTTTAGTTCACTATCCAGTTTTAAACAAAAAAGGAGAGACCATAGCTTCTGCTATCACTAACCTTGATTTACACGACTTAGCCAGACTTGGTAGAACCTATGGAGTAAAGGGAGTCTATGTAATTCAACCTTTAGAAGACCAAAAAACTCTAGGAGAACAACTTGTTAAGTATTGGTTAGAAGGTAAGGGAGGAGATTATAATCCCCTAAGAAAGGAAGCTATGAAGGTAATAAGGTTTTTTAAAAATTTAGAAGAGGCTATAGATGAGGTTCAAAAATTAGAAGGAGAGAGACCGCTTCTCTTGGGAACCGATGCTTCTCCTAAAAGAGAATTTATAAGTTATGAAAAAGTAAGAGAACTTTTGTGGGAAAACCCCTTGATTTTAGTTTTAGGCACTGCTTGGGGGTTAACAGAAGAAGTGCTAAAAAGGTGTGACTACTTTTTGGAACCTATCTGGGGGCGTTTAGATTTCTATAATCATCTATCTGTTCGTAGTGCAGCTTCTATTTTAGTAGATAGAATTTTAGGAGTTTATAGTATATGCAAGAAAATTTAAAGAATTTTAAAGAAATTTTAAAATCAAAAGCTTGTTTTTTTAAAATAAATTAAGTATAATAAAATTAAATGCTAACTCAACTTTTTAATCAATTTACACCTTATGAGTGGATTTTAGCTAATCGAAAAGGTGGTTATGCCCTGGGAAGTGCTTTCTTGGGAAATTATCGTAAGTATCACGGATTACTTATTGCAGGAAAGGAAAACGGAAAAAGGGTCCACTTAGTAAGTAATATAGAAGAGAAAGTAATTTTTCCATCCGGTTTGGAATACTTTTTAGATAGCAATTTTTATAAAGATACTATTTATCCTGAGGGTTATAAACTTATTAAACAGTTTTTTTATCAACCCTATCCTAAATTTTACTATGCCTGTCTTGAAAAGGGGGATTTTTTTCTTAAAAAATCTATCAGAATGGATGAAAGTAAAAATATTCTTTTAGTAAGTTATAAAAATATAAGTTCCTATCCTTTTAAACTATTTTTAAGGCCTAAGTTAAGTTTTAGAGACCATCATCAGGTTGGATATGCGTCTTCTTGGGAGAAGTCCTTTACTAATATAGAGATTTATGAAGACTCTGCTTTAGTTATAAAGGAGGAAGAAAGTCTTTTTACCTATATTTCCAAGGGTAGTATTTTTGAGGAACCTCTTTTTTATTATCAAGTTTATTATCCTTTAGAAGCTATAAGGGGATATCCAGCCTACGAAGATCTTTTTTCACCCTTTCTCATAGAGGTAGAGCTAAGTGGAGGGGAAACTTTTCACCTTATTTTTAGTGAAGTCATTCTTAAAGATTTTAAAGCTAAGGTTAAGGAGATAGAAAATCGATATAAAGGATATCCTGAGCTCAAATTAAAGAAAAAAGCTAAGTTTTCCTATGAAGATTATCTCAAAGTTTTAGAACTTGGTCTTAGAAACTTTTTATTGGAAAAGGATGTCATTGCTGGTTTTCCTTGGTTTTATACTTGGGGAAGAGATACCTTTATAGGACTTCCTGCTCTTTTTTATTTAGAAGAGGGTTTGGATTTTTGTTTGAAGATTTTTAAACATTATCAAGCCCTGCTTAAGGACGGCCTTATTCCAAATGTAGCAGGACCTAAAGAAGAAATTAACTATAATTCAGTTGACGCTACTTTATGGTATGCCTTACGAGTTTTCCAATATTTAGAATTCTTTAAAGAAAAAGTTTCTTCCTCTCAGAGAAAGGAACTTTTAGACACCGTAGAGCTGATTATAAGAGAAATTTTGACTAATCCTTTACTTCCCTTTAGGGTGGATTTAGAGGATGGGCTTATTGAAATTCCTGAAACTACAGGTTTAGCCTTAACTTGGATGGATGTTATGATAGATGGAATTCCTATTACTCCCCGTTATGGAAAGCCTATAGAAATTTCAGCCCTTTGGTTTAATGTTTTAAGTTTAGCTCAAAGATATTTGGATAAAAAGTTTCCGGTAAATTTAAAATCCTTAGTTGAAAAACAGTCTCTGGCTTTAAAAGGATATTTTAATGGAGAGCTCTGGGCAGATAGAATCTACCAAGGTAATCCTATTTTTGAAATTCGTCCCAACTTCGTTATAGCCCTTTCTTTACCTGTAAATTTTGCAGATACCTTTGCTTTAGAAAAGGCTTGGGAGATTACTCAGAGGGAACTTCTAACCCCTTATGGTTTAAGATCCCTTTCTCCAAGGCATCCCAATTTTAGAAGAAAATATTTTGGAACCCAATATATGAGGGATTTAGCTTATCATAATGGAACAGTGTGGGTTTGGTTACTTTATCCTTATGCGGAGCTCTTAAAAAAAGTTTTACCTAAGGAAAGACTTATAAAGGAATTAACCTCTTTAATAAAGATTTTTAGAGAACTTTGGGTTTCTGGTAGATTAAGTAGTATACCAGAACTTTATGACGGAGAAAATCCTTATTATCCTAAAGGTGCTCCTGCTCAATTTTGGTCAGTAGCTGCAGTGTTTTTAATTGAAAAAGAGCTTGAGAAGTTAAAAAGGGAGGTAACTTAAATGAAAATTTTAATGTTAACCTGGGAGTATCCTCCGTTTATAATAGGAGGATTAGGAATGGCTTGTTATGGGCTTTTTAAAGCCCTTTCAGAATTAGGTCTTATTATATATATGATTTTACCTACTAAGGAAAAGGTTTTTTTTGAAATAGATTCTCCCTTTTCAGCAGACTATCCTGCAGCTAAAACCTGGGATAAAAAACAGCTAACTCCTCTACCTCTTAAGTTTTATCATTTTCACTATTTAGAACCTGAAGGTGGATATTTAACTATTAAAGAGGGTTTAGTAAGGGAGAATATTTCTTACCCAAAAAGAGAACCTCAATTTTTACCTACTCCTCAGGAGGTTTTAAAAAGGATAGATTTTATTTTATCCCAAGAGAATTCCCTCTTAGCCAAAGTCAGACTTTACACTCAAAATGTTTTAGAGATAACTAAAAATTTAGACTTTAACTTAATTCATGCTCATGATTGGCTAACCTATCCTGCAGGATTATTTTTAAAGAATATTAAAAGGGTTCCTTTGGTTACCCATATTCATGCTACAGAATTTGACCGAGCCTTAGGATACGGACATCCTTTGATTCACGAAATAGAATACCTGGGGTTAAATTACGCAGAAAAAGTTATAGCGGTTTCTAATTATACTGCCGAGATCATAAAAGAGCATTATTTTATTCCTGAAGAAAAAATAACGGTGATCCATAATGCTTTTACAGCTTTTACGGAGAAACCCTTTAAAGTGAAAAAGTTTAAAGAGCCTGTAGTTTTATTTTTGGGAAGGCTTACTCCTCAGAAAGGACCCAAGATTTTTTTGGAAATTGCTAAAAAGGTGTTGGAGAGAGAAGGCAGGGTTCGTTTTTTAATTGCAGGCACAGGAGAGATGGAACGGGAACTTATGTTAGAGGCTGCAAGCTTAGGGATTGGCACTCATATTCTCTTTACAGGATTTCTCACCAGAAAAGAAGTAGAGGCAGCTTTAAGTATGTCAGACATAGTGGTTATGCCTTCCGTATCAGAACCCTTTGGAATAGTAGCCTTGGAAGCCATGTATTTTGGTTGTGCCTTAATTGTTTCTAAACAGTCAGGAGTCTCTGAAGTTATAGAATCGGCTTATAAAGTTGATTTTTGGGATGTAGATAAAATGGTAGAAATCATTATAGACCTTTTACAAAATCCTGATAAAATAGAAAAGTTACAAGCAGAGTCTAAGGAAGAGGTTAAAAAGTTTTCTTGGAAAGAAAGAGCAGAAAGGGTATTACAAATTTATCAAGAGTTTTTGAGCTAAATTTTAGACTATGCTTTACATAATTTTTTACTTTCAAGTTCATCAACCTTACAGAATAAGAGATTTTTCAGTCTTTGAGGTAGGAGGATCTAACAACTACTTTGATGAACAACTTAATCGTTATATAATCAATAAGGTAGCCGAAAAGTGTTATCTTCCAATCAATAGCTTATTTAAGGAACTTATAGAAAGTTCAGAGGGAAGATTTAAGGTTTCCTATAGCATTACAGGAACTTTTTTAGAGCAGGTTAAAAATTATAGACCAGAAGTTCTTGAATCTTTTTTGGAGTTGGCCAAAACTGGAGCAGTAGAATTTATAAATGAAACCTATTATCATTCCTTAGCCTCTATTTTTGACATAGAAGAATTTTTAGAACAGGTAGAGGAACACTTTGAGTTTATAAAAAATGAGTTTGGTTTTTTACCCACTACTTTCAGAAATACGGAATTAATCTATTTTGATAAACTTTCGGATTTCTTATTAAATTTTCCCCATCTTAAAACTATTTTGATAGAGGGAGCAGACCATATTCTTAAAGGGGATTTGCCTCTTTATCCTCGCCTCTCTTATAATCATGCCCATCTTCTTCTCTTAAAACATTATAAACTTTCTGATGACATAGCCTTTCGTTTTAGTAACCGAGGGTGGGAAGATTATCCCCTCACTGCTGAAAAGTATGTGCAATGGATAAAAAATTTAAGACTGGTAGAAAGGGAGGGAAAAAATCTTTACTTAAATTTATTTATGGATTACGAAACCTTTGGAGAACATCAGTGGAAAGAAACGGGAATTTTCGATTTTATAAGAAAGGTAATTGAATTAATTTTAGAAGAAGAGGATTTAGCTTTTCTTTGGCCTTCTGAAGTTAGACAGACTTTAAATTATACTCCTAAGGTTCTTTTTGTTCCTAATCCTACCTCTTGGGCAGATACTGAAAGAGACCTTTCGGCTTGGTTGTCTAATCCTCTACAGTGGAATGCTATGAAAACCTGTTTTGATTTTTTGAAAAGAGCAAAACAAAAGGGCAAATGGGACCTTGTTTCTCCTCTTAAAAGACTTACTACCTCAGACCATTTTTATTACATGTGCATAAAATACTTCCAAGATGGAGATGTTCATAAATATTTTTCTCCCTATCCCTCTCCTGAACATGCTTATAGATACTATATAAATATATTAACTGATATAGAGGAAAAATTAGAGGAAGGATAAAAATGGAATTTAAAAAATTTTTTGTTTATCCTAAAATTCCCAAGGAATTAGAAAAGTGGGTAGCTATTTCTAATAATTTGTGGTTTAGTTGGGATTATAGAGCCCTTTCTCTTTTTTATAAAATAGATGCCAATCTGTTTAGATTAGTAAAAAGAAATCCAGTTAAATTTATCCATTTTCTCCCTAAGGGTAAATTGGAATCCTTGGCAGAGGATAAAAGATTTTTGATGGATTTAGAGGAGGTCTGGGAAAAGTTTGAAGAATATAAAAAAAGAGAATCTTTTTTGAGGGAGTATTTAGGGTTTTCTTCAGAGGATTATATAGCCTATTTTTGTACGGAATTTGCCTTCCATGAAGCACTTCCCATCTATGCAGGAGGACTGGGGGTCTTAGCTGGTGATATGATTATAGGAGCCTCAGATTTAGACATACCTATAGTTGCTGTGGGACTTTTTTACAAATACGGATATTTTAAGCAGGTTATAGAACCTTCTAAAATGCAATTGGAAGAACCTGAAAATATAGAAAAGTTTTTAAATTTAACTAAGGAAGTAAGGGATTTGAAAGGTAATCCCCTTTTGATAGAAGTTAAAATTTTAGGCCAACCTGTGAAGGTTAAAATTTGGCGTATAGAGGTAGGAAAAAGATTGTGTTTGCTTTTAGATACCGATATTCCCGAAAATCCTCCAGAATTTAGGGAAATTTTAAACTATCTTTATGCTGGGGAGCCTGAAAGAAGAATAAAACAGGAAATTATCTTAGGAATGGGTGGTTATAGGGCTTTAAAGGCGGTTTTTGGAAGAGAACCTAAAATTTACCATTTAAACGAGGGACATTCAGCCTTTGTAATTCTTTCAAGATTTCAAGAACTTATTAAGGAAAAGGGGTTAAGTTATGAAGAAGCTAAAATATTAATTAAAGAAAGTACCATATTTACTACCCATACTCCAGTTATTTCAGGAAATGAGCATTTTGAGACTCAATTAGTAAGTAAATATTTAGCTCCAGAAATTACAGAATTAGGTATTGAGTTAGAGGATTTTTTGAACGAGGGATGTTTGCCAGGAGATAAAACCATTTTTTGGCTTCCAGCTTTAGCTATCCGTTATACCAATTATATCAATGCTGTTTCCAGAATGCATCAAAATACAACTAAAAAGATGTGGCATCCCCTTTTTAAAGAACTTCTTTTAGAAGAAGTTCCTATAGATTATGTTACTAACGGGGTTCACTGGAGATGGCTTAGTGAGCCCTTTTACGATGTATTAGAAAAGTATCTGGGTCCTTACTTTATATATCTTTCTTCTGAAGATGGAGCTTGGTCAGAGATTCTTAAAATTCCAGATGAAGAGATATGGGAAGCCCACCGAAGAAATAAATACCGTTTAATTAATTATATTAGAAGATATACCGAAGACAAACTGACCAAAAAGGGTTTTTATAAGATAAAGTCAGAACTTGCTTCTAAACTTTTGAAAGCCCATCACTTAATCATCTCTTGTGCTCGAAGAATTACGGGATATAAAAGAAATACTCTTATTCTTTTTGATGAGGAAAGAATAACGGAATTTTTAAAGAATTCTACTAAACCTGTAATTTTAATTTTTGCAGGCAAATCCCATCCCAGAGACTTAGAAGGCAAAAAGATGATTCAAAGAATTCTTGAATTTAGAGAAAAATACGATTTAGAAGATAAGGTATTATTTTTAGAAAATTATGATATTCATTTAGCCCGTTACCTTATCTGGGGTTCAGATGTGTGGCTTAATACTCCTTTAAGACCTATGGAAGCTAGTGGCACCTCAGGGATGAAAGCTGCCTTAAATGGAGTTTTACACCTAAGTGTAATGGACGGATGGTGGCCAGAGGGCTTTACCGGAGAAAATGGTTGGGCTATCTACCCCAAAGACGGCCTTCCTCCTTACAATTATTATGAATCCAATCAAATTTATAATCTCTTAGAAAACGAAATAATAGATCTTTTTTACGAAAGAGATGAAGAAGGTATTCCCAGAGAGTGGGTTAAAAAAATGAAACAGGCTATTTATAATGCTTGTAGATATTTTAGTATTAACAGAGTTCTTTTGGAGTATACACAAAAATTTTATAAACCAGCTTCTGACAATATTAAATTTTTAACAGATAATAATTATGAAAATTTGAAAAAAATTGAATATGAAAGAAAATTATTATTAGAGAGATGGGTAGGTATAAAAATTTTGAATGTATATGATAATATAAAAGAAGAAGAAGTTTGGGAAGGTGCAGAATTAGAAATTATAGTAGAAGTAGATTTAAATGGTTTATCTCCTGAATTAATAGAAGTTGAATTAGTATGTATAAATGAAGTTATATGTATAAAAGAAACTGTAGAAGAAGAGGAAACAATTACTCAAGTAGAATTTCATCCTATATTTTTTGAAAAATTTGAAGATAATAAAGCTATTTTTAAAACTGTCTTTCCATTAATAGGACATGGTTTGAGAAAATTTAATATAAGGATTGTTCCTAAAAATAGATTTATAAGAAGAGCTTATCCTGATTTGGTAAAATGGAAAAGTTGAAAAAAAATAAAAAAAGATTATTTTTAAAATATTAAAAAAAGGAGAAAATATGGAAACTTTAATTTTTGTTTTAATAATTTTAGCTCTAATTTTAATTGGTTTTTTAATTTATTTATCTTTTAAAGTTAATAGAGTAATAGACGAACTTCATGAAAATTTATCTTCCTTACCTTCTGTCTTAGAAGAACTTAAAGGAACCTCAGGGAAAATTAATGAGAATTTAGATACTTTTAAGTCTACTGTAGAGAATATTAATAACTTAATCGTAAACTTAAAAGTTCTTCCTAAAATAATAGAAGAAATAGGAGAAAGTATAAAGGATTTTAAAGCTTTCTTAAGAGGGCAAATAGAAAGTGTGGCTGATGAGGTAAAGTTTCTGATTGAAGATGCTAAGGATACCACTCATAATGTAAAAGAAATTTCAGATAAAGTTAGAGTAGCTGTAAAAAGTGTAGATCCTATAGTGGAAAGTATAAGGGATACTGTAGAGACTTCTTCTACGGTTTTATCTTCTTTGAATAAAGAATTAAAAAAGATTTATATAGAAGTTACAGCCTTAGCTTCCGGTCTTATAGAATTAAGTAAAATTTTGAAAAATGTTTTTAGTTTGGGTAAAAAATAAAAAGAGGGGAGGGGAACGGATATGGAAGAAAGGAATTTAAAGGTGGCTTTAGCTTTTTTAGTGGGAGTTATAGTAGGAGGGGCTTTAACCCTATTTTTAACCCCTATTAGTGGGCCGGAATTAAGAAGAAAAGTTAAAGATGAATTAGAAGAGGTAACTCAAAAGGTAAAAGAAGAAGCTCAGAATTTAAAAAGTAAGGCTGAAGAACTTTCTGCTAAAGCTAAGGAAATTATAGAGGTTAAAAAAGAAGCTTTAAAGGAAGCTATAGAAAAAAGTAAAGAGACTATTCAGGAAAAGAAAGAAGAATTAGCTTCCAAATTATTTAAAAAAGAGGAAGAAGCCTAATTCGTTACCAATTAAACTTTTCCTTTAAAATTTGATAGTAAGCCTTATCTAAAGCAGGAACTAACTTTATAGTTTTTTCTGCTTTACAAAAGCTAATAGGTACAAAGGGTTCAATGCTAATACTCCTTTGACCATCTATAATTAAAGAAATATTTTTGGTGCGTGTTTTTACAGTAATTTCTATAGAAGATGAATCAGGAATGATAAGGGGTTTCATGTTAAGCTTAAAAGCACAAATAGGTGTTATAGAAAGAACAGGAGCTTTAGGATGAATAATAGACCCTCCTGCAGAAACATTGTAAGCTGTAGATCCTGTAGGAGTAGCCACTATTATTCCATCTCCATAAACTACCGTTAAAGGAAAGGAATCAATTTTTATTTCTAAGTAAACTAATTTTTCAGGACAATTTCTACAAACTACTCCCTCGTTTAAAGCTATAAATTTTTGGTTTTTATAAGAGATTTTCAAGGCTGTTCTCTCTTCCAAGACTAATTTTTCTTTTTCTAAAAGTTCTAAAATCTTTTCCAGATTTTCTAAATAATTCTCCGTCAAAAAGCCAAACTTTCCTTTGTTTATTCCAATAAGAGGAAGTCCGTATTCATAGGCTAAAGGAACAGCCCTAAGAAAGGTTCCATCTCCTCCTAAGATTAAAATACCCTTTACCTTTTGCTTCTCTTCTTGAGATAGGGAGAAAAATTTTTCAGGAGAAAGGAGTTGAATTTTTTTACTTTTTTTAAGATTACTTAAAGTAGAAGGAATAGAAAGTTCCTTTTTCTTAAAAAAAACAAAGTTTAACATAGCTTTTAATTTTAAATAAAAATTTAAAAAAAACAAAGCTTAAGAATATACGTCCTCCCATTAATAAAGGCCCCCCTCTTAAGGTAAGAAAATGGTCTTATATAAAAAGGGGTTTAGAGCTTAAAGGAAAATTTTCAAACACTCCCATTAAAGCTTGATTTGTTAGAAATCGGGAGTAATATTTTTTAAGAGAAGAAGTCTTTTATGAAGTTTTGGAAAGAAAAAAATGAAAAATAAAAATAAGGGAAAAAGAGAGTAAAGCATGATTGATATAAAAAGTTAGAAGATTTTTAAAAACTGGTTAGTCCACCCTATAATAAAAATTTTCTAAAAGTAATAAAATGATCGTAAAAGAATATATAACTTGGGACGAATCATTTGAAATAGGAATAGAAGAAATAGATAAACAACATAAGCATTTGGTTTTTTTATTAAATAATCTTTATCAAACTCTTTTTCAAAATGAACTCTTGTGGGATATGGAAGAAAATTTATCAAAGATACTACAAGAATTGATAAAATATGCTGAGTATCACTTTATTTCAGAAGAAAATTTAATGGAAAATTTAAATTTTCCTGAATTGGAGTGTCATAAAAATATACATGAATATTTTAGAAAAAGGGTTCAAGAATTTTTAAGTGAGTTTGAAAGAGAAATTAATTTTAGAGAATTAGGCTTGTCTATTTTTAAATTTATGAAAGTTTGGGTGGTAAATCATATATTAAACGATGATAAAAAAATAGCCCTTTTTTTAGGAAAGAATTTTGAAGTCCTTAAAGATGTATATCAACTTCATGGTTTAGTTACGAAAGAAATACTTTTTGAAGAGTTTAAAAAGTGGACCGAAGAAAATAAGGAGACCTTAATAAGTTTTATTATTATAGATCTTGACAATTTTGCACTAATTAATTTTAGATATGGATTTGAAATAGGAAATATAATTTTAGAAAATTTTAGTAGATATTTACTGCAAAATTTAAAAAATTTTGAATTATCTCCGAATTTTTCCTTAGCTAAATTAGAAAATGATAGATTTGGTTTACTTTTTAAAAGTTTAAATTTTTTAAAGGCTCTTAACTTAATAGAGACAATTCTTAAAATCATAAGAAAATATGAATTTAAAGCTCCCTATCTATTTGAACAGCATGTAATAAAGCTTTCTGCCTCCTTAGGGGTATCCTTTTATCCTATACATTCAGACAAGATGGAGGAGCTTTTTCTTAAAGCAGAAATTGCCTGTAAAATTGCCAAAGAAGAGGGAAAAAATAGGTTTGTTCTTTTTAAAGAGGAGTATCAAAAAAGGTTTGAAGACTTTGAAAGGATAAAGAGTCTAATAGAAGAGGCTATAGAAAAAGAAAGAGTTGAACCTTTTATTCAACCTATCTTTGAAACTAAAACTAAAAAGATATTGGGAGGCGAAGTTTTATTGAGAATATGTGATAGAGAAAATAATCCTGTTTCAGCCTGTCAGTTTATAAAAATTGCCCTTAAACTTGGTTATATAAATGAATTGGAAGAGATAGTTTTTAAAAAGTTAAAAGCTAAGAACATTTTTGAAAATCTCAAAGACTATTACCTTTTTGTAAATAGAACTATTTCATCTTTTGAAGAGTGTGAAAAAGTGATAAAGGAAGTAAAAAGTTGGGAAAGATTAGCTCAGGAATTTAACTTTAAATTTGTTTTAGAGGTTACTGAAAATTCCTTAGTAAGATACTTAGAATTTTTTGAAACCTTAGAGGAGGAACTTCAAAAAAGTGAGCATTTCTTTTTAGCAGTAGACGATTTTGGAGCAGGATATGCTTCTTTTAATTATTTACTCAAGTTTAAGCCCCATTTTATTAAAATAGATGGATTTCTGGTTAGAGAAACTCTAAATTCAGACAGGGCTAAAAAAATTTTGAAAGTAATTATAACCTTAGCTAGGGAGTTTAAAATAAGAGCTATTGCAGAACATGTGGAAAATCAAACTCTCCTAAAAACCTTAGAGGAGTTTGAAGTAGATTATGTTCAAGGCTACTACTTAGCTTGCCCCATGTCAGTAGAAAAATTCCTAACCTTAATAGCCTAAACTCTTTTTAAAAGTTAAAAAATCTTCTTAAGAAAGTTACCTTATATGAAGAGGAAACTACTTGATATAGATGGCAGAAGAGCTTTAGAGACAGAGCTGGTAAAAGCTTTAAGAGTCACTTATATCTAAGTTAAGAGCACCAAATAGGAAGAGACAAAGCTAGGGAAAGCTTAAGTAGTGGAATTTATTTTGAGATTTAGGAGGAAGAGACTTCGGTTAGGGAAGGGCTACTTAAGTCTAAATCATGTGGACTCATACAAGTGCTTGCTTTTATTAAAAATTGGGATTAGTATTTTTAGAAAAATATTTGAAAGATTCCTTAAAGAAGGGGGGAATTATGTTAGAGTTCGTTTTCCATAATCCTACTAAAATTGTTTTTGGAAAGGATCAAACTCAGAGAATAGGGGAATTTATAAAGGAAAAGAGGTGTCTTTTACTTTACGGTGGTGGAAGTATTTTTAAAAACCAAATCTATGAAAGGGTGGTTGAATCTCTAAAAAACTACGGCAAGGAATGGATAGAAAAAGGTGGGGTTAAACCTAATCCTGTTTTAAGTTTTGTTTATGAAACTATAGATTTGGCCAGAAAGGAAAAGGTAGAATGTATTTTAGCTGTAGGTGGAGGAAGTGTAATAGATACCGCTAAAGCTGTGGCTTTAGGTTACTTTTACGAAGGAGATGTATGGGACTTCTTTATAAAAAAAGTAGAGATTCAAAAAGCCCTTCCTGTTTATGTAATTCTTACTCTGGCAGCCACTGGTACCGAGATGAATAGATATGCTGTTATCACTAACGAAAAAACTAAACAAAAGTTTAACATAGATTCTGAACTGGTATACCCTGTAGTCTCCATTCTTGACCCAGTTAATACCTATACGGTTCCAAAGGAACAAGTAGCCTACGGATGTGTAGATGCTATGTTACATCTTTTGGAGGGTTATTTTACTCAAACCTATCCAAATACTCCTATTCAAGATGGTTTTGTGGAGACCTTAGTTAAGGTGTTAATGGAAACGACTCAAAAGATTTTTGAAAGTCCTCAAGACTATGATTCAAGGGCTAATTTTATGTGGGCAACTACTTTAGCCTTAAATGGCCTAACTACTGCAGGCATTGGAAGTTTTGGTTTTCCTAATCATATCATAGCCCATTCCCTTTCAGCTTTTTATGACCTTCCCCATGGAGAAACCCTGGCTATCGTTTTTCCGGCTTGGTTAAAGTATAAGTTTTCAGAAAAAAAGGATAGAATTTCTAAATTTGGAGAAGCCATTTTTAAGGAAAGGGATCCTGAAAAGGTTATAGAAAAACTTGAAAATTTTTATACCTCTATAGGAGTTTCTGTAAGGCTTTCTCAAGTTAAAATTCCAGAAGAGGATATACCTGCTTTAGCAGAAAATGCTTACGGATTTGCTAAGATTAGAAATTTGGAAAATTATACTCCTCAAGTGATAGCTGAAATTTTAAAGCTTGCTAAGTAAATTCAAAGGGGAGGTCAGTTTTATGAAAATAAACCCAGAAAAAGAAATAGTAGAGGTGCTTGCTAAGGAAATTTTAGTTTGTGCCAGAACTGCTCCTAAGGCTAAGGGAGAGGATGACTTAGTTTTAGGAATAGTGGAAGAGCATGAAAAGGAACTTTTAGCTCAAGAAATGGAAAAAATTGCAGAAAGAGGAGAGGCCTTTAGATTCTTTAAAAGAGATGCAGAGAATGTAAGAAATTCTGAGGCTGTTCTTCTTATAGCCCTTGATTATAAAAAACCCCTGGGTTTAGATTGTGGAGCCTGTGGTTTTACCTGCGAAACCATTCTTAAGCAAGAAAGATCTAATCTGGATTTAGATGGACCAGTCTGTGCTATTAAGCTTTTAGATCTTGGGATAGCTATAGGGTCTGCAGTTTATAAAGCTAAAGACCTTTGCATAGATAATCGTGTTATGTATACCATAGGAGTGGCGGCAAGGAAATTAAAACTTATTCGGGGACAAATTGTTATCGGAATTCCCCTAAGCATAAAGGGTAAAAATATATACTTTGACAGAAAGTTTTAGTCTCAGTGGTTAGAATTAAAATTTGTGGTTTAAAGGACCCAGAGGACCTTGAACTTATTATAAATAGATTTCCCATAGATTATGTAGGATTCGTTAAATACCCTAAGTCTCCAAGATATGTAGAAGATTTAAAGGTTCTGGTAGAATTAGTGAAAAATTCTAAAAAAGTAGCAGTTTTTGTTAATCCTTCCTACGAGGAGGTGAAAAAAACTTTAGATTTAGGGATAGATTTAATTCAACTTCATGGAGATGAGGCTCCTGAGTTTGGAAGTAAAATAGGCTTTGAAAGAATTATTAAAGCTTTTAGAGTAAAAGGCGAATTTTTAGATTTAGAAATTTTTAAACCTTGGGCTAAGGCTTATGCCCTTTTACTTGATACTTACAAACCTGGAATTCCTGGAGGAACCGGTGAAACCTTTGACTGGGGAATAGCTAAAAAGGTAGTCTCTTCGGGATATAAAGTTTTTTTAGCAGGAGGAATAAATCCTGAAAAGGTAGTCTTAGCTATAAAGGAGGTCCATCCCTATGCCGTAGATGTTTCTTCTGGAGTTGAGCTCTATCCAGGAAAAAAGGATCCTCTTAAAGTTAAACTCTTGATTGAAAAGGTAAAAGGGTGTTAGGAAAGGACCTATATATTGGAACTTCTGGATGGAACTACTACTCTTTTAGGGAACTTTTTTATCCTTCCCACTTAAAGCCTAAGGAGTGGTTAGCCTTTTATGCTAAACATTTTAATACTGTAGAAGTTAATGCTACTTTTTATAAGCTTCCTACCTTAAAGACCTTTGAAAAATGGTATAAGGAAACCCCTAAGGAGTTTATCTTTTCTTTGAAGGCTCCTAAGGTAATAACCCATATAAAAAGATTAAAGGAAGTAAGTTCAGAACTAAAGGAGTTTTTAACTCGGATATCAGCTTTAAAAGAAAAGGCTTTAGTTTTACTTTTTCAGCTTCCTCCCTCTCTTAAGTATGAAGCTCAAATTTTAAAGGAATTTTTAAAAATTTTACCTCAAGATTATCTTAAGGTCCTTGAAATTAGACATCAAAGTTTTCACTGTGAGGAGTTTGTAGACCTTCTTAGGGAGTATAAGGTAGGTCTTTGTTTTTCCGATTGTGCTGGAAGGTATCCTTCTTGGTATGAGGTTCAAACCACAGACTTTCTTTACCTTAGGATGCACGGTTCCAAAAAACTTTATGTTTCCAATTACGAAGAAGAAGAGTTGCAAGCCTTAGCTCAAAAAATTGATTTTTACTCTGTAAAAAGGGCTTTTATTTATTTTGACAACACCTCCTTGGGATACGCAATTTTGAATGCAAAAAGACTTAAAGAACTTATAGAGGAGGTGAAATGAAGTTATGAGTGACCTTTCTGGATTAGGTAAGTTCTTAATTATTTTAGGTGGGATAATATTGGCTTTGGGTCTTCTGCTAACCTTTATTCCTAAGGTTCCCTATTTAGGAAAGCTTCCAGGGGACTTTTATATTAAAAAAGGGAATTTCACTTTTTATTTTCCCTTAGCTACTTCTATTATAATAAGTATTATATTAACTCTTATTTTAAACTTGTTACTTAGAAAATAAGAGACCTTTGCAAAATTCAAGGGTTTAAAGAGAATTTTAAGACGAATTTCAATAGGGAAAAACCTTCTCTATCAGAAGCTTCTTGTTAAGTTTCATTTAGAAATATAGCAAAGAGAGAGGCTTAGGTAGTGGGATTAGACCGAATTTTTCAAAGCTTTTTAAATAAAATTTTCTAAAAATCTTGCTAAAACTGTAAAAAAAGCTATTTTTAACAAAAGTTTAAAAGTTAAAAAGTTAAAAAAACTCTGAAAAGAGGGGAAGATGGAGATAAGGATTGACTTAGCTCCTAAGGAGTTAAGAAAAGCTCCAGAACTCAAGTCACCTCCTTTTGGAAAAATTTTTACTCCCCATATGTTTATTATGAAATATGAGGAAGACCAAGGTTGGTATTCTCCTGAAATTAAACCTTTTTCTGAAATTAAACTCCATCCTGCTGCTATAGTGCTTCATTATGCTCAAACGGTTTTTGAAGGACTTAAAGTTTATTGGGGGATAGACGGAAGAATAAGACTTTTTAGAGTTTGGGATCATATTAACCGACTTAACCGTTCAGCTGAAAGAATGTGTATTCCTACTTTAAATTCTGAATTAGTTTTTGAGGCTATTAAAACCTTAGTTTTAATTGATAAGGATTGGATTCCTAAGGAGAAAGGTTCAGCTCTTTACCTAAGACCTTTTATTTTTGCTACTGAAGGAACCTTAGGTTTAAAGGTTAGTCGTGAGTATCTTTTCTTAATCATTGCTTCCCCTGTAGGGGCCTATTACAAGGAGGGTTTTGATCCGGTAAAAATTTATGTCACCGAAGACTATATTAGGGCTTGTCCAGGAGGTCCTGGAGATGTAAAGACAGGAGGTAACTATGCAGCCAGTCTCAAAGCTCAAGCGATAGCCCAAAACAAAGGATATACTCAAGTTTTGTGGCTGGATGCCATAGAAAGAAAATATGTAGAAGAAGTGGGAAGTATGAATATCTTTTTTTACCTGGAAGAGGAACTTGTAACTCCTATGCTTACAGGTTCTATTTTACCAGGCATTACCAGGGATTCGGTTTTAAAATTAGCTCCTCTTTTAGGAGTCCCTGCTAAGGAAAGAAAAATAACTATAGAGGAAGTCATAGAGGGAATTGAAAGAAAAACCTTGAAAGAATGCTTCGGAACTGGAACAGCAGCCGTGATTACTCCTGTTGGAAAAATCTTTTACAAAGGTAGGGACTATATCATCAATCGGGAAGAAACAGGAAAAATCACACGGCTCTTTTTTGAATATATTACAGGTATTCAGTATGGAGAAAAGGAAGATCCCTTTAAATGGACTACCCTTTTAGAGGACTAAAAATCAATAATTTTTTTAGCTTTAGCAAGTTCTGTATAAAGAGTTATGGCTTTTTTAAGTTCTAAATCTGCCGCTTCTTCTAAACCCTTATCTCTTAAAACTTGGCTTATAGCCATATAAGAAGCGGTATAAGTAGGGTCAAGTTCTACAGCCTTATTAAAAAGTTCCAGAGCTTGGTCTAAATCTTTTTTACGGTAATAAACCTGTCCCAGTCTGTAATAGATTCTTGCGTTTTCGGGTTCCAATTTTAAGGCACATCTTAGGTCTTCCTCTGCAAGGTCTACCTCACCTTTTTGTAAATAAATTACAGCTCTAGCTTCTAAAGCTTTTACATAATCAGGGTTAAGAGATAAAACTTGGTTAAACACCTCTAAGGCTTGGTCAAAATTTTTTAAAGTTAAAAGTCTTGCACCCTCTAAAAAAAGTTCTTCTACATTAGCCAAGGTTTTTCACCTCTTCTAATTTTTTTTAAAATTATTTTAATTCAATTTTTAAAGGTTGTCCAGAGGTCAGCTCTATGCTATAATAACTTTTTAAAACTTTAAGGAGAACTTATGGAAGAGCCTACTTCAATTAAAAAGGTGGTTAAAACCTTTGGAAAAATAAAGAGACCTTCCTCTCTTTCTTCGGAAGAAAAACAAGAAATTTTAAGAAGGCTTTTTCAAAAGGAGGCTAAGGTTTTCCCCTTAGATTCAGAGGTTCAAGAAAAAATTCAAAAAAGACTTGACTGGATAGAAGGTCCCAAACTTATTAAGCCTAAGCTTACGGAACTTAAAAAGTTTGCTGAAGAAGTAAAGGAAGAATTTTCTCATATAGTTTGGTGTGGAATGGGAGGTTCAGCCCTGTTCCCCTTAGTTCTTTCTCAAACCTTGGGTCCAAGGGAGGGTTATCCTACCTTTTTTGCTCTGGATACTAACGATCCGGAAGTGATAGCTCAAGTTGAAAGTTTGCCCTTAGAAAAAACTCTTTTTTTTATAGTTTCCAAGTCAGGGACTACGGTGGAAACCCTTTCCCATTTTAAGTACTTTTGGGAAAAGATTTCCCAGTTAAAAAAAAGTCCTGGAGAAAACTTTTGTGCTCTAACTGATCCAGGCTCTCCCTTAGAAGAGGAAGCTAAGAAGTTAGGTTTTAGAAAAATTTTTAGCCATCCTCCTTTCGTAGGAGGTCGTTATGCAGCTTTAACAGAAGTAGGTTTTCTTCCCGCTTCCCTTTTAGGCTTGGATCTTTCTAAAGCTTTGAAATATGCTGAAGATATGTATAATTCCTGCTATCCTGATATTCACTGGGACTACAACTTAGCTTCCATTTTAGCTGAGTTTTTAATAGAGAACTACATTCAGGGTAGAGATAAACTTACTTTCATTACCGATCCCCTTTTAAAACCCTTTGCTTTGTGGTTAGAACAGCTTATTGCTGAAAGTTTGGGGAAGGAACTTACCGGAATAGTTCCGGTAGTGGGTGAATCTCCAGGTTCTCCTACGGTTTACGGAACAGATAGATGCTTTGTTTACCTGGCCTTAAGAGGAAGGGAAAGAATCTATCAAAGACTTATAACTGAACTTAAAGAAAGTGGTTTTCCAGTAAAAAGTTTTATTTTAGAGGACCGCTATGAAATTTTTGCCGAGGCTTTTAGATGGATGTTAGCTATAGCTCTTGGTGGGTACTTTTTAAGTTTAAATCCCTTTGATGAACCCGATGTAATTTTTTCCAAACAAAAAACTAAAGAGCTTTTGGAAAAATTTTCCCAAACCCAGGATTTTGGAATAGAGTTTTATTTAGATGAAGAAACAGAAATTGGTTTTTACTATGAAGATCCTGTCAAATTAGAATATCCCAGATTCTCTGCTCTACTTAAAAAACATTTTAGTGATCTTTCTCCCTGGCACTATATAGGATTTTTAGCCTATCTTCCAGAAAACTCCGAAGTGGAAGAAATTTTTAGAGACTTTAGAACCTTAGTTAGGGAAAAGAAAAATTGTAGCACCCTTTTTGGATTTGGTCCAAGGTATCTTCATTCTACAGGACAACTTTTTAAAGGAGGACCGATTTTGGCACGTTTTTTGATTTTTACTCGTAGAGGAAGAAGGAGGGAACAGGTCATTCCTGGAGAAAACTACACCTTTTGGGATCAGCAATTTGCTCAAGCTTGGGGAGACTTTAAAGCCCTTAATGAAAAAAATAGACCTACCATTATGATACACCTAACGGAAAACTACCAAGAAGACTTAAAGAAATTTTATTTCCTTTTAGAAAGGGCCTTAACTTTTTAAGGGGAGGTTTAAAAAGCTTTTATGCTTTTTCCTGAATATCGTCCCAGAAGACTTAGAAGAACGGATAATTTAAGAGCTTTAGTTAGAGAAACCCATCTCAGGGTAGAAGACTTGATTTATCCTCTTTTTGTATGTGAAGGAGAAAAAATAAGGCAAGAAATAAAATCTATGCCAGGAATCTACAGATTTTCAATAGATACTCTTCTTGAAGAGGTGAAACAAGCCTTTGAGCTTGGCCTTAAGGCAGTGCTTCTTTTTGGAATACCCTCTAAGAAGGATGAAACGGGTAGTTCAGCCTATGCTAAGGATGGAATTATTCAAAGGGCAGTAAGAAGGATAAAGGAGAGGTTTCCAGAACTTGTAGTTATAACGGATGTTTGTTTGTGTGAATATACTTCTCACGGGCATTGCGGAATTGTAAAAGATGGAGAAGTAGATAATGACTTAACGCTTGAGCAATTAGCCAGAATTGCAGTCTCCCATGCTAAAGCAGGAGCAGACATAGTTGCTCCTTCTGACATGATGGACGGAAGGGTAGCCAGAATTAGGGAAGCTCTGGATGAAGCAGATTTTACTCAAGTAGCTATTATGAGCTATGCCGTGAAGTATTGTTCAGCCTTTTACGGACCCTTTAGAGAAGCTGCAGACTCTGCACCTAAATTTGGAGACCGTAGGTCCTATCAAATGGATCCGGCCAATAGCCGTGAAGCCTTAAGAGAAGCCTATTTAGATATTGAGGAAGGAGCCGATATAATTATGGTAAAGCCTGCTCTTTCCTACTTAGATGTGGTTAAGATGCTTAGAGAAGAATTTAACCATCCTTTAGCGGTCTATCAAGTAAGTGGAGAATACGCCATGATAAAGGCAGCTTCTCAGATGGGATGGTTAGAGGAAGAAAGAATTCTTTGGGAGACCCTTATCTCTATTAAAAGAGCAGGGGCAGATCTTATTATTACCTACTTTGCTAAGAAGGTAGCTGAACTTCTTTTAAAAGGGGTGAAATGAAAAGGTTTTTTTTAACTTTTTTGGGTTTGGTTCTACTTACCAGTTGTGCCAGACCTCCTCGAGAGATTCCTTCCTTCTCTACCATTGTTCCTGGCTGGCTTAAACCCTATACTATAAACGGTAAAACTTACTATCCCCTACCTTCTGCTGAGGGATACGAAGAAGAGTGTATAGCTTCTTGGTATGGACCAGGTTTTCACGGAAAAGAAGCAGCTAGTGGCGAAATCTATGATATGTACGAATATACTGCCGCTCACAAGCTTTTACCTATAGGAACCTATATTTTAGTAACTAACTTAGAAAACAAAAGACAACTGGTAGTTAGAATTAATGATCGGGGACCCTTTGTGGAAGATCGCTGTATAGATTTAAGTTTTGCTTCTGCTAAAGCCCTTGGGATGGTAGGAAAAGGACTTAGTAAAGTAAAAATAGTAGCTTTAAGTGAGGGAGAAAGGATAGGAAACCAGATTGTTTACCGAAACAAGCCCAATATAAGATTTAACAGTTTCTATCTTCAAGTAGGAGCTTTTAAGAATTACAGTAATGCCCTAAGTTTAAAAATTAAGTTAGAAAGGGAGTTTGAGAGAGTAGAAATTGAGCCCTATTATAAGAATGGAACTACCTTTTATCGAGTGCAGGTTTACCTCACAGATGAACTTTTTTCAGCCTTTAAGCTATCTGAAGATTTAAAAAGGCAAAGGTTTAGGGGGGCCTTCTTAGTAGCTAAATAAAAATCTTTATGGAAAAGGATCTTTCTGAGTTTGAAAAGCTCTTGGGAATTTCTTTTAAGAATAAAGAACTTTTAAAAATTGCTCTAACCCATCGTTCTTATAGAATCAGTCATAAAGAGGAGATAGGGGAGGATAATGAGAGACTTGAATTTTTAGGAGATGCCGTTTTAAATCTTTGCACCTCCTGGTGGGTTTTCTCTAAGTATCCTTCAGGGTCTGAAGGTGAATTAAGTAAAAAACGAGCCTATTTGGTCTGTAAAGAAACCTTAATAAAGATAGCTGAAAAGCTAAAACTTTTAGATTATATTTTCTTAGGAAAGAGAGAAGAAAAGTTAGACTTAAAGAGTAAACACAATATAGCTGGAAGAACTATGGAAGCTTTAATTGGCGCTATATTTTTGGAAAGGGGACTTGAAGAAACCTGTGAGAGACTTAAAGTCTGGTTTAAACCCTATTTAAATCAACTTTCCAGAAAAACCTTTAAGGATTATAAAACCCAGCTTCAAGAGCTTCTTCAAAGGGAATATGGAATGGGGCCCTCTTATAGAGTATTAAGTGTAAGTGGACCTTCTCACCAACCCTGTTTTGAAGTTGAGGTTTTAATTGGAGATAAAATTTTAGCTAAAGCTAAGGGGGATTCTAAAAAAAGTGCTGAAAATTTGGCAGCTAAAAAGGCTTTAAAGATATTGAAATCCCATGGAAAGGGAAGTAAAGACTAAATCAGGTTTTGTAGCCATAATCGGGCTTCCTAATGTGGGAAAGTCAACCCTCTTAAATCAAATCCTTGGCACTAAGGTAAGCATCGTAAGTCCTAAACCTCAAACCACCTGGTTTAATGTACGGGGAGTCTTAACCCGAGATAACTATCAGATTATCTTTGTAGATACCCCTGGAATTCATGATGCTAAATCTTTATTTAATCAACTTATGGTAGAATCAGCCCTTAATGCCTTACAAGAGGTAGACATAGTGCTTTGGGTGATGGATGTAAGTAATCGGCCCAAGGAAGAAGAAAAAATTTTAGAGCTTATAAAAAGGGTTAATAAGCCCACTATCTTAGTTTTAAATAAAATTGATCTTATAAAAAAGTCTGAACTTTTGCCTATTATAGATTACTTTTCTAAGCTTTATGAATTTCAGGCTATTATTCCTGTTTCGGCTTTAAAAAGGGATGGTCTTGAACTTGTGGTAGAGGAAATTGTAAAAATTTTACCAGAAGGTCCCTTTTATTATGAACCTTCTCAGGTAACCGACCTTCCTCTAAAACTTCTTATTTCAGAAATCATAAGGGAAAAAATCTTTTTAAATACCTATCAAGAGGTGCCCTATTCGGCTATGGTAAAGGTAGACAATATAAGGGAAGAACCAGAAAAAAATCTTCTTCACATTCAGGCTACCATTTTTATAGAAAGGGAGTCTCAGAAGGGTATTCTTATTGGTAAGGGTGGTAGGATGCTTAAAAAGATTGGCACTCTTGCTCGGGAGGAACTTGAATTTTTACTTGGAAAGAAGGTCTATTTAGAACTTTGGGTTAAATCTCTCAAGGGCTGGAAGGAAAGCGAAGCCCATCTTAAAAAGGTAGGCTTTCCTATCTTAGAAAAACTTTCTTAAAGATTTTCCTCAGATACATTTTATTTAAGTTTTTCCAAAGTTTTCCGATAAATATTATCAAAAGATGAAAAACAAAGGGAGGTGTAGGATATGGCAGTAAAAGTTAACTTTAACGAAGCAGCAGCTCAAACCCACACAGCGCTCATAAGAAATGAGCGCCTAATGAACAAAAGTTTACTTAGGCTTTCTACAGGTATGCGCATTCTCAATGCTTCTGATGACTCGGCAGGTATGTTTATTTCAGACATGCTTTCAACCGTTGCTAAGGGTTATGACCAGGGGAACAAAAACATTCAAACCGGAATCTCTGCTTTACAGATTGCTGAAACTTCTGCTGGTCAAATTTTTGATAAGCTTCAGGAAATCTATGTAAGAGCTCAGAATGCAGCTAATGACATTAACGACCCAGTTGCTCGAGCTGCTTTACAGCAGGAAATTAGAAACTTTGTGGATGCTATTCAGAAAATTGGAGCAGATACCGAGTATAACGGAATTAAACTTCTTGACGGAACTTTTAAAGACAAATACATCCATTACGGAGCCCGTCTTGAGCAAACCGTTTACCTCTCTGTAGAAGATATTAGAGCTCAAAACTTAGGGGCTCACATAATTAAAACCTCAGGTTATAAAGCTCAAGCATTAAGTATGACAGGTCTTACAGGATTTGTTTCTTTTACTGCACCTCAAACCGTAAGCATTGGTGGAAGAGTAATTGACGCTTCCTTTCAATATCTCACTAATGCTTATATAATTGATGCGGGAAAAATTGCTGAAGAGGTAAACGATAAACTGGTTGATATCGGTTTTAAGGCTAAGGCTATTAATGTTAGTGTAGGTGAAAGGTATACTGGGATTGCTAATGTTTCAGGAACGGCAACCCTAACCTTCTATGTGGGTGGAAAACAAGCCACTGTTACCGCTGAAACTATAGTTTCTCTTAATGAACTTATCGAAAAGATTAATAGAGCTGCTGCAACTAACGGAGTTGACCTAACAGCTTCAGCTGATGCTGGAAGACTGGTTCTAACTTCCTCTAAAGGATATACCATAGGACTGCAAGTAAATTTAACTACAAGCACAACCACAGGTATAGTAATTAACATTCACCAATTGATAAATGATCTGGAAGATAAATCTACCGGTTCAATTACTGCACCAAGTGCGGGATCAGCCACTACTGCTGCGGCAGTCAAAGTGGGAGACCTTTATGTGGCTAACGAAAAAGAGTTTACTGCGGAGCTTGATGTTGGTGGAAAGAAATGGGGAAATTATGAAATTGGAGGTGCCGCTGGTTCTGAGTTTAAAAATCTTTATAGCATTGATGTTAATACCAATGAGGGTGCTGAGGCCTCTATGTTAATTGCAGAAATTGCTTTAAGAAGGGTTGATAACATTCGTGCCCAAATCGGAGCTACTATGAATAATCTTCAATCCATCTTTGAATCTCAGAAGGTGGCCTATGATAATACTAAGGAAGCCGAATCGGTCATTAGGAATACCGACTATGCTAAAGAGATGGCAGAATTTACTACTTTACAGATCCGTATGCAGGCAACTATTGCTATGCTTGCTCAGGCAAACACTCTACCTCAGTTAGTTCTTCAACTTTTGAGATAAACTCTTAGCTAAAGTGTAGGTTTCAAAAAGGGGGGCTTAAAGCCCCCCTTTATTATTATTTATAAGCTTGTTTTTTCCTCTTTTTAGATTATAGTTTTTTATTAAAAAAGTTTCTTAATGAAAAAAGACCTCTATGGGGATGTCTCAAAAAAACCTTAAAAGAAAAAGGGTTTCTTTAAGTAGAGCGGAATTAAAAAAAGTTATTGTAGAGAAGCTTCCCTCCCTTTTAAAAAAGGAACCAGAACTTAAAGAATATCTGGCAGTTTTTTTTAAGGATCATTTTGCAGACAAAAGGGAGACTCAAGATGAAATAAAGAACCTGTTAGAGGAGCTTAAGGCTTTAAGGTTGGAAAGTGAGAAAAAATGGGAGGAGAGTAGGAGAAGATGGGAGGAGTTAAGGGAGGAGCTTAAGGCTTTAAGGTTGGAAAGTGAGAAAAAGTGGGAGGAACACAGCAGAGCTATAAGATTTCTTTTTGAAGAAGTAAAAGATCTTAGAAAGAGATATGATATAGGAATAGGGGCCCTTGGAGCCAGATGGGGTATAAAGTCTGAGGACTCTTTCAGAAGGGCTTTAAAAGGTCTCTTAGAGGAAAATTTTCCCGTAAAGGTAGAAAGATATGTAACCAAAGATTTAGATGGAGAGGTATTTGAAGGCTATCCTGGACAATTAATAGAATTAGATTTAATTATTAGGGATGGTGAACTTATAGTAGCCGAGCTTAAGTCCTCCATAAGTGTGGCTGATGTTTGGCTTTTTGAAAGAAAGGTAAGATTTTTTGAGAAAAAGGAGGGTAAAAGGGTAACTAAAAGGGTGATCATTTCTCCCATGATAGACCCTCGGGCAGAAGCTTTGATTATAGAACTTGGAATTACAGCCTATACCTATGTTCCTGAACCAGAGGAGGGTTTGTAAAATTTTTCCAGAGGTTTCAAACCTATGCTTGCACCTTTTAAAGCCTTTAAAAGTCCTATTATCTTAGAAGAGGAGCTTCATAGGGATTTGAGAATTCTTAAACCTGAGGATTATCACTTTATGCAAGAGGTAGAAGTTGTTCCTTTGACCTTTTCTGAACTTCTTTCCTGTTCTATGTATTATCCCGTGATGTTTGGAATTTTTGAAGGAGAGCTTTTTCCCTTTGCAGTGCTTGGAGTAAATAGAAAAAATGTATATCTGGATGAAGAGGGATTTTTTAAAGTTGAAGTTATTCCTAAGGTGGTTTTGAGTTATCCCTTTGGAGTCTTAAGAAAAAAGGGGGACGGACTTATAGAATGGATAGTCATTGTAGATGAGGCCTGTCAAAGCGAGAAGGGAGAGGTTCTTTTTGAGGGGGATAGAACTGAGAGTTCCTATTTTAAAGTTATAAAAACTGAACTTTCTGAACTGGCTTTAGACTTTCAAAAAGTTTATGAGTTTTCTCAGGAACTTTATAATCTTGGTTGTTTAAAGCTTATGGATTTTGAGGTTACAACTAAGTGGGGAAAGGCCTATTTCAAAAATGTTCTTATAGGAAACATAGAGGTTCTCTCTAAGCTTCAGCCAGAAAAATTGTATTATTTAAATGCTATAGGTTATCTTCCTATAATTTATTCCCTTTATTTTAGTGTAAGGAACTTTAAACTTTTTGACTTAATAAGTTAAGTCTTAATCTGAGGAGAGGGCTAAACCGAAAAGCTTAGCCTTTTTCATATTCTTCTATTTGAGTTTCTGTAAGTTTTCTCATGTTTCTAAGACCTTCATAGAAGGTTTTATACCAGTTAATAGTTTTTTCAAGAGTTATCTTTAGGTCCCACTTAGGTTTCCATCCAAGTTCAATTAGAGCTTTACTAATGTCAAGTCTAAGAATTTTTGCCTCATAGAAGGGAGGATTATCTAAAATTTGATATTCTCCCCCTCCCCAAAGTTTGATTATTCTTTCTACCACCTCTCTTACTTTGGCCTGATCCCTTTCAAAGGGTCCAAAGTTCCAAGCTTGAGCATATAAAGAAGGATTTTCAGATAAAAGTGCCTTGTGGGCTAAAAGTAAATATCCATAAAGAGGTTCAAGCACATGTTGCCATGGTCTTATAGCTTCAGGATTTCTAAGGACTATTGGTTTTCTCTGAGAGAGAGCTCTAATACAATCGGGAATGAGTCTGTCTTCCTGCCAATCTCCTCCTCCCATAACATTTCCTGCTCTTACAGTGGCTACAACTACTTGATGGGTCTTTCTAAGATTTGTAGAGGAAAAGAAGGATTTCCTATAGGCCTGGGTCAAAATTTCCGCACAAGCCTTACTTGAACTATAGGGATCATCACCTCCTAAGGGATCTTTTTCTCTATATCCATAAATCCATTCTTTATTCTCGTAGCACTTATCAGAAGTAACTACTATACAGACCCTTACACTTTCTGTTTTTCTTATAGCTTCAAGCACATTTAGAGTTCCCATAACATTAGTTTCATAGGTAAGTCTTGGCTCAAGATAGGAGCGTTTAACCAGTGGTTGAGCAGCCAAGTGAAAAACTATTTCAGGAGCAAATTTTTGAAAAACACCTTCTAAATATTTATAGTTTCTTATGTCTTCCTCAATATGAACTATTTCTCTTTTTAAATTTAGGAGCTCAAAAAGAGAAGGTTTGGTATCTGGGGGCAAAGAATAGCCGATAATCTTAGCTCCAAGTCTTAATAACCAAAGAGTAAGCCAACTACCCTTAAAGCCCGTGTGTCCTGTTATGAGAACTTTCGTTCCCTTAAAATTTAGGGGAAAGTCCATTTAACTCTTTATTGTAGAAAAAAATTGAGATAAATCAACTTTAAAGAGATCTTTGAAAAATTTGGTCTAATCTTACTGCCTAAGCCTCTCTTTTTGCTATCTCCTATCTGCCCCCACTTTAACCCCTACACCCCCATCTCAAACCCCTTAATCCTTCTTCTTATATGCCAATACCTCCTAGACAAGTTTTAACTAAAGACCAACCCCCTTACTCTTGGGTCTCCCTTTCAAGTTCCTTCAAACACTTCCTGTATACCTTTATACTTTCCAGTGATTTACGAAATCTACCTATAGTTAAAGAATTTAGCACCCCCTTTTCCCAAAGCTCTAACACTTGAACCCCCCTTGTTTTTTCTGTAATTTTATCTTAAAACTTTCTTTAAAGCATTGAATTTTGCAAAGGTCTCTTTAAAATTAATTAGTGTCAAAAATTTGGATAAATTAGTTAAAACTTTGACAAAGAACTTTTGAAGATTTTTTAAAAAACGGGTATAAAATTTGAATTTTAGTAAAATAAAAAGAAGCCGATAATAAAAATATATAACAGGTAAAGCTTTAAATGAAGGTTGTAATTTTAGCTGGTGGTTTGGGAACAAGGCTTTCTGAGGAAACCTATCTTAAGCCTAAACCTATGGTTGAAATTGGTGGAAAGCCTATTCTTTGGCACATTATGAAGATTTATTCAGCCTTTGGTTTTAATGATTTTATTATTTGTCTCGGATATAAGGGATACATAATAAAGGAATATTTTGCTAATTATTTTTTACACCTAAGTGATGTTACCATTAACTTAAGGGAGAACCGAATAGAGTATCATACTTCCAATTGTGAGCCCTGGAGAGTAACCTTAGTTGATACAGGTCTTCATACTCAAACAGGAGGTAGACTAAAAAGGATTGCTAAATATTTAAGAAATGAAACCTTTATGATGACCTATGGAGATGGGGTGGCAGATGTAAATATTGAAGACCTGGTTAATTTTCACAGGTTTCAT
>JANXAD010000017.1 GCA_025062245.1 Thermodesulfobacteriaceae bacterium | reverse complement strand
GCATTCCCATTTATGAGGAAAGCCTTGTTCTCGCTATTTGGATTCTCAAAAAATTTATCCCCTTTTTTACAACCTCTTGACAAATTAAAATTTTAACTTATTTTTAGTTTTTGAAAATGTATTTCAATTTCTAAAAAGTGTTTATGAGTGACTCCTTACTTAAGGATTTTAAAAAGTTTATTAAAAATAAAGGTCTTAAGTATACTCCTGAAAGAGAGGAGATACTTAAAGAAATTTTAGAAGTAGGCGACCATTTTGATGTTGAGGCTATATATCTTAGGTTAAAAGAAAGAAAAAGTAAAATTTCTAAGGCTTCAATTTATAGAACAATTCCTTTGTTAATTGAGGGAGGATATATTCAAGAGGTTTACAAACAGGAGGGACATTCCCACTATGAGGTTACCATCAACAAACAACCCCATCTCCACTTTATATGCGTAAAGTGTAAAAAGGTAGAGGAAGTGGGGGATGAAAGGTTTCTTCATCTTATCAAAGAGTATGAAAAAGAGAGAAATTACAAATTGTTAAGCTACCACTTAGAAATTTTTGGTCTTTGCTTAAATTGCCAAAGAGAGATTTAAAAAATGCTCCTCAGCGAAGCAAGATGTGGAGAAAAGGTTAGAATAAAAAAACTTTTAGGAGAAGAAGCTATTTTAAGAAAAATAGAGGGTATGGGTCTAAGAAAGGAGATGATTTTTGAAATTATTCAAAGATGTGGAAGAAATATTTTATTAAAAAATGGAGAAAATCGCTTAGCAGTAAGTAATGATATAGCTAAAAAAATTGAAGTAGAATTGATAGAAAAAGGAGAACTACCTTGTAAAACCTCTCCTTGTTTTGAAAAAACAACTAAAACTAAACCTAAATGGAGATGGTGCTTTCTTGGTAAAGAGGAATAGGAGTGAAAATAATAAGAGCTGTTTTAGTAGGAAATCCTAATGTAGGTAAAACCAGTCTCCTTAATCATTTAGCAGGTTCAAACCTAAAAATAGGAAACTGGCCAGGAGTTACAGTAGAAAAAAAGGAAGGTAAAACTTATTTTCAAGATTTTGAAATCCTTCTTATTGACTTACCAGGAATATATACCTTAGAGGAACTTGTTTCTGAAGATGAAAAAATAACCTTTGACTTTTTATATTCTAAGAATTATGAAGTCCTTCTAAACATAATTGAAACTCCCAGAATAGAAAGGGATTTATATTTAACTACCCAACTTTTAGATTTAGAAAAACCAATGATTTTAGTTTTAAACATGATGGATGAAGCTCAAAAATTAGGAATAGAGGTAGATATTAAAAGACTTCAAGACCTTCTAAAAATAAAGGTTTTATCTACTAATGGAAGAACAGGAGAGGGGGTAAAGGAACTTTTACCTGCTATAGTAGAAACTTATGAACAAGAAATTAAGCCCACTAAAATAAGGTATGAAACCTCTGAAGAGACCAAAATTAAGGAAAAGAGGCTTTATTTTTCTCAAGGCTTAGCTAAGGAGGTAGTTAAAAGAAAACTTCTTACTAAGGAAAGTTTCACTGAAATTTTAGATCGTTTTTTAATTCATCCGGTTTGGGGAAATCTTTTCTTTTTACTTATAATGTATTTTACCTTTAAAATAGCCTTTGATTTTTCTATTCCCTTTTCAGACTGGATAGAAGGGTTTATACAAAATTTCATAGGACCTTTAATTTTTCAAATATTTATTTTTTTAGGGGCTCCTTCCTGGGTGGGTGACTTTTTTTCTTCTGCAGTAATTGGAGGAGTAGGAACCGTTCTTGTCTTTATACCTTTGATTTTCAGTATTTACTTCCTTTTAACTCTTTTAGAAACTTCAGGATATCTTCCCAGGGTTGCTTTTTTGATGGATAGATGGACTCACAAATTAGGACTTCATGGTTTAAGTGTTTTTCCCTTAGTTTTAGCCTTAGGCTGTAATGTTCCAGCTCTTATAGCTACCCGCACCTTTCAAGATAGGAAAGACAAATTTTTAGTTATGACCATGATTCCCTTTATTTCGTGTCCTGCAAGATTAGTCCTTTTCTCTTTTTTTGCTACCCTATTTTTTAGCCAACCAGTATGGATTATCTTTTTCTTATATCTTTTAGGACTTGTCTTTTCTATTTTAACTAGCTTTCTTCTAAGAAAAACCTTTCTAAAAAGAGAACTTTCCCATTTTGTAATGGATTTACCACCCTATAGAATTCCCTCTTTAAAAATAATTTTCAAAATCGTCTGGTTTCACCTCCAAAGTTTTATCTACCGTGCTGGAACTTTGATATTTTTGATTTCTATTTTTATATGGCTTTTGCTTAATCTTCCTCCAGGAATTCAAAAAGTTGAAGATAGTTTAGCTGGTAAAATTGGGAAAACCATAGGTGTAATCTTTTCCCCTATAGGGCTTTCTGATTGGAGAATTACTACCTCTCTTATTCCAGCCTTTTTAGCCCGTGAGGCTATAATAAGCACCATGGGGGTAATTCTACTTGAAGAGAAAACTAAGGAAATTAAGGAAATAGATCTTAAAGAGGAAGCTAAAACTCAAATCTTAGACTTAATAAAAACCTTTAAAGAGGCTTTCTATGGCTTTTTCTCTCTCTGGCCCCAAAGTTTATCCTTAAACCCTGAAGAAGCTCAAGGATTAAAAAAGGAAATCTCTAAAATTTTAACTTTTAAACAAGCCCTTTCTTTTCTTATCTTCCTTCTTATCTATAATTCTTGCTTGGCAACTTTTGTTACTATGTGGAAAGAGGGTTCTAAAAGGTTGGCTTTCCTATTTTTAGGTTATAGTTTTGCTTTAGCTTGGATACTGGCTTTTATAATTTATTGTCTCCTTTAAAAGGTAAATTGAGCCCTGGTCTTTTCTTTTATCTGAAAATTACCAGTATCAACCTCGTATACTAATCCCTTTCCTCTTATTAGAACCCCCCTTTTTCTTAAAATAACCTCCCCTTCACTAATAATTAAATTTTGCTCAGGATAAAAAATAAGTTCCTCAGTAAAGGCTTCTCCATACTGAGAGGTTTTAAGTTCTACTTTATTTTTAAAAACAAATTTTTTTTCCTTAGGAAAGTAAAATCCCTTTAATCCCTTTATTTGAAGATTCTTTTCTTCGTTTACCAAATTAAACTCGGTAACTTCTATAAGAAAATCCTCCTTTTGGATTAATTCTTTAGCCCTTAATTTCCACAGAGCAAAAATTTTATTCTTAGAAATTTTAAAAAAGTTATATTCCAAATTTTCACCCTTTATTTTAAAACCTACTTCCTGAGAAAAACTCAGGGAAACTATTAAAAAAATCAAAAAAGGAGCTATGAAAAAATTTGAAAGACTTCTTCCCATTTTCCTTTGGCTCTCAAAATAAGTTCACAAACCTCTCTTACTGCTCCTTCTCCACCCGAATGTTTAGTAACATAATGAACATATTCATTTACAGGAGGCCAAGCATTAGGAACTCCAATAGAAAGTCCTACTTTTTTAAGAATAGGTATGTCTACCCAGTCATCTCCTATATAAGCTACTTCTTCATCTTTCAAACCCCTTTCTTTAAGAATCTCTTCATAGAAAAGAAGCTTTTCAACCTTTCCTTGAAATAAAAGCTTTATAGAAAGCTCTTCTGCTCTGTGAATAATAGTTTTAGAGACCCTACTTGAGATAATACCAACTTCTACTCCTATTTTTTGTAAGAGTTTAATTCCCATTCCGTCAAGAACATGAAAATGTTTAATTTCTTCTCCCTTTTCGGTCAGAATAATTTTTCCGTCAGTTAATACTCCATCTACATCTAAAAGAAGAAGTTTAATCTTTTCAGCTCGTTTTAGAAGCTCAGCTGGAAATTCCATGTTTTTTCAATACTTCCCTTAAATCAGCTATTTGAGAAAACAAGCTTTCTAAGGAAGAAAGGGGTAAAGAATTAGGACCATCACAGAGGGCTTTTTCTGGTTCTGGATGGACCTCTATAAAAATTCCGTCTACCCCTACAGCTACTCCCGCCCTTACTAAGTAGGGAACAAATTCTCTTTGCCCACCAGATTTGCCTTCTTCACCACCAGGAAGCTGAACACTATGGGTAGCATCTAATATAACCTTAACTCCAAAGGCTTTCATTATGGGAATAGCTCTAAAATCTACCACTAAGTTTCTATAACCAAAACTATATCCTCTTTCAGTAACCCATACCTCGGAAGAATTAAAGGCTTTAGCCTTCTCAATAGCATATTTCATATCCCAAGGGGACATAAATTGTCCTTTTTTAATATTGACTATTTTTCCAGTTTTTGAAGCCTCTAAAATTAGGTCTGTTTGTCTACACAAAAAGGCTGGTATTTGAATAACATCTACTACTTCAGCAACAGGTTTTATTTGCCAAGTCTCATGAACATCGGTAGTTACAGGAACACCTACTTTAGTTTTAACCTCATAAAGCCAGGATAATCCTTTTTCTAATCCAGGACCTCTGTAAGAAAATAAAGAAGTTCGGTTAGCCTTATCAAAGGAAGCCTTAAAAACATACTCAAACTCAAATTTTGAAAGAAGTTTTTTTAAAAAATCAGCCATATAAAGGGTTAAGTCCAAATCTTCTAAGACACATGGACCAGCAAGAATTAAAAAATCTTTCATTCTTTGCCCTTCTAATTTTCAACTAAAGATTTATTTTAATAGTAATTTTATAATCTTACAAGCTGAGATGAAGGACTACCTAAAAAAGGAAGTAAACTATTACAAAAAAAAATGGACCGGAAAAGTTCCTATAGCTTTAGTTTTTCCCAATTATTATTCAGTAGGAATGTCAAATTTAGGTTTTTTAAAAATTTACGAAAGTTTAAACCACTACGAAGAAATAGTTTGTGAAAGATTTTTTTTACCCCAAGGAGAAAAACTTCGTTCTATAGAAAGTGAACGTCCTCTTAGGGACTTTAATCTCATTCTTTTTTCTATTTCCTTTGAGGTAGATTACTTAAATGTAGTCAAAATTATAAAATTAGGAGGCCTTCCCCTTGACCCAAAAAAGAGAAAAGAAATCATCTTAGCAGGTGGAGTAGCTACTTGGTCTAATCCTGAACCCTTAGCTGATATTGTAGATGGATTTATCTTGGGAGAATGGGAGGCTTTAGAAAAAGAAGTAGTTCCTCTCTTTTTAAGTTATTTTAATCACAAGAAAAAACTTCTTTCTTTTTTAAGCGAAAAAAATTTTTTTTATAATCCAAGAGAAGCTTCTCAAGAAATTAAAGTCTTAAAAACTAAAAAACTTACCTCTCCTCTTTTTTCTACTTTAATCAGTTCGGAAGCAGAATTTACTAATACCTATTTAATAGAAGTTTCTAAAGGTTGTGGAAAAAACTGCAGGTTTTGTTTGGCTGGTTTTATCTATAGACCACCTCGAAAATTTTCTTGGGAAAGTCTAAATAAAGTTCTGGAAAAAATTCCCCTTAAGGCTAAAGTTGGACTCATAGGATTAGAATTTGTGGATAATGAGGAAATTCTTAAATTAGGTCAAGAACTTTTAAAAAAAGAAGTTGTCCTTACCTTTTCTTCCTTAAGAATTGATGCTTTAAAGGATGAATTTTTGGAACTCTTAAAAAATACCCAAAGTGTAGCCTTAGCCCCTGAGACTGGCTCATCTAAATTAAAAAAAGTTATTAACAAAAATTTAGAAGAAGAACAAATTTTAGAGGCCATAAATAAACTACAAAAATATCTTAAAAAACTTAAACTTTATTTTATGGTTAATCTTCCTTTAGAAGAAGAAAGGGATCTTTGGGAAACCATTTCTTTTATAGAAAGGATTCTCAAATATAAGTTTAAACTACAGTTTACCTTTAGTTTTTCCTTTTTTGTTCCTAAACCCCATACACCTTTTCAATGGATGGAATTTCCAACAATTGAAAATTTGAAACACAAAGAAAAATTTCTCAGAAAGAACCTTTCCTCAGTTAAGGGGGTAAAAATTGAATCTCCTAAGGAAGCCTTTTTACAAGCTATTTTATCTCGAGGAAACCGAAATTTAAAGAGTTTTATTCTGGCCTTAACTGAGAAAAAAGGTTTAAGCCAGATTGGGAAAAAGGATTTTATTGAGCCAAATATCTTAAAACCCTATGAAAAATTAGAATATCCCTTTCCTTGGGATAAAATCAAGGTAGGAATTAAAAAGGAATATTTATGGAGGGAGTGGCAAAGGGCTAAAGCCCTTGAACCCTCACCCTTTTGTCAATTAGGACATTGTAACTCCTGTTCAGCTTGTAATTCCTTAGAAGAAGTTTAATTAGAATCTTTAAATTCTTCAATTTTTTCTTCCCTTTCAGATGTTTCAGGTATTTCTACTTTTGCTTCAGACTCCAAAGTTTCTGTAAAAGACTGGGTTTCCTCTTCTATTTCTACAAATTCTTCTTTTATAATTCCTCTTTTTTTCATAATAAAATAAATAAGACTAGCTCTTCTTTTAACATAGGAAGAAGGTTTAACTGGACTATATTTTAAGGGATTAGGTAAAACTGCTGCTAAGTAAGCAGCCTCCCAAGGAGAGAGGGCTGAAGAGGGTTTGCCAAAATAATATCTACTTGCAGCCTCTATCCCAAAAATTCCCTCTCCCCATTCAGCTATATTTAAGTAAATTTCTAAAATTCTCTTTTTACTAAGAGCTTTTTCAAGTCTCCAAGTAATTATAGCTTCTTGAATTTTGCGAACAGGATTTTTAGAAGGATTTAAAAACAAATTTTTAGCTACCTGTTGACTTATAGTACTTCCACCATATTTTAACTTACCCTCCCTTAAGTTTTTTTCTAAGGCTTTTTTAATAGCCTCAAAGTCAAACCCCTCGTGTTTATAAAATTTATCATCCTCTGCAATAAGAACAGCCTTTACTAAATAGGGAGAAATTTGATTCAAAGGAACCCAAATTTGATAAATTCTTAAGGTTTTACCCTTTTCTTCCCACTGTTTCATTCTTAATTTCATCATAGCTGTAATTTTAGGATTTTCTCTTTTTAAGTGAGAAATTTCTATAAAAAAGGGGTAACCCAACAGATAAACCAGAAAGATAAAAAGGAAAATAATAAATAAAATTCGAAAAATTTTCATAAAAATTAATTATAAAGACCCTTACAAAATTCAACGGTTTAAAGAAGATTTTAAGATAGAATTACAGAAAAAACAAGAAGGTTTCTCAAAGGTATAGAAAAAGAGCTTCCTTAAGATACCTTAGCCAATTTAGATAAACTCAGGAAACCCTTTAAAAAAATTCTCTCTAAGCTTCATCTAAGATATAGCAAAGAGAGAGGCTCTTAGGAAGTAAGAGAAAATCTCAAGTAGTGAAGGAGGTTAAGAATATAAACCAGAAACAGGGTTTGACAATTATATGGTATACGCTCCTATAGGATAGGATCTAAAGTAAGAAAAAAAATTAAGCTAAATACTTGAGTTCTTATAAAATTTAATTAAAGTAGTATTTTAAAAGGTTATGATATATCGTCCTAAAAGTTTAGAAGAATTTATTGGTCAAACCCGGATTAAAGAGGAGTTAAAGATTTATCTTTCTTCTATCAAAAAAAGAGAAGAAATTTTTCCTCACACTTTTTTTGTAGGTGCCCCTGGATTAGGAAAAACTACCTTAGCTAAAATTATAGCCTACGAATTAAGAAGGGATTTAAAAATTACTTCTGGTCCGGTGCTTGATAAAGTAGGCACCTTAGCAGCCCTCCTTACTAATCTTAAAGAAAAGGACCTTCTTTTTATTGACGAAATTCATCGTATGCCCAAGCCTTGTCAAGAAATATTATATACCGCTATGGAAGATTTTGCCTTAGACATTGTAATTGGTAAAGGTAATACAGGAAAAACCATACGATTAACCCTTCCCCCTTTTACCCTTATAGGAGCCACAAATAAGCCTAATTTGTGTCTCTCACCTCTTACCGATAGATTTCAACTGGTCTTCAAGTTAGACTACTATTCAGAAGAAGAGTTAAAAGAGATTATCATAAAAGTGGGAAAACAGTGGAATTTAGAGATAGAAGACGAAGTGGCTCTTATTTTAGCTAAGGCCTCTAAGGGAATTCCACGTCAAGCTCTAAACATTTTAAGAAGATTTAAAGATTTTGTACTTTTACATTATAAAACTGGTAAAACTAAAGGTATAAAAATAACTTCCAAGGAGGGAGTATCCTTTTTTAAACTTTTAGATGTAGATGATTGGGGATTAACTCCAGAGGATAGACGTTGTCTTTTAACTCTTTATAAAGAGTTTAAAGGAGGGCCTGTTGGTCTTACTTCTTTAGCTCTTTCAGCTCAAATTACTCCAGAGGAAATGGAAACCATTTATGAACCAGCTCTTATTAGATTAGGCTTAATTGCTCGGACTAAAAGAGGAAGAGTCTTAACTAAAAAAGGCTATTCCTATTTAAGAGAAAAATTTAAGCTTGAAGAGGAAAGGGATACCTTATGTCTCTTTTCAAATTAAGCCCTAAAAGTCTCATAGAAAAGAAGGGTAAAGAAATAATAGTAGGGATTACAGCTTACGACTACATTTCAGCTAAGTTAGCAGAGGAGGCTGGAGTGGATTTTATTCTTATTGGAGACTCAGCCAGTATGGTGGTTTTAGGTTACGAGGATACCTTTCCTATAGGAATGGAAGAAATGCTTGTTTTTTCTAAAGCTGTAAGCAGGGGAGCTCCTAATATTTTAAGGATAGGAGATATGCCCTTTCTTTCTTATCAAATTTCTAAAAAGCAAGCTATCTATAATGCTGGAAGATTTATTAAAGAAGGAAGATGTCACGGAGTAAAAATAGAAGGTGGAGAAGAGGTCTTAGAAATTATTGCTGGTATAACTAAAGCTGGCATTCCTGTATTAGGGCATATTGGAGTAACCCCCCAGAGAAGTATAGAACTTGGAGGATTAAAAGTTAGAGGAAAGGATAGGGAAACCGCTCAAAAACTTATAAAAGAAGCTAAATTATTAGAAGAGGTGGGAGTCTTTGCTGTTCTCTTAGAATGTGTCCCCTCTGAACTTTCAAAAATTATTACAGAAGAATTAAAGATTCCTACCATAGGAATTGGTGCAGGTCCACATACAGATGGACAGATTTTGGTCTTTCATGATATAGTTGGGCTTTTTCCAGAGATAAGACCTAAATTTGTAAAAACCTATCTAAAAGGTTTTGAACTCTTTAAGGAGGCTATTTTGAATTATATTAAAGATTGTAAGGAAAAAGCTTTTCCCGAAGAAAGGCATAGCTTTAAATTATCTGAAGAAATTTTAAAAAATCTTCTAAAATAATTAGAAGTTGTTTTTTTAAAAATGTGTGCTATTTTGAAAATAGATAGAAGTCTGAATTTTTAGAGTCCAATCCTCTAAGAATTTCAACTTCTATCAAATTAAAATTTTAAAGAGGTTCTAAGAATGCGTAAAGTTCAGTTAGGAGATGTAGTAAGTATTCATTGTGTAGGAAGATTGAGAAGTGGAGAAATTTTTGAAAATACCTATGAAGGAGACCCTTTTATTTTTGAGGTGGGTTCTCCTGAGATTATTCCTGGTCTTTCGGAAGCCGTAATGGGGATGGAAGAAGGAGAAGAAAAGGAAGTAATTATACCTCCTGAAAAAGCTTTTGGATTAAGAGATGACAATCTTATCCGAGCTATTCCTCGGGAAGCTATAAACTTAAATGTAGAACCAACCCCAGGCTTAACTTTAAATTTAATTGTAGAGTCTCCTCAAGGAGAATTCACCTTTCCAGCAGTAGTGGTAGAGGTTAGTGAAAGTGAAATAGTTTTAGATTTGAACCCTCCCTTAGCAGGTGAAGATCTCATTTTTCAGATTAAACTTTTAAAAATATTTAAGGAAAAAGAAAACCTTTTTCCTTAAGGGAGAATTTTTAAAAGAGGATTGTCTGGGAAAATTAGAGTTATTGCTCCAGGACCATTAAAATTTTCCTTCGTTAAGGAGGGACTAAAATATTATTTAACTAAGATAAATTCCTTGGCTAAAGCTGAGTTTCTTTTTCCGAAGGTAAGACACTTTTCTGCTTCAAAGGAAGAAAGACTAAATAGAGAAAGGAAAATTTTAGAGAAATTTCTTTCTTCTAAGGATTTTTTAATTGTTCTTGATGAAAGGGGAGAGCATTTAAAAAGTCAAGAGTTGGCCTATCTTTTGGAGAAAATCTGGCAAAGTTCTTATGAGGTTTGTTTTTTAGTGGGAGGACCTGAAGGACTTTCTGAAGAATTAAAAATAAGGGCTTATAAACTTCTGAGTCTTTCTTCCTTAACCTTAAATCATGAACTCGTTCTCCTCATCTTAGCTGAGGTTATTTATCGAAGCTTGAGCATCATAAAAGGGATTCCCTATCACAAAGAATAGGGATCTTTAATCAAAATTCTTCTATTGCATTAGAAAAAAATTTTGCTAAATTTATGCCGATGCCTGTGTGTAGTCCCTTTTGTGGTTGGAGATACAATCCTGAAAAAGTTAATCTTGAAAAGATAGTTGCTCCTCCCTATGACATAGTCTCTGAAGAAGAAAAGTTCTATTATAAAAGTTTAAGTCCCTATAATGTTTTTCACTTAGAACTTCCCCAAAGTTATCTCAAAGCTAAAGAATTAGTTCAAAAATGGATAGAGGAAAAAATTATCCTTCAAGATCCCTATCCTTCTCTTTATTTTTATGAACTAAGTTTCTCCTTTAACCAGAGGAGATTTACTCGCAAAGGCATAATTCTTTTAATTAAATTAAGTTCCTCTAAAAGTGGTATCATCTTACCCCATGAAAAAACCTATCCTAAGGTTACTGCCGATAGATTTAAACTTCTTAAACACACCTTTTTTCAATTTAGTCAAGTATTTGGGCTTTATGAAGATCCCTCCTTAGAAAGTTTTAAAAACTGGGGAGAAAATTTTATTCTTCTTTATGAAATAAGATTTAAAGAGGAATTGCACCGTCTTTATAAACTTGAAAATTCCTTTTTTATTAAAAAGTTTTTAACTTTCTTGTTTCCTAAGAAAATTTATATAGCAGATGGACATCACAGATATGCTACAGCCCTTAAGTTTAAGAACTATTTAGAAAAAATTTGGGGTAAAAATGAAAAAAAGGACTATAACTTTATAGTTATGTATCTTTGTGCTTTAGAGGATGAAAATTTGTTAATGCTTCCAACCCATCGGGTCTTTTATTTAGAAAATTCTCAAAATTTTTTATCTAAGCTTTTAACCTATTCAGAAATTACTAAGGAGTTACCTCCAGAAGAACTTCCCAGAATAGATTTACACTTTGAAAACAAATCTCAAGAATTTGGAGTATATCTTCCAAAATCTTTAAAAATTTTTCGCTTAAAACCTGCCTTTGGAGCTCAGATTTATAAAAAGGATTTTCTTTTATGGGAAGTGCCTCTTTATAACTTTTTACAAATTTTGGAAGAAATTTTTGAAAAACCTGAAGAAAAATTTAAGGAAGAAGGAAGGGTTGAATTTCTTTCAGACTTAGAAAAAATTAGAGAAAGGGTAAACCAAAATCTAACTTCAGCAGTTGGTATTCTTTTTCCCTCTATTTCTCCCCTAATTTTAAAGAAAATAGCTCAGGCTAATAAGCTTATGCCTCACAAGTCAACCTACTTTTATCCCAAAATCCTTACTGGATTGGTTTTTAACCAAATAAAAGGAGAAACCTTAAACTTAGATTATTTAAAATGAGAGAAAGTTTTCTTTATTTTAGTTTTTTTAAAAAAATTTTTGAACACCGTCTAAAACCTAAACTTCAAGAAGACCCTTTTATTAAATTCTATTTACCTTCTCTAGAGGAGGCTATTAAAAAAAGTAGAAAAGCTTTTATAGAATCCCGTTCTTTTGCTTTCTGTGAAGGATGTGCAAAAAGAGGAATTAAATGTTGTGGAGAAAGTCTTGAATGGAAGTTAAGCTTAGCTGAATTAATCTTAAATCTACTCCTTGCAGAAAGAAGAGGGGAGGTTTTATATTTCAACACTGAGAGGCCAGAAGATTGTCTTTTTTTAGGAGAAAAGGGGTGTACCCTTATACTGGTACCTTTATTTTGTAGAAATTTTTTTTGTGAAGACCTTTCCAAATTTTTGGGAAAGGAAAGGTTAAAAAAGATTCAAGAAGCTATGGAAGATGAAGCAGTTCTTAGTTTTAAGCTTGGTGATTATTTAAATCGAAATTATCTTTTTAAAAAAGAATTTTTAAGAGACTCTTTGCAAAATTCAACGGTTTAACGAAGATTTTAAGATAGAATTACAGAAAAACAAGGAGAAATACAAAAAAACAGGGAGAAGAATGGTAAACCTGTTGACCCTTTTCTCCATAGGCCTTGGTGAAGGAAAGGAGGTGTGAGAACATTCAATTATATGTAGATTTAGTCAATCCTGGAGAGTATAAATGTGTAGGAGCAAGGCAAGATAGGTAGGGGCTTATAGCGAATGAGATACCTTTATTTTTGAAAGCCTTTAATTACAACCTATTGAGGATTTATTGGCATATAAGGAGAAGGATTAAGGAATTTAAAATGATGGTATAGGGGTTAAATTGGAAGGCAGAAATGAAATTTAAAGACACCAAAAGAATTTTTAGACCGAATTTTTCAAAGGTCTCATTAAATTTATGAGCTATTATTTAGTTACTGGAGTTGCAGGTTTTATTGGCTGGAAGGTAGCCGAAAAGCTACTTTTAGAAGGTAATTCAGTAGTAGGAGTAGATAATTTAAGTCCCTTTTATGATGTTAGATTAAAACATTGGAGATTAAAACAGCTTCAAAAATTTTCTAACTTTAGGTTTTTTAATTTGGACCTAAGTAATTTTTCAGCCTTAAAAATTCTTTTAGAGTTTTACCCTATTAAAGCTATTATTCATCTTGCAGCTCAGGCAGGAGTTAGACAAAGTTTTGAAAATCCTCAGATTTCTGTGGAAAGTAATATAGTGGCTACTTTAAATCTTTTAGAACTAATGAAGGAATTTAGGATTTCTAAATTAATTTTAGCTTCAACCTCTTCTGTATATGCAGGAAAAAAAATTCCCTTTACAGAAAATTTAAAGGTAGATAATCCCTTATCGGTTTATGCTGCTACCAAAAGAGGGGCTGAACTTTTAGCTTATACCTATCATTATTTTTATGGACTGGATATTACTGTTTTTAGATATTTCACCGTTTATGGACCTGCAGGAAGACCTGATATGAGTATCTTCAGATTTATAAAGTGGATTTACGAAGAAAGAACTATTGAAATTTATGGAGATGGCACCCAAGCCCGAGATTTTACTTATATAGATGACATTGCCGAGGGAACCCTTTTAGGTTTAAAACCCTTAGGTTATGAAATTATAAATTTAGGAGGAGGGCAAAACCCAGTTTCTATAAATCAAATTATAGAACTTTTAGAAACCTACTTAAGAAAAAAAGCTAAAAAGCTTTATTTACCCTTTCATAAAGCTGATTTAAAGGTCACTTGGGCAGATATTTCTAAAGCTAAAAAATTGTTAGGTTGGGAACCTAAGGTAAGTTTAGAAGAGGGATTAAGGAGAACGGTAGAGTGGAGTTTAGAAAATATAAATTTAATAAGAGAAATTCAAGTTTAAAAGAACTTTGTTTTTTTACTAAGTATTTAGCCCAAAAAGGGCTTATTTCAGGTTCGGAGGGAAATGTTTCTATAAGGACTGAACAGGGCCTTTGGATCACTCCTTCTGGAAAAATAAAGGAAATTTTAGAACCTAAGGACCTAATTTTTATCTTCTGGGATAAAGGATTTACAAAGGAAAAACCATCTACCGAATGGGGATTACACTATAAAATATATCTTAAAAATCCTTCAATTTCAGCCATAGTTCACACCCATCCTCCTTATCTTTTACTCTTAGAAGCTATAGGGTTTGATTTTAAAAATTTTTTTTTGCCTGAGGCCTCACTCCTGTTAAAAGAAATAAAAAGGGTGCCCTATTTGGAACCTGGTTCTGACACCCTATGGGAGTATGCCTCAGAGGTTGCTAAAATTTCAAAGATCATCCTTTTAAGCCAACACGGTCTTTTAACCCTGGGTAAAGACTTAGAAGAAGCTGTAAATTTAACTTTAATCTTAGAAAAATTAAGTTTTTTAGAATTCTTTAAAAAAGTTAAAGATGGGTCATTTTAATAAGTTCTTCACAGTGTTTAGCTCCTTTTCTTAAAACTTCAAGTTCCTCAGAGGTCAATTTTATTTCTAATATTTTTTCTATTCCGTTTTTTCCTAAAATTACCGGAACACCTAAAAAAACCCCTTGAATTCCATATTCTCCCTCAAGATAAACTGAACAGGTAAGAACCCTTTTTTCATCTTTCAAAATACTTTCTACCATTTCTATAGTAGCAAGTCCAGGAGTTATAAAGGCGCTCCCAGTCTTTAGGTATTTAACAATTTCTCCACCTCCATATTTTGTCCTTCTTACTATATTTTCTATTTCTTCTTGGGATAGTAACTCTGAGATGGGAATTCCTGCTACATTGGCTAATCTGGTTAAGGGCAGCATAAAGTCTCCATGGACCCCCATAACCAAGGCACAAACATCCTTAGGAGAAACCCCAAGAGCCTCTGCTATAAAATATCGATAACGTGCTGAATCTAAGGTTCCAGCCATACCTATTACCCTATTTTTGGGAAATCCTGTAACTTTATAAGCTACATACACCATGGCATCCAAGGGATTAGAAACTACAATCACTATACTTTCTGAAGCAAATCTTTTAATAACCTCTGCACAGGATTTTACAATTTCCTTGTTTATATGTAAAAGGTCCTCTCTTGACATTCCTGGAGTCCTTGGTTTTCCTGCAGTTATAATTACTATCTGAGAATTTTCAATCCCTGAAAAATCCTCTGTTCCCCAAATTTTTCCCGAAAATCCAAAAAGAGGACTACTCTGAGCTAAATCCAGGGCTTTGCCTTTAGCTAAATCAGGAACAATATCTATAAGAACGACCTCTTGAGCCAAATTTTTAACCATAGCCCATTTAGCACAACTTGTTCCTACTGCCCCTGCCCCTATTATAGAAAGTTTGATTTTCATACTTACCCTCCTTTAAATACTATTTTTCAAAAAGTTCTAACCATTCTAAAAAAGTGATAACCTTTTCTTTACCATGTTTAGCTAACCTTTCAAGTATTTCCTCTACACTGTTTATCTTTACTGAACCGTTTATTTTTTTAGTAAAAAATTTATCTGCAAAGGCAATAATTTTTTCTTCCCAGGTTTCAGGAACCATATCCCGCGGAGGAAGAGGAAGTTTATTTTTAATAATTTCTTCCTTAGTAATTCCAACCCCTATATGCCTTTCGCAAACCAAAGCATGCTTAGGAAGTCCTTCCTTTTCTAAAAGAGCTCTTCCTAAATATCCATGGGCTATGTAAGGTTCTTTTCCAAAACAACCTATTTTAGGCGCATAGGTCATAAATATCCCTATATCGTGAAGTAAAGAAGCCTCATAAATAAATCTTTTATCCACCTGAGGAAACTTTTCAGCTATCTTTAAGGCTTTTTCAGCTACAAACAAAGAGTGATTAACTAAAGTCTTAAAAAGTAAACTTTCAGGAGGATAATACTTTTTTATAATTTCTATAGGTTCTGTCATATCATTTTTCAAACCAAATTATAAAACCAAAAATTAAAAACCAAACCTTCTGAATAAAGAGAAATTCTCTAAGGAATTTAGCCCTATAGATGAAAATTATAAAAAGGTTGCTAATATTAGGAATTATGAAAATTTTTTATTACGATGGAACCTTGGAGGGCTTTCTTACCCTATTACATCTGCTGGTTTTAAAAAAAGAATTTCTTCAAGAAGTCCTAATCAAAAATTTAAGAATATTTCCTAAGGAGTCTAATTTATTTGCAGAATATATACCCACAAATTTTGAACTTGCCAAAAAGTTTAATTTTTATCTTAAAAATATTTTACCAGAAGAGTTCTATAAAAAAATTTATCTCTACTATCTTTGCGATACTTCTCAACTTGAAATGCCTTTAGTTAGGGTTTTAAGAAAATTGATCTATGAAAATAAAAATTTCTATAAAAACCTCCTAGATGAAGATATAAACAAACTTTATAAAGCTGAAAAAAGTTTTCATCGAGAAAAACATCGATTTCTTGGTTTATTAAGATTTATAGAACTCCCAGATAAAACTCTTTGGGCTAAATTTGCACCTAAATTTAACCTCTTACCCAAACTTTGGAATCATTTTGTTCGTAGATTTCCTAAGGAAAATATGATAATTTTTGATACTCTAAGAAAATTAATTTTTATTTATAGAGAAAAAAACAAGGGACTATTTTGGATAGATGGACTTGAAATAGAGATTTTACCAACCATAGATCCTTTTATTAAACTCTGGCAGACCTACTTTAGAGAAATAGCCGTGCCGGAGAGAAAAAGTTATAAAAGACAGAGAGAAAGACTTCCTTTGAGGTTTAGAAAATTTCTTCCAGAGTTTTACCCTCTGTCTCTTTAATTTGTTTATATTTAGCGATTAAAAATTGGCAAAAATAAAATTTAGTGGTAATTTAAAAATAACAGGAAGAAATTTTAGATAAGGTGGGTTATTTTGATTATCTTTTTAGGAATGAATATAAGTTGTAAAAAAGAAGAAAAAACCAGTTTAACTAACCAAAAAGTAGAATTGGCTATTAATCAAACCACTGAAAAAATTATTAATCGAACTCAAAAGGTTAAGAAAATAGGAGAACAACCAGGCAAAAAGGTTTTCAGTCAACGATACATTAAAAGCTCCAAATTTGCTTTTGGACCAGAGTTAGCCAAATATTCGAAAACCCTTTCTCCCCGTCAAAAATTACACAAAGATTTAAAAGATAAAGAAATCATAAGGGCTTTGGAAGGGGTTACCAAAAATTTTTTTCTCAACCAAGAAAAAAATAGAGGAGTATTAATTTTATAAAATGAATCTTTCACAAAGAAAAAATTACTTACAAAAATTTTATTATCCTGTAGGTTTCTTTTTATATAAACTTCGTTTTCCTCCTAATATAATCACCTTTTTATCTCTTCTAACTGGCACAGCTGCAGCTTTATTTTATTATTATGAAAATCTCTTAACAGCTGGTTTTTTTCTTATCCTTTCAGGTCTCTTAGATTTAGCAGATGGTTTAGTTGCTCGTTTAGCTGAAAAAACCACTAAATTCGGTGCTGTTTTTGATTGGGTGGCAGATAAATGGGTAGATGGCTTGGTTTTAGGAATTATAGGATATTTCTATGCAGGTCCTTTTGTAGCCACCTTAGCTGTAACTCTTTCTCTTATTCATTCCTTTATAAAACCTGTAGTATATTCAGAAATAGGTTACGAAAGGAAAATAAATGGCAAAATCAGTGATCCTTTAGAAAATATAGGCTTTTTTGGAAGACCTGAAACTCACATTTCTTTGATTTTTTTTACTTTAATGGAAAAATTAGGAGCTCCTGCAGGATTAGCCTTTGGAATAAAATTCATCACCATAGGAACCTTTCTCTCCCTCTTAGTTAGAATTTTTTATCTCTATAAACATTTTGGTAAAATCTATGATAGATAGGCCCTATATTGTTATAGTTTCTGAGGTCACCTTAGATGGGAAGCTTACTCTCTATAGAGGTGCTTCAAGCAAAGAACTTATGAGTTTGATGACTGAAGAAGTATATAAGTATCTTCACAGTATAAGAGCTCAAGTAGATGGTATTATGGTAGGATGTGAAACAGTAAGAACGGATGATCCAAGTCTTACCGTGAGATATGTTCCGGGGAAAAACCCTGTAAGAATTATACCCTGTTCTACCGCTAATGTTCCTTTAAATGCCTCTGTTCTTTCCAAAGAAGCTCCAACTATTATTGTTTCTACCAAAAGGGCTCCTCAAGAAAGAATAGAGAAAATTAAAGCCTTAGGAGTTGAGGTTCTAATAGTAGGAGAGGAATTAGTGGATTTTGATTTACTTCTTCCTTTGCTTTATGAAAGAGGAATCAAAAAACTTATGGTAGAAGGTGGTTCCTCTATTAATTGGGAATTAGCCAAAAAAGGATATATAGATGAAATCCGAATAATCCATCTCCCAGTAATAGTAGGAGGAGAAAATGTTCCTACCTTTGTGGGAGGAGAGGGATTTAAAAGCTTAAAAAAACTTCTCTATTTTCAAATTAAAAATCATTTTGTATTAGATAATTTCTTAATTACAGAATGGGAAGTTAAAAAAACTTCCAAGTCTTAAGCAAGTATTATCAAAATTTTCAAAACAAGAGGGATTTTCTGAATTAAGAAAAGGTAATCCTTAAAAGAGAAAAATAACCATAAACCTGGTATCTTCAGGTCCTCTTTATTTATCTCATCTAATCTTGCCAAAGATCCTAAAGAGCCTTAAAAAGGCTAAACTTACTTTATAAAAGAGGCCTTCTTTAAAGAAGAGGTTATCTTTAGGCTTAAGATTAATAAAGTTTCACGATAAATAGGGCACTGAATAAAAAGAGCATCCCAAGGGGAAAGTTAGGTAAAAAGTTAGAAAGGGACCTTGGAGGAAGATTTTATAGAGTATAGGGAGGAAAAGTTTTTTAAAAATTTAGAGGAGTTTAACAAGGAATTGATGAATGATTTGATAGAGTATAATGTGGGGAGAGGAGCTTTATGACTTAAATAATAGGCCACCGTTAAGATGGTATGCCATCCTATAGACTTATACAATCCCTTGACAATTATAGAAATTTATTTATTTTTTTATTTAAAAAGTAAAAAAGTAAAGGGAGGAGGTAAAGGGTAGTATGAGTAATGTGTTTAAAACCTTTTTATTTTTAGCTTTTTTAACCCTTTTGTTTATTATAGCAGGTAAGTTAATTGGAGGAAATATAGGAGCTACTATAGCTCTTATCTTAGCCTTAGGAATGAATCTTTTGGTTTACTTCTTTTCAGATAAGTTAGTAATAGCCTCTACAGGAGCTATCCCTGTAGAAGTCCATGAAGACCCTGAACTTCATAAAATAGTGGAAGAAGTAGCAAGAAAAGCTGAAATTCCCAAACCTAAGGTTTACTTGATTCCAGTTGAAACTCCTAATGCCTTTGCCACAGGAAGAAATCCTAAAAAGGGAGTAGTAGCTGTAACTGCAGGCTTGAGAAAACTTTTAACCTTAGAAGAATTAAAAGGGGTAATAGCCCATGAAATAGCTCATATCAAAAATAGAGATATTTTAATTTCTACTATTGCAGCAGTTTTAGTAGGAGCTATTACCTATTTGGCCAATATTGCTCAATGGGGTCTTATGTTAGGAGGCTTAGGAAGAAGCGAGGAAGAAGAAAGTAGTCCCCTTTCCTTTATAGGTATATTAGTAGGAATAATTATTCTTCCTATAGCTGCTACCTTGGTTCAATTAGCTATTAGTAGAAGTAGGGAATATTTAGCTGACGAAACTGGAGCTAAAATTATTAAAAATCCTTTAGCTTTAGCCAGAGCTTTAGAAAAATTAGAAAACTGGAATAGGGCTTATCCTATGAATGTGAATCCTGCTCATGCTCAAATGTATATTGTTAATCCCCTTTCCGGAAAATCCTTCTTAAAACTCTTTTTAACCCATCCTCCTATTGAGGAAAGGATAGCCAGACTTATGAAATTAGCTCTATAAAGGTTTTTTTAAGCTATTGTCTCCAAGTTTATTTTCCTTTTTAAAAAGTCTCTTTTTTTATCTTAAGTTCTTTTGGAAAACCCTTTTATTAGGTATTCTATTTGCCTCCCTAGCTTCAGGGATTACAGGTTTTACTACCTGGGCTATTAAGCCTGTTTTCAATTTTATTTTTGTAGAAAAACACTACGAATATTTTAAATTCATTCCCTTTCTTTTAATTTTATTTTTTAGTTTAAATGGACTTTTTTCTCTTTTACAAGCCTATTTTATGAAAGCTACCTCCACTGGAGTAGTAAATCTTATCCGTTTAGAGCTTTTCAAAAAATGTTTAAATCTTCCCATTGCTAATCTTCACCGACAAGGAACAGGCCAAACCATTTCTCGAGTAATTAATGACACTGCTCAAATAGAACCCATCTTAGGAGACGTTTTCCAAACTTTAATAAGTGAAACTTTAACCGTAATAGTTTTATTAGGAGTAGCTTTTTATCAAAAATGGGACCTAACTCTTTTAGCCTTTATTACTATTCCTGTCATTACCTTAGGAACTAAACACTTAGGAACTAAAACCAGAAAGGCAAGAAAATTAGCTCAAAATGCTACAGGAGAACTAACCCATCGTATGTCTGAATTGGTTTATGGTATCAAGGAAATTAAACTAAGTAGTTCTTACGAAAAGGTCTTAGACCTTTTTTCTAAGGAACTGGGACATTTTTATCGCTGGAGTTTAAAAATAACTAAATATAGAGAGGGTTCTAAAAGTTTAGTAGATATAATGACAGGGATAGGGGGAGCTTTAGTGATAAGTTATGGAGGTTATTTAGTAATAAAGGAAGAAATGACTCCTGGAGCTTTTTTATCGGTTCTTACAGCTATTCTTTTTATTTTTAATCCTATAAGAAAGATTGCCAGAGCTTATACAGGTTTAAGGGAAGCTCAAGGAGCCTGGTACAGAATTACAGAAGTTTTAAGTTTGGAAGAGGAAAAGGGAGGAAGATTGATAGCCTGGCCTCCTTCTCAAGGCTTTTATTTCAAAAATGTTTCCTTTTCTTATGATTCAACTTCCTCTTTGGCTTTAAAAAATATTTCCGTCTTTTTGCCTATTCATAAAGTAATTGCTCTGGTTGGTCCAAGTGGTTCAGGAAAAACCACTTTCGTTTCTCTTCTACCCAGATTTTATGATCCCCAACAAGGAGAAATCTATTTAGACCAAACTCCTCTAAAGGAATTTGAAATTTTTAGTTTAAGAAATCTTTTTGGAATAGTTCTTCAAGAACCCTTTCTTTTTAATTTAAGTATTTGGGAAAATTTAATCTTAGCTAAACCTTCTGCTACTAAAGAAGAAGTGATAGAGGCTTGTAAACAAGCCCAAGCTCACGAGTTTATAGAAAATCTTCCTAAAAAGTATGATACTGTTTTAGGAGAAGAGGGACTTTCTCTTTCTGGTGGCCAAAAGCAAAGAATTGCCTTAGCCAGAGTATTTCTGAAAAAACCACCTATTTTAATTTTAGATGAAGCTACCAGTCAAGTTGATAGCTTAACTGAAAAGGCTATAGAATCTGCTTTAGAAAAATTTAAAGGTTCTCACACTATAATTATCATTGCTCATCGTTTATCCACAGTTAAAAAAGCTGACCTTATCTTAGTTTTAGACCAAGGAAAAATTATAGCTCAAGGCTCCCATGAAGAACTTTTAAAAACCTGTTTCCTTTACAAAAATTTATATCAAACTTTTCATCGTACTTAAAAGAGAAGTTTCTCTATAGCTTCTCTAACTTGATAGGGACTAATCCTTTCCATACATTCCTTTGTAGAACAGTTTTTTTTAAAACAGGGACTACAGGAAACTGAGCTTTTTATGACTAAACAATTTTTTCCCCAGGGGCCCGTTCTTTCAGGAGAGGTTGGACCAAATAAAGCTACGGTGGGAACCTTTAGAGCAGAAGCTATATGCATAGGACCTGTGTCTACTGTGACTACTAATTTGGAAAATTTTAAAACCGCAATAATTTGAGAAAGCTTAATTTGCCCTACTAAGGATTTTAGACCTGGATAGCTATTTTCTAAATTTTCAGCCCATCTTTTAAGTTCTAAATCCTTAGGACTTCCTAAAATAAAAAGATTAATTTGCTTTTCCCTCATTAATAGGTGTATCAGTTGTTCCCAGTTTTTTAGACCCCAATTTTTGGTTTCCCATCTGGCTTTAGGAATAAGAGAGATATAAAATTGATTAGGATTTAAAAACTCTGGAAAGGAAACCTCTGGAAACACCGCTTCAGGGATTTCACCTATCTCTTCTAAATTCCCAAAATTAAAAAGTTTTAGAACCTCCTTAGTTAAAATTAAATACCTGTTAACTGCATGAAGATTTATATCATAGGGAGGAAGTTTAAAATTATAAAACCACGAGCTTCCCTCTCGATGATTAGAAAATCCTATTTTGTATTTTCCTTTACTTAACCACACCATTAGTCCACTTTTTAGCAACCCCTGATAATCTATTACCACTTCATAATCTTCTTTTCTTAATTCCTTTAAAAAATTTTTCAAATTTTTAAAGGATTTTAAATACTCAGATGAGAAAACTAAAATTCTTCTTAAAAAAGGGTGTCCTTTAAGGATTTCAGCGTTTCTCTCATCAACTACCCAATCAATTTCTGCCAAGGGTAAAAATTTACTTAAAAGAGTAAGGGAAGGTAAAGTCTGTACTACATCTCCTAAGGCTGAAAGTTTTACTATAAGAATTTTAGCCCTATTCAATGTGAAACTTGTACTCCCAAGGCATTAATTCTTTATTGGGCTTTAAAATGGAAACAAACTGATACTTTTTTTCTAAGGTCTCTAAATAAGCTATCTCTTCTCCTATAAGTTCTGAAAGCCCGGGATGGATTTCTATTTCTAACTTTTTATTTTTTAAGTGAGGCCCCATCTTAAAAATTTTTCTTAAAATCTCGTAATAAACGGTTTTTTTATTTTTAATATAACCCTCTCCTCCACAATAAGGACAGGGCTCATAAAAAACTTGATAAAGAGATTCCCTCTTTCTTTCTCTGGTCATTTGAAGAATTCCAAAAGGGGAAATAGGAAGAAAACTGTTCTTAGCTTTATCCTTTTTTAAAGCTTCCTTTAAAGTTTGTAAGACCATTTCCTGATGCTTAGGTTCATCCATATCAATAAAGTCTATTATTATAAGTCCTCCCAAATTTCTAAGTCTTAATTGATAAGCTATTTCTCGAGCAGCTTCCAGATTGATTTTAAATACTGTTTCTTCAAGTTCCTTAGTGCCTGTATATCTCCCGGTATTCACATCAATAGCTGTAAAAGCTTCACAGGGCTCTATAACTATAAACCCTCCCGATTTTAACCACACCTTACGAGAAAGCATTTTTTTTACCTCTATCTGAATGCCATGGACTGCGAAAAGGTCCTCTTCTCCCTCATAAAGAACCACATAGGGCACTAAATGAGGAAAGTATCTCTGTAAAAAGTCTATAATTTGAGAATAGAATTCCAAATTATCTACTACGATGGAAGAAATTTCTTTATTAAAAAGATCCCTTATGGCTCTTAAAGCTATATTTAATTCTTCATAAATTAAAGAAGGGGCTTTAGTTTTTTCAGACCTTTCCTTAATGTCATTCCAAAGACAGAGTAAAAATTCCATCTCAGATTTCAAATCTTCTAAGGTGGCCTCCACAGCCGCTGTTCTTATTATCCATCCTGTAGAAGGAGGTCTCAATTTTTCAACCATTTCCTTTAATCTTTTTCTTTCTCCTTCATCCTTAATCTTTCTTGAAACTCCTATTCGGTTCATAAAGGGAAGGTAAACCAAATAGTGTCCAGGTAAGGTTAAATTGGTTGAAACTCTTGCTCCCTTATTTCCAATAGGTTCTTTAATAACTTGGACTAAAATTTCCTGCCCCTCTTTTAAAACTTCATGAAGATTAGTAATTACTGAAGGGTCCTTTTCCCAATCTATTTCCCCAATAGGGATTAGGTCATCTCCAAAAAGAAAGGCTGTCCGGTTAAGTCCTAAGTCTAAAAAAGCTGAATTGATCCCAGGAACTACTCTAACAACCTTAGCTTGGTAAATATTTCCTACTAAACCCTTTTCTCCAGGTCTTTCTATATATAACTCTACTAATTGCCCTTCCTCTATTAACCCCACTCTAATTTCAAAGGGGGTATAACTGATAAGTAATTTTCCCATTTTAAAGTGTCTTTTAAAGTTTAGCTAAAAAGGCTCTCAGAAGGGTTGTTAGCCTTTTTTCAGCCTTCTTAGATTGTTCTACAACTTCAGAGAAAAGAATAGGTTTAAAATGGTCAGGATCATTCACATTAGAAATGACTGAAATTCCTAAAACCTCCATTCCAGCATGAACAGCTACAATAACCTCAGGCACGGTTGACATTCCTACTGCATCAGCACCAATTAATCTTAAAAATCGAGTTTCTGCAGGAGTCTCTAAAGAAGGACCAGGAACAGCTACATATACACCCTCCCTTATCTTCTCTTTAAGCTCACGAGCTACCTCTTTAAATAAATTAATAAGTCTTAAACTATAAGCTTGGGACATATCTGGAAATCTTGGCCCCCATTCTTCTTGGTTATCACCCCTTAAGGGATTATCAGGAATTAGGTTTATATGGTCTTTAATAAGCATTAAATCTCCAGGTTTAAAATTCAAATTAAGACCTCCTGCTGAATTGGATACTATATAAATCTTAGGTTTAAACAGAGATAAAACCCTTAAGGGAAGGGTCAAATCTTTACAAGAATAACCTTCATAAAAATGAAATCTTCCTTGCAAAACTGCTATCTTTTTCCCCTCCCAAAATCCTAAAATTAAATGTCCACGATGGGTTTCCACAGTAGAAATAGGAAAGTGAGGAATTTCACCATAGGGTAAAACGAGAACTACTTTAAGAGCCTCAGCTATGGATGAAAGTCCCGTTCCTAAGGTAATAATTATTTCAGGAAAAAAGGGGAAAATTTTTTTAAGAAATTTATAACTCTCTTCAACTTTTTTAAAGTAAGGGAGCTCTGATAACATCCTTTTCCTCTATAAAAACAGAACTAAACTTAGGTCTTCCAAGTTCATCAATCTCTATGACCTTAACCTTAATAGTTTCTCCTATTTGATAAGCACTTCTTAAATCCTTAGGAGGATTTTCCATTTTAGAGATATGTAAAAGTCCTATTTTTCCAGGAAAAATTTCCACAAAAATTCCATAGGGCTCTATCCTGGTAATTCTTCCTTCATAAACCTTACCTATTTCAATTTCTCCAATAAGCCCATAAATGATTTTTTTAGCTGCCTCTATAGATTCCTTAGTTTGCCCGGTTATAGAAACCTTACCTCCTTCTAAAACCCAAATTACAGTATTAGTTTTTTCCCTGATTTCTTTAACCGTTTTCCCTCCAGGTCCTATGATAGTGAAGGCCTTATCTTCTGGAACCGTAATAATTTCTATTTTAGGAGCATAGGGAGATAACTCCCTTCTTGGCTCAGCTATAGCTGAATACATCTTTTCCAAAATGGATAAACGGGCTTCTTTAGCTTGAAGCAAAGCCTCTCTCATGATTTCCTTAGAAATTCCCTTCACCTTTAAGTCCATCTGCACACTGGTTATGCCATCCTGAGTTCCTGCTACCTTAAAATCCATATCTCCCAATTGATCTTCATCTCCTAAAATGTCAGTAAGAATAAAATACTTACCTCTTTCTAATACTAATCCCATAGCAATACCAGCTACATGTTTTTTTACAGGGACTCCTGCATCAAAAAGAGCTAGGGAACTGGCACAAACTGTAGCCATAGAAGTAGAGCCGTTAGATTCTAAAACATTAGCTACAATGCGAATAATATAAGGAAATTCTTCCTCAGAAGGAATAACGGGCTCCAAAGCTCTTTCTGCTAAGGCTCCATGACCAATTTCTCTTCTTCTGGGAGGTCCCCAGGGTTTAGCCTCTCCTGCACAAAAGGGTGGAAAATTATAATGGAGCATAAATCTCTTAAAAGTTTCCCCTTCAAAAATAGTTTCTACCATTTGGGCTCCTTCTTGGGAACCTAAGGTGACCGTAGCAAAAACTTGGGTCTGTCCACGAGTAAAAATAGCACTTCCGTGGGGTCTTTCAAAAGGATGAAGCTCTATTTTAATTTCTCTTATATCCCTAAAACCTCGTCCATCAAGTCTTTTCCCTTCTAAGAAAAGCTTATCTCTCAAAAGTTTACTTATAAGTTTCTTATAATGATAATAATAAACAGATTCTGGATAACTTCCCTGTAAAGTATTTAAAATCTCTCTAAAAATTTCTTCTAAACTTTGTTTTCTCTGTTTTTTATCTGAAATTTCTAAAGCCTCTTTTATTTTAAAAATTCCAAAGGTTTCAAAATGGACTTTCAAATTCTCAGGAAGTTCTATAGAGGAAACTTTTACTTTAGTTTTCCCCAGTTTTTGTTTTAAAGATTCTTGAGCCTTAAGTAAAGGCTTGGAATTTTCCAAAGCTAAATAAAGAGCCTTCAATAAGGTTTCCTCTTCAACCTCCTTAGCTCCTCCTTCAACCATTACAATGGCCTCAGAAGAACAGCTAACTACCAGTTCTATTTCTGCCTTTTGTCTTTCTTCATAGTTTGGATTTATCAAAAAGTCTTCACCAAGTTTACAAATTCTCAAACCTACCAAGGGTCCTTCAAAAGGAATAGAAGAAAGATGTAAAGCAGTACCAGCTCCTATAATAGATAGAACATCTGGATCATGCTTGTCATCCGCAGAAAGAGTAAGAGCTGTGATAACTACTTCATTAAAAAAACCCTCTGGAAAAAGGGGTCTTACAGATCTATCTATCATACGAGAAACTAAAATTTCTCTATCCGTTGGTCTTCCCTCCCTTTTTACAAATCCACCTGGAATTTTACCCCAAGCAGAAGACTGTTCTCGGTAATCTACCGAAAGGGGTACAAAATCTAAAACCTCTTCTAAGGGTTTACCCATAACGGCAGTAACCAAAACCGCCGTATCTCCTTGTCTAACTACTACAGAGGCGTCGGCAAATTTAGCATATTCACCTGTTTCAATTATAATAGGTGTTCCCATAATACCTTCTACTACTATTCTTTCCATAAGCACCCTTACCTCAAATCTGTTATTAAGTTAAGAAAACTATTTCCCTACTGTGGCTAAATAAATAACACTTTCCTCTTCTCCATCTAAACCTAAAAATTCGTTAAAATCCTCGTCTAAAAAAGCTCCTACTGGACAAGCTTTTAACTCTAAAGCTTCTGAGGCTAAGAGTAAATTCTGACAGATATGAGCACAATCCATAAAAATGTATCTTAATCCTCTACTTCCATACTTAGAAAGGGTTCTTCTTAAAACTGCAGACCAGATAAAAACTACACTGGCTGTGGCTAAAAAACTTTGCCCTAAGGCTAAATTAGCTAATTCCTTACCAAAATAGCCCTCTTTCAAAAGTTCTAAAGAAAAAGTTCTTACTTCTAAATGATAAATTCCTGGTTTTATATCTGTAGAAAAGTTTATCCCTAAATAGGTTTCTATAGGATAAAGAGCTCCAGCAGAAGGAGCGGTGCGTAAAAGATAGGTTCCAGCTACTGCGGTAACCCCCTGCACTGCATAACAAAGCCATGCAATTTCCCTTAAACTAATAGGCTTCTTTCTATAGTCTCTTTCACTTCTTCTAACCTCTAAAATTTCAAAAAAAGTTTTAGTTTTAGGATAATCCCCTAAGGAAAGTTTTACTTTAGAAGCCTCTGGATATTCTTTAAATCTTGGAGCAGAACTTAAAGAAACTTCTCTTATCCCTAACCTTTCAAGAGAAAGATTAGTAGCTTTAAGATAACTGTAAGCTATAGTTTGTTTAAGAGCCATTTGTTATAGCCTCCTACAATTTTTTAATAACCTTTACCTTTAATTTGGAGATTATCTATAACTTTTTTTACTCCAGAGACACTTTTAGCATGTTCTATAGCCTTAAATTTTTGCCTCTCACTTTCTACCATCCCTGTTAAAGTTACTACTCCATTTACTGTATCTACATCAATAGATAAAGCTTTAAGTTCTGAATCTTCAATCAGCTTAACTTTTATTTTAGCAGTTATTTCCTTATCAGAAAGATAACTTACTACAGTTCTTTTTTCTATTCTTAAATTGTTAATTACCTTTCTTACACCCTCTACACTGGCAGCAATTTTTATAGCTCTTTGTCTCTCTTCTTCACTATCTACTAACCCTGTTAAAGTTACCACTCCGTTTACCGTATCTACATCTATTTTTCTTGCCTTGGTAACTGGATCTTCTATCAATTTAAGCTTTACCTTAGAAGTAATAATTCTATCATCTATCTGAGTTCCTATAGTTCTTGGGTCAGTCCCCACTTTATAACCCTCATAAGCTCCACCTCCAACGACAATCCATCCACAGGAAGTTAACCAAAACCCTATAACCAGAATAATAAAAAATCTAAAGAAATCTTGTTTTTTTCCGATAAAGTGATTAAAATATTTCATAAAGGAGGCTCCTATGGAAATTTACTTTAAAACCCTACTTGAAGGTAATTTTAATACAAATATTCCATCTTCCAAGAGAGTTAACTCTACCTTTGAAGAATATTTAAAAATAGCTTTAGCTGAAATAAAAGAAGAAAAAGTCTCTAAGGAAAATTATTGGGAAAAATTAGGGGAAATCTTACAAAAAATAGAAATCGGTTTTCAAGTTTTAGAAGCTTCTACAATTGAGGGTTTAAGTTTTTCCTCCTCTGAAACCTTAGGGGACTTTCTTTTAAGTCAAGCCCTGGAAATAGATAAATTATTAGATAATCTTCCTGAGGAAGGTTCTAAAAATCTTTTCAAAGAATTAGCCTTTTTTATAGGAATTGAAGCTCAAAAGATAAAACAGGGTTATTATTCTTAAGGCCTTACCTTAAAAGATGTATATTGCCGATAGAGATTCTCTTTAAACCAGCCTTTTTAGCTATCTCTAAACACCTATAAGCTAACTCTTTAGAGGTAAGAGGAAGGTCCTTCATATAAAAGTGAGGATAAAAAGCTAAGAGCCTATAGGGAATTTCAGGATTTAATTTAGCAATAAAATTAGCTATTCCCTCAATTTCCCTTTCATCTATATATCCTGGAACTAAGAGAGTACTTGCTATAAGAAGAGGAACTTGAGGCCTTTCCTTTATAAATTGAGAAACATAAATAAAATTTTCTAAAATTTTTTTATTAGAAATTCCTGTTAGAGCTATATGCAAATTTTCATTCCAAGCTTTCAGATCAAACTTGATACAACCTCCAGAAATAAGGGATAACTCTACAGCTTTTTTAAGTAAATTCCTATTTATGAGACCGTTAGTCTCCCAACAGATGCGTAAAATTCGGTTTTTTTTATTTTTAAGAGCTTCAATGGAAGCCTTTAAAGCAAAGGGCATTTGAGGAGAGGGATCCCCACCAAAATAACAGATGCAAGAAACTGAAGGGGTTAAGCTTTTTAAAAATTCTTTTAAAGACTTAGTTTGAGGTCTAAAAGTAAGTTCTCTAAAATGCCAATTTTGACAAAAAAGGCAATTAAGACTGCAAGCATGAAAAAAAACTGCTAAATTATAATATCCATATTCAGGACCTTGACAATAGGCATACTCAGGATAACCACAACCTGTGCCTGCAGGACAAACCCAATCTCCTACACAATTAGTAGGAAGAGGGTCTAAATACCAAGAAACCTTAGCTTCATAAACAGAAGGGCCTAAAAGTTTACCAGCTTCATTTTTTCTAAGCCCACAATAACCAGTTTTTCCTAAGGGGATCTCACATTCATTGGCACAAACTTTACATTTAACCCCTTTGGAAGTTTGAGGTGGAAAAGCAGGAAAACCAAAAACTCTTCTACTTTCTTCGTGGGCTTTCTCTACAAAAAGGGAAATTTTTTCAGGAAAATTTATTAAACAGTTTTTACAAATATTTAAAAAATTAGAGATATAAGGGCTTACTTGATTACAAAGGGCACATTTACCCATGGTTACGCAATTTTTCTATTAATAAAAAAATAGCTACTCCAAAGGCTACAGCTACATTCAAAGATTCCTTTTCTCCATAAAGAGGAATTTCTAAAGTAAAATCTGCTTCTCTTAAAATTCTTTCTTCCACACCTGTCACCTCATTTCCTAAAACCAAGGCTAAAGGAAATGAATTATAAGAAAGACTTTGAATAGGTAGGCTTTGGTTCGTAATTTCTAAGACCCCTATTTGATAGCCCTCTTTTTTTAAATTTTTTATAGCTAAAAGGGTATCTTCAAAATATTCCCAGGGAAGGACTCTATTTGTTCCTAAAGCAGTTTTTTCTACCTTAGGATTATGAGGCAGAGGAGTAATCCCACAGAGAATAATTTTACTTATATAGGCGCACTCAGCAGTTCTAAATATGGAACCTACATTGTAAGCACTTCTTATATTGTCAAGAACTGCAACCATAGGAAAACGAGAAGAAGGACGATATTTTCTCCACTTAATTAAAAGATCTTCTCCTTCAAGTTTTTTTATCATGGCCGTTTTATTACTTCTTTAAAGCCACAATAAAACCTGGTTTAACATTAGACTCTGTCTTCACAATACCAATTGAATATTCCTCTGCAGTGCGTTGAACAAGAACGGTTCCTATAGGTTGTCCTTTATCGGTATAAAGATTTAAAATATCTCCTGGTTTAAGATTGTTCTTACTACCTAATCCGAAGCCAATTTCTGTAACAAACTCTCCTTTTTTGATATAAAATACTTCAGCTTGTCCATCAGCTCTCATAATAGCTTCAATTTTATTTGAAAATTTTAGAATACTTAAGATGGTAAGGGTTATCAAAAAAGCTGAAGTAATAAAGACTATCCAGGGTGAAACTCCTATAGTTTTCTTAATTAAAGACATAGAACTTTTCTTAAGATGCTCTATACTTTCATGAATTCTTACGATAAACACAAAGGGTCTTTTAGACTCAAATTCCTTTATTTGAATAGTTACCTGATATTGACCTGGTTTTATATTAGGAGTAACCGACAAAATACCTCTCCATTCCGTTCCTCCAAGCCAAAATCCTGAATAAATTTCTTGAAATTCAAGCTTTATATCTTCTGAGGTGCTAATATAAGTTAACTCATGAACTCCACTTACCTTTTTTTCTAAGGGTGCATTTACTTTAACCGATTGTCCTGGTAGAAGATTAAGCAAATTGGGAGGATGTAACAGTTTATTTACACATCCATCAAAAAATGAAACAATAAGCATTACGAAAAATAAAATAGATAATCTTTCTAAAAAAACCTTTTTTTTTGCTATTCCCTTTATAGTTATAGGGATTTGCAAAGGTTCTTTTAAGGATTCCTCCTTTTCAGTAAGTTGGGAATACCAAATTTTTTGTTCCTCCTTAAAGGGAGGTATTTTAATTTCTTGAGATATTGGTTCATCTTGAGTTATAAGCCTTTTTACCACAAATCTTCCGATAATAAAAGTAGGAATTATTAAAAAAAGAAAGTATTTTAAAAATATAATTACCACATTTTCAGGATCTTTACTGGCTTGGGCAAGACTAAAACACAATTCCAAAAGGATAATTAAATTGAAAATAACAAGGATTACAATATTTCTCTGATTTACTTGCATCTGGAAAAAAAAGATGTAACCCCCTCTAAAAGAGGGGGATTAAATAAAAGTTAGATTTTCTTTAAGTTTCTTTACTTCTTATAAATATCTGTCTTACTTACATTCATAAATTTATGAGCTTTACCTGGTTCTCTGTAATAAATTCTTACTTCATCTCCTGCTTCCCAAGTAATAGGAGGACGATCAATGTGTTCCTGAGGAACTCTAAAGATTATGTAAGTCTGTAATCTGGCAGAATAGGTTGTAACTGTGCTCTTTTCTTTATCAATAATAGGAAATTTTTTATCCTTTACCAAAGGATCATCCTTTCTTATACCCGTTTTCTTTTCCACAATCTCAATAGGGATATGTAAGAAATTCTGAGTAGCATCATCAAAAATAACTACTTCTTTTTTATCTAAATCAAGTTTTATTCTTTTACCTACCTTTGGTATAGGACCCCTCATATAGTCCTTTTCAGGAAGCTTAAATTTAACAGGTGGTAAAATAGAATAATCGGGATTTTTAGCATCTTGTCTGGCATCAAGAACTACAGTTACTATCATGTTTTTCTCATCATAGTCAATGGTTCTTCCTTGAACTACCTGGCCAAACTCCTTAGGAGAAAGAGCTATTAGAGCAATTATACCTCCTATAAAGGTTATAGCAAAATACACAATAAAAAATTTCTCTACCAGGGGAGCATCTTTCCAACTAATAGCCATAGTCTATCCCTCCTTCCTTTACTTAAGTAAGTTGTTGTTTTTTCATTCTAACTTCTTGTCTCATTCCTGCTATAGTTTTTATAAGAATAACCATCATGATTACGAAAACACCACCAAGGATAACTACTGAGGATGCATGATCTAACACTACTATATGATAGATTCTGGCAATTAATTTTAGAAGAATGGAGATGGCAGCACAGGCCACAGCTGAAGCAAAAAGAATTCTTATTTGCATCCCCTTAAAATATTTAGTAGCTACTGCTCCAAACTGAGCACCTAAGGAAGCCCCTAACAACATAACCAAGGCTCCAATCAACTCTGTTCTGCCTTTCCAAGTGTAGGTAAAGGCTCCGTAAAGTCCTGAGATCATAACTTCAAACAGGTCTGTTCCTACAGCCACATGGGTAGGACATCCAACAAAATAAATCAAAGCAGGCATTCTTATTAAACCACCACCAATCCCAAGTATACCAGCTATCCAACCTGTAAAAAATCCAACTCCTAAGGGGAGCCATACTGAACAAGTTATCATAGCTTCTTTAAAGTGCATTACAGGAGGAATTTTAATTTTATGAAGGGTTTTATACCAGGTAATACCTGTTTCAAGTTTATCAACCTTAGCACTACCTACTTCTTTCTTAGATTTCAACTTTTTGAAATCTAAATAAACCAAATAGGCAATAAAGGCAAGAATAAGTAAGTATATAATTCTAACATATAAGTCAACTTTACCAATTCTTTCAAACCACATAATCATTTGAGCTCCTACTTCAAATCCTGCTATGGTTCCCAAAATCATAGCTACGCCTAATTTATAGTCCACATTTCCAAATCTTGCATGTCTCATAGTTGAAACAATGGATTTCCCAGCTATGTGAGCAATATCTGTTCCGATAGCAAAAGCCATAGGGAATCCTAAAATATTTAACCCTGGAGTAATCATCCAAGCTCCACCCATTCCGTAAAAACCACCTAAGATTCCAACTCCCAAACCCAAGATCACCAAACCAGGCCAAAAGATATCAACTCCTGAAATCGGCATGTGTAAATATAACCACTCCATAACTTACCCCCTCCTTTTTTAGTGTTCTGCAAGTTCTCTTTTTGAAACATCAATACCTGTTAATCTTATCAACCAGTCTCCTATCCATCCAAGAACTAATCCTGCTATAGGCATGATACAACCTGTTAAAATAGTAAAAAGAAACATGTTATCATTGTAAAGATTTGCCCAATAAAGGTTTAACCCTGTAACACCTTTGGTATAGGCTACCACCACTAAAGTCTCTGCTTTTCCTTTAGCCCAAACTATCTGAGGAAAAAAAGTTAAAGCCCCCAAACTTGAACTAACTAAAGCAAACAATTTTTTCATTTTATCACCCCCCTTTTATTTACTTTCTAACAATTAAAACATTACATGGTGCATATAATACTACTTTGGCTGCCGTACTTCCCACTCCACCTCCTGGAAATTCTCCCTTACCTCTATGTCCCATAATTATTAAATCTACTTTATCCTCTTCAGCTCTTTTTATTATATTATTAGCTGGCATCACCCCTCTTTCTAGAACAGTTTTAACAGGAATACCCTTTTCATCAAAAATTTTTTTAGCTTTGTTTAAAGCTTCTTGAGCTTCAGCATCAAGCTTTTCCAAAATATCTCCAGGAAATTCAACCATATCTGGAGAAACGTTATAGGCTATGGCCATAAGAATTACCTCTACTCCACCCTTTTCTGCAAATTCAAGTGCTCTCCTTACAGCTTTCATTGCATGTTCCGAACCATCCGTTGGTACTAATATTTTCATAAATTCCCCTCCTACAATTTTTTAAATTTACTTAAAAATTGCTAAAATTAATTTTTATTTTTAACAATTTTTTTTCACCTCCCCTTTACTTCTCAATATTTTCAAAAAATATTATGTATTTTTATATTAAAAAGTAAAAAGTAAAAATTGCCTTTTATCTTTTAAAAAGCGTTAAAAATTAAATTAGAGAGAAGTTTTTAAATTTTTAAGCATATTTTTTCTATTTTTCTAAAAATTTCCATTTTTTTTAAATAAAGATTATTGTGTTTTCAAAAATTAGAAATTATCAAAAAGTTTTTAAAAAAATTTTATAAAATTCTTTAATTTTGTCAAGTATCTGTATGCGTCCATATGATTTGGGACTTGTCAGTTATACTTTGTAATGGGACTTGTCAGTTATACTTTATAACTTTTGCTCTTCAAGATTTAATCTTTCTTCACTCATAAAATTTAAAAAAAACTTTCTCCCTTTCCAAGGATTAAAATGTGATTAAAGTAAATTTTTTTATTTAAGCCTCTTAAATAAAATTAAAGGTTTCCCAAAGGATATGGAATTTATAAAAAAAGACTTTACAAAATAGGAAGGCAAACTAAATTAAAGGTTTAAATATACTACCATTATAGGGGGTTGGTGAGTGAAATTATTAAATACCTCTCAGAAGAGACCATTTATAAATAGGTTTAGTGGAAATTTGGTAATTTTTTGTAGTGACGAAAGATTTGTTCAAGCAACCCTGGACTTTCTGAAGAAAGACTTAGGGGTAGAAACCAGTGATTTGGTAGTAATTGCTGGGGGACCTGCTTTTATTCCTAAGCAAGAAAGCTCCCTAATAGAACGTCTAAATCTTTTAATTTATGCCCATCAAATTAAAAAGGTTATTCTTATTTCCCATGAAAATTGTGGTTATTATAAACATCATCACCCAAACTTAAGTTCTGAAACCTTAGAAAAACTCCAAATAGAGGATTTAAAGAAATCTTTAATCTTTTTAAAAGAAAGAGGCTTAAAAGGGCAAGCCTTCTTGGCTTATGTAGAAAAGGATCAAATACTTTTTAAAGAAATTAACCAAGAATAGATACAAGCATAAATGGAGAGAGGATAAAGCAGGGTCTCTCTTTGGAAGTCCCTAATTTTATGGTCTCATATCTCCAATTTGTCGATGGTAGGATAAAGAAAAGCCCAAAAGTCTTGTCTTTTCTTAATTCTCCAATATTTTTATATAATATCACCCAGTAGGTAAAATGAAAATTTTCAAAATGATGTTTACTTATGTCAAACCAAACTCTTCTCCCTTTTAAATTAGGTCTTTCAAAGAGAATAATTATACCAAGAAGTGGCCTTGCACTTTTCTCAGAATTCTTGAAAGCCTCTGGCATAAAGGCCTTAAGTTAAAACCTTGATG